>JAJFUZ010000347.1 GCA_021372155.1 Parachlamydia sp. | reverse complement strand
AAGGGTCGAAAGAAAATAAGCCGTGGAAAGGCCATGGATGCCTCCTCCAACGATGAGAATATCATAAAGTGACTGCACGAGAGAATATTATCCATCTTTAAATTTGTGAATATCCCACATTTTTGATAATATAGATCAACTTTATTAACAATTGTGAATTATGGAAGCAACTTCTGCAATCGCTTTCGCTGGACCAGCAACTCCCCAAATTGCCCCTCCACCCACTGGCGCCTTTTCCTTGGCAGAGAGGATTGAGCGGATTCGAGAGGGCTCCGCATTAAATGAAGAACCAGTATCCAATTCCAGCAACCACAAAAGATCATATCCAGCTGGTGTATCACCCTCAAAGCGTCCGCGTGCCCCTAAAGAAGGACTGACTTCAGAAGAAGCCGAACTTTTGCTTGTCCAAATGGTGCAGGAGAATCTCAGCCAGTCCGCCTTAATCCAGGCGCTGGATCAATTGGGGACGCTTTGGAAAGAAAAGAAAATGCCCCTTATTAGCGAAAAAGCGCATAATGCCTTGCTGCAGCTTTCAAAGCGCTTATACACTCTGCTGTATCCGTGTGAAGGTGGGGCCGTGGGATTGACTGTCGATGATCGCGCGCTTGCTTATGTACGCACCTTGCTCGCTGGAGCTTGCAAAGGATCATTTTCTGCCCAAGCTGCTTTTCAAAATCGAGATCTGCCCGTTTTAGTGCGCGGATTTATGATTCACGCTGCTTTGAGGGCTCCAAATCTGCACCCCTATGAGCGTCTGCGCCTGTGTGCAGATTTCTCCTGTCCTGGCCTATTGCTTTTGCCACCGGCTCGCGAGGCTTTATTAGGCCCATGCCGCGATTTGAGAGACGTGCACAGAGGCCGCCTCATTGACCTCATGCCTAGACTTCAGAAGCGTAAAGAAACCTTTGAAAAAAATTTCGCACAATTGAATGAAAGCACAGGCGACCAAACAGAGCGACTTGAAAATAAGCTTTTAACTGCGAAGCAAGCATATGTTGAACAGCTTGACAAAACTTTAAAATTCGAAGAACTTATCAAAGCACTTGAAACATTTGCCAAAATTGGAAGCGACGCAGAATTTGAAAATTTATCTCCAGCAGAACTAGAAGTTCTCGCTGAACTTGTCAAAGTCCTGTGTGACCATCTGGAAATCTATTTGTTGTTCCAAATCTATGTCCCTGACTTTACTGATTTTGTGATGCCTCAAGAATATGATATCCCCTGCGTTCTTTTTATTCAGCGTGCGATGACTGCTCTAGTTAAATTGCAAAACCATTGCGCCCATCCTCAAATCAACGCGTCTCTCCTTCCCTGCATGCAAGTGTTGAGTCACCCTGGTATTTCGGACACGCTTTCGTTTAAGAAATTGCCCACGCCCATGATGAAACTCATGCAAGAACGATTGTGGTCATCCTTATATCAAATTGTAGAGAAAACAGTTGTATGGGAACTCGCCCATCATCCTAGAGGGGAACGTTACTCGCATAAAACTGCTCAACGCGTGGCAAAAATTCTGCATCTCTTAGGAATGTTGGCTGAGCCAACCCCCGAGTTTGCCGAGCGCTTGCGCGGACTCCTGACTCCCTTGATTCCTTTAGGAAGAAAATCCAAAACGATCGATCCATCGGATAGGAACGCGCTTTATTCTGCTCTAGTGAGCGACTGCGCCGAGTGGCTGCCCCTGCACGACCATTTCAATGTGCTGACACTTTTTGCAGCTCTTGGGATGTTCGCCGAAATTCAACTGATACCCGTCGATGCGCATGAGCATCTCATGAACTGCGTGGCTCAGGAAGGATTTGAAATAAGCGACGAAGCGGCCGCTGACAGGGGCGTTATCTATATGAGCGGCATGTTAGACGCTTATGCCAAACTGATCCACCACCCAGCTTTGTTTGATGAGGAAGAAGCCCCTAAGGACATTCATCTGCGCTATCTTTGTCGGTTGGTAAACAACAATCTGACGGCCGCCTGCCCAGCTCCCCACATCGTTCGCAAAACTCTCGTGGCACTCGCTAAACTTATTTCTGCCACCAAAGAGCACACAACTGAAACAGACAATCTTGAGCTTTGGCCTGAAACGCGAACTTCACTTTACCGCTGGTGGCAAGCCCTCGATCTTCACTTGCTGGAATCGCAGGACATTCTGAACCTTCTCTCGGCTATGTGTGTGCTCGTGGAAGCCTATCCACCGCGAACTGATATGGAACACATGGCCATTATTGGCCTGCTCACGCAAGCGTCGAATCAAAATTTATTGGATCCAGCAGGCCTGCAACAATCGGGGACCATCCTTATGGATCTTCAACAGCTTCTCAAAACAATGACAGCAGCACGCCTTTCCCGGCCAGTGGCATCCGCCTTGGAATCTCTGCAAACTCGCATGGCGACACTTCTTCACAAACGTGAACAAGGTGGCAGACGCTGATTAAAGACTCCTACTTCATTAGCTCGTTTAATTAGAAAATTGACAATTTGAATGTTGAATGTTAGGTTCAAAACGAAACCCTAAACCTCAACATGGGAGCACATATGTTCAAAAAATTTGGAAAAAATTCATTAGGCTTTCTCACAGTGGCACTCAGTATGATGTGTGTCACAGGCGTATATGCGGACTACAATCGTGAACAAGGCTATGCCATGACCGGCACGACGGTCTCTGATCAAGATCTGCTCAATAAAGTTCAAGATAAAGTCAGCTCAGGCTGGTTCTCAAAAGGAAATAAAAACATCAATGTTCAAGTGAATAATGGTGTTGTGACTTTGCAGGGTTTTGTCAAAACAGAAAGCGAGAAAGACAAAATTGAAAGGGAAGTTCGCAATATTGATGGTGTCAGTACTCTCATCAGCAAACTCACTGTTCAGGATGCGCGTTCAGGAAATGCTTCTGATAAACCCTACACACAAGATACTTATGCCACTCCCGCGGATGATCAGTTGAATAAAAAAATTCGCGACAAAACCAGCCGAGGGTGGTTATGGAATAGTTACAAAGAAGTAATTTTAAACACCAATAATGGCAGCGTGACATTGACTGGGATGGTGGATTCGGCTAAAGATCAGCAAAAACTGTTGAAGGAAATTCAAAAAGTTGAAGGCGTTAGAAGCGTTCAAAGCCGACTGACTATCAAAAATCCATAAAATTTGGATGATACCACCTGCAGGATTGACTGCAGGTGGTCCTTCTAAAGTCAAATAACCATTAAATAACGCCTAGCAATTTGAGAATAATCAGAAGACTGATGGGTACTCCCAAAGGCCATAAAATCATCATCCTACCCATATTTTTGCTCCTTGTTGAAAGCCTGCCAAAACTTTTGTCTAGCATGTCTCCAAAAAGGATGCGAGTGAACTCAGGACTTTCTCTCATGTAGGTGTCGCCGAATCTCCCCATCGTCACGCACCATTACTACACTTGAAGCTGGTTTGACTCTCCCTTTTTAAAATGCGATCCAGGCAGAACAGTCCGCATAAGACCAACAGCATGGATCCGATAAAGAGAAAGGCAAAAACAGGGATGTTTTCCAGAATGGATTTTGAGGTAAGGGCCAACACGGTTGTGCTGGTCAAGGCGGCTGCATAGCTTGGCACGGAAGCCAGCATAAGAATGCATTTCGCACCTATTATTTTTGAATATAATATTCAATTTTGTTAAAAAAATCTAACAAATTTAGCGTTTTTCTGTATTTAAATCTAATAATAGATTATTGAAATAAACAATTTTTTTAACTATAATAGAAGTATGCAAATGATTGATCCATTTAGTGCATATGTTCCTACTACGCGCGATTTAATCTACATACGCCCCGCCGAACCCGAATGGTATCTGCCGGGAATCGATCCCATTTGCCATCAGCGCGAGCTTTTTATGACGCGGGGCATGTACCTGCTGAATGAATGGTGGGTCGATCAGCATTTCAGGGTTTCATACGATATTTCCGAACTGGCATCTTACGGGGTAAAAGCATCGGTCGAGCTGGAAGAGGCGATCTACGCCTTGCACGAGACCACCGCCCCTGTGCAGAAGATTCGGGACTGCTACATTGTTATTGGCACGGGAGCGACTCAGATTATCAATGCGGCGCTTTATGCTGTATCCGTAATCAACTGTTTAAGGCATGAAATTCAAACGGGCTCTGTCATTCCAATTACCCCTCTCTATTTAACGCAGAAATCGCCGGGATATTTTGAAATCAAGGACGCGATCCATCTCCTGCATCCCAACCGCATTTTCTGGGTCGATATGGAAAAAGTGGGTACAGTCAAGTCAGATCAACTCTTGGAATATGTGACAACACCTAACAACCCGAACGGCGAAATCAGACCCACACTGACAAACGCCGCTTATACCATCCACGATCGCGTCAACCACTGGAGACTCTTTTTAAACGAAGACGATAGTCCGGTCAATATTGACACCTTGGCAGAAGACATGATTTCCATTTTCAGCATGTCCAAGTTCTTATCGTTTTCTGGCAGCCGCGTCGGGTATGCCTTTGTTAAAAATGAAAAAATAATGCTGTATATGCGTCATTACATCATTTCGGTCAGCCATGGCTTAAATTCCGATGGACAGTTCCACTGCCTAAAAGCCTTGGAATACCTTTTAGACGGTCATCTCGATGATTTTGTAGAGACGACTCGCAATCGCCTTCAAGCGCGCTGGGAGGAATTGCGCAGCATCATTGGGAATACACCCTTAAAACTTCTGAATGAGCAGGGACCTGCCGCCTGGATTCAAACTCCGGAAAAGGCGCAAAATTACTTATTAAAAAAATATCATTTCATCGGGACTTATGGCCCTGAGTATGGATCAGCAGAGAATCATGTTCGCATCAACATGCTCAGCAAAACGACCGAATTCAATGAGTTTATCTGGCGGCTGAAGAATCTTTAAATAGGAGAGAGCAGTGCTTAAACACGCTATTGAAAAACTCCTGGAAAGACAGCCGTTGACTCAGGAAGAGGCGCGCCAATCTCTTGAGGGGATGCTGAATGGAGCAAATCCTTTTCAAATCGCAGCTTTCCTGGCTTTGTTGCGTTCAAAAGGGGAAACTGCCGATGAGCTGATCGGGATGGCGAGCGCTCTGGAGGCGCAAATGGTCGCAGTTTCCGTGACCCTGCCTGTCCTTGATATTGTTGGAACCGGTGGAGACAATTACGGAACGGTCAATATTTCGACTGGCGCGAGTCTCATTGCAGCTGCATGCGGTGTCAAAATAGCCAAACATGGCAATCGATCCATTTCCAGCCAATGCGGAGCTGCCGATGTCCTTGAAGCCTTGGGCATCGCGATTGATAGGGATGCGGCTACGATTGCCGAAGCGATCGAGACGATTGGCATCGGTTTCATGTTTGCTCCGGCCTTTCATCCTGGCTTGAAATCACTTGCAGAGGTGCGCCGCGGGTTGAACATGCGCACCATTTTCAATCTTTTGGGTCCTCTCCTGAATCCAGCTCGAGCGGAATATCGCATGATCGGCGTTGCCAGATCCGAACAGCTCCCACTGATCGCGAAAGCGTTGCAGGGGATAGGTACGACACACTCCTTGGTCTTTCACGGGAATGGATTGGACGAACTGTCGTGCGCTGGTCCTGCAGAAATCTGCGAAATCAGTCCCGAGGGCATCCGTTCCTGGATCTTGGACCCTCAGCAATATCACCTTCCTTCCTGTTCAATCGATGAACTTCGAGGAGGCAAAGCGACTGAAAACGCCGCGATCCTGATGCGAGCATGGAGCGGCGAAGAGGGGGCAGTCTTCAATACGCTTGCTTTGAACGCAGGGGTAGCAGTCTGGCTTTATGAAATTGCACCGACGATTGAAGCAGGAATTGAAATGGCCATTCAACAACTCAAAGAGGGGCAGGTCATCCATAAATACAATCAATGGAAAAATTATGACCAATTATCTCGACGAGATCATCAAAAGGAAAGAGAGCGAAATCGCTTTAATCAGGCCGCGTAGAAGTCTCAAACAAGCCCTGAGGCAGGATAAGATGGTGCTTATCGCGGAAATCAAGCGCCAGTCGCCTTCCCGTGGGTTGATCAGAGCTGTCGATGACCCTGTCGCGCTTGCCAGGCGTTATTGCCAGGGCGGGGCCGCGGCTCTATCCATCCTGACCGATCAAGCATTTGGAGGGAGTCTGCAGGATCTTCGCCACATCGCGAGCATCCTTCCAGAAATCCCGCTCCTCCGCAAAGACTTTCTCATCGCGCCTGTCCAGATCCAGGAAAGCCTTCAACATGGTGCCAGTGCTGTCCTTTTGATTGTCGCCATACTAGGTTCTAAGACAAAGAGGATGCTTGAAGAGGCCAAGAGGCTCGGTCTTGATGCTCTTGTGGAAGTCCATGATGCCCATGAACTCAAGCTTGCTTTAGACTCTGGAGCCGACATCATCGGAATCAATAATCGCAATCTCCAGACTTTTGAAGTCGATTTGAATCTTTCAAGGCTATTGGGACCGCAAATCCCCGGTTCGATCATCAAAGTTGCGGAATCAGGCATTTGCTCCCGCTCCGATGTGGAAGGGATGCGGGAGGCAGGATTTGATGCAGTCTTGATAGGTGAGGCCTTGATGAAAGTGGAGTCCCCAGAAATACTCATCGAGGAGTGGTTTCATGATCATTAAAATTTGCGGTGTGATGGATCCTGAAATTGCTTTCTATGCTGCACAAGAAGGTGCCGATATGGTTGGATTTATTTGCTGTCCAAATTCAAGGCGTCACGTCACGTATGCACAAGGCGCTGAGATTGTGAAGGCAGTCAAAGAAGGCGGAGCCATTCCTGTGGGGGTGTTTAAGGACGTCGACAGCGACTCGATCGCCTCCCTTTGTCCTCTCTGGAACATTGAAGCTCTCCAGCTCTATGGGATCTATCCCGAGCCTTTCCAGCAGTATGTCCGGATCATTGCCAATGCACCGATGTCGGATCTCGATCCACAGCGCGACTATCTTCTGTTTGACAGCGAACGGCCGGGAAGCGGGATGCTATTCGATTGGAAAACGTTTCAGTCTCCTCAAGGAATCAGATGGTTTCTTTCAGGAGGGCTCAATTCTAGCAATGTCATGGAAGGCATCCAACTCTTAAAGCCCGATGGAGTTGATGTCTCCAGTGGGGTGGAAGAAAAAGGGTTGAAAAGCAAACAGTTGATCAAGCAATTCATCGATAAGGTGAGAAGTCATGGATAAGCAGTATGGAAAATATGGCGGGATTTACATGCCGGAGCTGCTGATGGCTCCCTTGACGCAATTAATCGAGCATTGGACATTACTTTCGGAAGAGTTTTTCAAGCAGTTTAACCATCTTTTGAGCATATATGGAGGCAGGCCTACCCCGTTGACCCCCGCGCTGCGTTTTGCTCAGGCGATTTCAGGACCCCGCCTTTTTTTAAAACGAGAGGATCTTCTGCATACCGGCGCTCATAAACTTAACAATGCTTTGGGCCAATGCTTGCTGGCTAAATCAATGGGAAAGACACGCATCATTGCCGAAACTGGAGCCGGTCAGCATGGTCTTGCCACAGCGACAGCCTGCGCTTATCTGGGACTTGAATGCGCCATCTTCATGGGAGTCAAAGATATCGAAAGACAGGCCCCCAATGTTTGTAAAATGAAGCTTTTGGGCGCAGAAGTGGTGTCTGTTTCACAAGGTTCTCAAACGTTGAAAGAGGCCATTAACGAAGCCCTGCGCGATTGGTCTTCATCGTATGAAACCACGCACTACTGTCTTGGATCTGCCTTGGGACCTTATCCGTATCCCGAAATGGTCAAAACATTCCAGTCGGTCATTGGCACGGAAGCCAAAAAACAAATCCAGGAGATGGCAGGAAGGAATCCCGATGCGATTATCGCCTGCGTGGGGGGAGGATCGAACGCAATCGGCATCTTTTCTGCCTTTTTAGATGATCTTGACGTGCAATTGATCGGCGTGGAAGCAGGAGGTGAAAGCCCTGACCTTGGTCATCACGCTTCGCGTTTTCATGGAGGCAAGCCGGGCGTGCTGCACGGCTGTTTTACCTATATCCTTCAAGATGACACGGGACAAATCAGCGGCACCCAATCCATTTCGGCAGGATTGGATTATCCGGCTGTGGGTCCTGAGCATGCCGAACTTTATGAATCAGGACGGGCTGTTTATGCGTCTGTTGGCGATAAGGAGGCATTAAAAGCCTTTAAGTTGCTCTCTCGAATGGAAGGAATCATTCCCGCATTGGAATCGAGCCATGCGCTTGCCTATCTCATGATTCATGCCCAGGATTTCGACAAGGGGGATATCGTCATCGTGAACTTGTCAGGAAGAGGGGACAAAGACCTTCCCTACTTGGAAGCTGCGAGGTTGATATGATCCCAGAGGCTTTCAAAAACAATCCTGCGTTCATCGCTTATGTGACCGGAGGGGATGGGGGTCTCGATTATTCCCTCGAGTGTGCTGTGGCCTTGATTGAAGGAGGTGTGGATCTTCTCGAAATAGGCATCCCCTTTTCCGATCCCATTGCGGATGGTCCTGTGATCCAGCGGGCCATGATGCGTGCTATTGCCAATCACACCACGCCCGAACAGGTTCTTGAGATAGCCGAAGGCGTCAAAAAGCGCCATTCAGTCCCCCTAGTTTTATTCACTTATTACAACCCTGTTCTCCAGCTGGGAAGGCATTTTTTGGAAAAAGCAGCCTCAAATGGATTCGATGGTCTTCTGATTGTCGATCTTCCCTTTGAAGAACAGGTCGAGCTGCCAGGGGGCATGCAGCGCATCCTTATCGCAACGCCATCCACTTCGCAGGATCGCCTCGACAAGATTGGAAGGCTGAGCGAGGGATTTGTCTACTATGCCTGTCAAAAAGGCACCACAGGGATACGTCAGAATCTTCCCGCAGGCTTTGAGCAGGATGTCAGACGCATCAAATCCTGTACCGGCTTGCCTGTCGCAGCTGGATTCGGCATCTCTAACAGTGCTTCAGCTAAAGAGGCCTTGCGCTATGCGGACGGTTTTGTGGTGGGTTCCTACTTTGTCGATGCGATGGAAAAGAGGGTCTCTCCCGAAGTGTTAAAAAAAATGGCGGAAGACATGGATCCAAGAACTGATTAAACTTGCGAGAAAACTTCCAAAGCTAAGAAATTTTTGGCAAGTGTTGCGCCAAGCGGCGTCAGAATGGATTCAGGGTGAAATTGGACACCATAACAGGGAAAAGTTCGATGCTTCATTGCCATGATCAGGCCATCTTGGGTTTCCGCCTGAATCTCTAGTTCAGCAGGGAGGCTTTCTCTTTCTACGACCAGCGAATGATAACGTCCGGCTTCAAAGGGGTTCGGCATTCCCTTAAAGATGCCGCTGCCATTGTGGTAGATCATGGCGGATTTGCCGTGCACGATTTTATCCGCCCGAACGACTTTTCCCTCAAAGGCCGCTCCAATAGCTTGATGGCCCAGGCAGACACCCAAAATCGGATACTGTTCCTTCAAGATCTGAATGAGTTTGATGCAAATGCCTGCTTCCATAGGTGTGCAGGGCCCTGGCGAGATCACGATGGCTTTTGGATTCATCTGAACCAGCTCTTCGATGGTCACTTGATCATTTCGATAGACGCGAATATCAGGATAATAGGAGGCAAAAAGCTGATACAGATTATAGGTGAAGCTATCGTAATTATCGATGAGCACTATCATACGCCCCCTCCGCTCTTTTGATAGCCAGCATTTGGGCGTTGGCTTTATGCCGCGTCTCTTCTGCCTCTTTTAGAGGCACGGAATCATAAACAATTCCTGCTCCAGTCCGGATCTGCGCTATTCCATTTTGCAGAAAAATAAAACGGATGGCGATAAAGCTGTCAAAGTTTCCCAGCCTGTCGATGGTGCAGATGACTCCCCCATAGATGCCTCTCCGCGATTTTTCCAGTTCATCGATGATCTCCATGGCTCGGATTTTCGGAGCCCCGGTCAATGTTCCGGCGGGGAAAGTCGCTTTAAGAGCGTCCAGAGGATCCAGAGTCTCTTTAAGGAAGCCCTTTACTTTGCTCACGATATGCATGATATGTGAAAACCGGTGCACACGCATCGCTTCAGAGACAATCACAGATCCTGTCTCGGCGATCGATCCCAGATCATTGCGGGCAAGATCCACCAGCATGGTATGCTCTGCCAGCTCTTTTTCATCGGCGAGCAGCTCTTGTTCTAAAAGCAGATCCTGTTCCCCAACCCCCCGAGGCCTGGAACCAGCAATGGGCATGGTTTCAAGCGAGCGTCCTGTTGCGCTGACAAGCCTTTCAGGAGAAGCCCCGATCAGATAAAAGTCCCTGACTTTGATTAAAAACATGCAGAGCGAAGGATTGATCTCTTTCAAGCTCTTGTAAATCATGATGGGGTCTAAGGTACAGGGCTTATAAAAAGTGCGCGACAGCACGATTTGAAAAGCATCGCCCGCGTTGATGTAATCCTGAGCCTTTTTTACCATGGCACAATACTCGGCATCACTGGCGTCAGCTTCGAAATCTGCCATTTGCGCAGGAAGTGCGGGTTCATATTCCCTTGAAGCAAAAACGAGGTCGGCGAGGGCATCTATTTGGGAATCTGCTGGTTTGCTGCCAGGCATCAAGGCGATGCAGAGATAAACTTTTTGCTTCTTGTGATCGATGAGGATCATTTTTTCGTGAAACTGCAGGAAAAAGTCAGGAACACGAGCGGTATCGGGATGTCTTGCGGGTATTTTCTCAAAGTGGCGGATAGCGTCATAAGAGACAAATCCGACACCTCCCCCAATCAATGCGGGTAATCCCTTGATATCCGCGCAGCGCCATTCGTTGGATATTCTTTTCATGGCTTCGAAGCCATTTTCATGCAATTCCATGCTGTTGCCTGCCACCGTAAGGTTGGAGCGCTGACCGTCTGTGCAAAAGGTCGCCTGAGGAATAAAGCAAAGATAGGAATACTTCAGTTGTTCCTGTTCGCGTATTTCGGTGAAATAACAATCTTCATCTTCACTTTTTAAAGCGAGAAAAGCGCTGATTGGATCAAGAAATTTATGAGTATATTCTTTAAAGATAATGACGCGTTTTGGCATATACATCCTAAATGCGCTATAAATTTATTATATACAAAAGCTAAAATTAGATAAACATTATTTTAAATTCATTTATTCGAAAATAGTAGACTGTATAGAAATGATAGCGTTCCCATCTCACCTAAGACTCTTCCTGCAGGTTTCTCGATTGGAATGGTTTTATCCCGCGACTTGGCCATTCGGAAATTGAGCGCATTTTGCTTGGAAGCGGCTTGCAATTCAAAATTACCTTCATTAATTTCAACCCAGGGAACCTGAGTGACTTTCAAGAGGTATTCAATCGGTTGATTTGTATGAAGGTTAACATTTATAACAATACCGTTAATTATTTGTATTATAAAATTTAAAATACATATATTAATATTTAATATAATTTTCAGATGGTGAGAAATTGCTTCTGGCGGGATATTTTTTAAAATATTATTTTATTGACATCAGCTGCTATTAATTATAATATCTAGACAACAAAGGGCCTTCGCATGATTTCTACAGTTAAAGAGGGAATTCTTGCCAATATTACGGGTTATGATATTCATTCTCTTATGATGCTGAGTTAGTGCAAGAGGTGGATCGCCTGATGCGAGCCGTGATTAATAAGGCTGTGGAATATCATCAGGTGCATAAGCTCCCCGGAACTCTTATTGTTCATCCCAACAAGGGGTCAAAAAACAGCAATTACGCCTTTGAAAGAAAAGGTTTGTATGAATTGTCCTGGAATGTGATTGGGCCTCCTATACCTTTCATCGATATCTGGGAAGCCCCAGGAGGACTTACCCATGCAAGAGCCATGATTCAGGAGGAACGAAGATCAGGAATAGCAGACGAAGTCATCAAGGCAAAACTGCAAAAATGGGTGCAGCCCAATGGTAATCCCTATTCAGAGCGCTTGACAGGAAAGCTCTTGCAAGAATCTGTAGAAAATTCCCTATGAATGCAACGGTGGTTTTCTTTAAAGATTCTTACCTTCAGCATCCCTGAATTCATCGACAGATTGGTCTGTAATCAATTTGAAAGGCCGACTCGGCTTTGAATCTTTAAATGAATAGTCGCAAACGGCCACTTCTTTGACAGAAGGATTGGCTTCAAGTGCATCTAAAATCTTTGAGATCATAGCGGTTTGATAATTGCGATCGTTGCTGCGGGGATAAAGTTCAAACCCGATGCGTTCCAGATTTGATTTTATTAAACTTTCGAGAAGCTTTTCTGAAAAACAATCCGTCGAAAAACAGAGCGTTTTAATTGTGTCCAATTCGAGAACCCCCTCGATGCAATTTGTAAAAATTGCGGAATTTTCCTCATAAGGATCTTTAATTGCATCCGTGTAAGGCATGTCGGTGCAATCGATCTGCAGGACTTGGACTTGCGGGCAATAACATAACTCGGTGATCAGCCGATCCCGGGTCGTATTTTGATAATCGAAAGTGAAGTGACAGGGATTTTTAACTTCCTTGCCACAATTTTGACAATATTGAATGAGTTGGATCGCCTCCTCCGATAATAACCTTGGCGAAATCTCATTCAATTCATCCAATTTGTGAAACCAATCACTATTCAGTAGAGTGCGGGCTAACTGAGGATAGGGGGGAAGGTTGATAGTTGAAAGAACATGCAACAAAGTATCGACATTAACGTGCTTCAAAGCGGCTTGAATGTGAGCACAGATGAATTCCTCAATGGATTTAACACCCAAAAATTGAGCCTGATGAAGAAGCGTGATGGTACTTGTCAGATGAATCTGGGTTCTTTCTTTATCTTGATGGGTGAGTGGAGGCATCTCCTGTTTGCTGATGGCTGCTAAAAGGCTTTTTCCCAGCGCGACATGATTTTTAAAACAATCTTCTTTTTCAAAAAATTGACCTAACTCATCGACAGTTAATTCGGTTTTGTCTTTATAACGTCCCGATGTGCGCGCCTGGAAATAGTCACATCTGTTTTGAATGGTCGCCAGATTTAAAGTAGATAAAAAGGGAGCCAATTCAACCGAAACAGGCGTTGTTCGGGGGAGAAAAATGAGCTGTGCTCCAGATGTTGTTGCTGGCAAGGCTACTTGAGCGGCTTGGGTCACTTTTGATGCACTTCCAAAACAGGGCCTTTTTGCCTGAGAGGAATCTGAACAATCCGAATCGCCAGATTCAAGAGTCCTGCGAGAGTTGCTCGATGATAAGGCGGAAGAGGCAGCCGTGTTTGCTTGCATATTTACCTGTTTTTTTTCTAATAGTATACGTTAATAAACTAATAAAAGATATGTAAAATTTCTATACATTCATGATAGACTTTTGTTATCATTTTTCTACTATGCTTCCAAAAGATCCACATGGCTGTCCTTATCTCTTCCTCGCGCCTATGGAAGGCATTGGGGACCGATGTTTCAGAAAAGCGATGGCCTCTGTCGGGGGGTACGATGAATCTGTGACAGAATTTCTGCGGGTTCCCAGCAACGCGCATGTCAAAAGCCTGAGCCGCCAGTATCACAGCGACGAACTCGCACCCCTGCCTCTGGCTGCCCAGATCATGGGATCGGATCCGGCTCTGATGGCCGAAATGGCGTTTGAAATCCAGAACAGAGGCGCCCCCAGAATAGATCTCAATTGCGGCTGCCCCTCCAATACAGTCACAGGGCGAGGAGCCGGTTCAAGCCTTTTGAAAGATCCTTCCCTTCTCTATACCATTGCCCATGCGATGGTGCGGGCCACTTCCGTACCTGTCACGATCAAAATGCGCTCAGGCTATGAAGACACCTCCCTGTTTAAAGAAAATCTGTGCGCGGCTCAAGAGAGCGGGGCGCGCTTCATTACCCTGCATCCCCGAACAAAAGTGGATGGCTATGGTCCGCCTGCACGCTGGGATCTGATCGCCGAAGCCAAATCGCTCTTAAAGATCCCCGTCGTTGGCAACGGGGATATTTTGAATGTCGACGATGCCCTCAAGATGCTGCATACAACGCGCTGTGATGCTCTGATGATCGGGAGAGGCAGTGTGACCAACCCGTTTCTCTTCCACCAGATCCGCGCCCATTTTTCTGGACAAGCCTATCAGCCCGAATGGAAAGTTTTTGCACGTTATTTTGAAGTCTTTCTGGCTGAAATTCCTGCTGAAATGCCCGCCAGAAGCAAAGTGAACAAGATGAAGCAGCTCATGAGCTTCCTCTTCAAGGGAAATGAGCATTTACAGAAAAGGCGCCAGGAAATCTTAACTCTGGCGCCTAAGGATTTTCAAGCCTTCATAGAATATGTGCTTCCGTTATTCCAGGAAGGCTGGGAACAAGCTACTTTTTCTTCTTTTCCTGCTTCTTGACTTTGCGCTCTTTGGCGGTCAGGACAGGCTTCTTTTTCTCATCTTTGCGATGCTTGACTACTTCTTTTGTCATAAAAACTCCTTGTTTCAGATCTCAGCTTAAAATATCCGTTATATCCGCTTTTCGCTCAATAAAAAATGCGGCATGGAACTGATTCCAGCCGCATTTTTTACTTAAGAGGCGTTAATTCGACGCGCCACCCTTTTTCACTTTGACTGGTCTCTGGCAGCAGATATTAGAACCCGCTTGAGCTGGGTCTCCAGGCAATTGCACAGGGAAGACTCCTATGCAATTTGTTCCGTTGTTGCAGGAAGTATTGAAATAGGTCTCTGTATCGGTTTCTTGATTATTAATTCCAACACCGGAGTTGCCGAAGACCTTATTGTCTTGCAAATGGTTTTTGGAAGCTCCCGTATTAATGACAATTCCATTGACGTTGTTGCTGACGACATTGCCTAAAAGAGCATTCTTTTGAGCATCTGCATTCAGGACAATGCCATCACCGGTCGCATTGTTGACAAGGCAGTTCTTGACGGTGCACTGGGTGGCCGTATCAAAGCGGATATTGGCTTCGGTTCCCTGGCTAATCTCGCACTCATCAAAAAGGCAATCTGTCCCTTTTTCAACAAATATCCCCACGCTGGTTGTTTTCTGGATAATGGGAAAAAAGTTGCGACGGCAAAAGCCGCCGCAACTGTGTTTCGCGATCTCTTCAAACTGGACTAAGCACGTTTGGATCTACCTTGTGCCACAGCAATTTGATTTTCAAGGTTTTCAATCAGATCGCTTTGTTTTTCATGCATGGTTGTGGATGATTTGTCAAACCCGACCCTGATGAGATCCAAAGCCGATCTGGCTTTTACAATCAGTTCCTTTTCGGACAGTTTGCTTAAATCCATTCCTCGCAGGTCTTGTAACACCTTTCGCTGCGCATCGTTCAAATATTTTTCCATGAGGGGTTTACTGGAAGGAGTGCGCTCAGCCCTGGGTTCTTCGAACCAGGTATAGGCATTAGCAATTATCTCAGGAAGCGACTTGATGATCGCTTCCGTGGCTTGTCTTCTTTTATCCAGGGCCGTCACTTTTTCCATGATTTCTGCACGTTCGGGCAATTGGAATTTCTCGCTTCTCTCTTTCACTGATGCTCCTTCGACCCCAACTCTGCCCCTGCGCTGGGATGCGGGTTTTGCGCGTCCAAGCAGGCCCTTTTCCTTACCTCTCGTTGTGGCTTCTTCAACCTGGCGCTTTTTAGAAGCAAATCGCTGGGCGTAAGTTGCACTAAGTTCAGGCGCTTCAGCTTCCTGTCTGAAGGCTTTCACGCGAGCTTCAGAAGAGGGTGTTAACTCTTCCCATTTCCCCTGGGTCTTGAGAGAGCCTTCAAGCTCTTGCATATCCGATGCCACCCGGAAGACCAGTTTTGCCAATGCTGGATTTTCTCCACTCTTTTCGGGTTTATAGTTTTTACCGATCAAGTCCATGACTTCTCGACCTTGGGCAAGTAATTCGGCAGCTGACAGGTTTTCATCAAGTTTGGCGAGACGATCCACGCCTCCAAACCATCCTTTTTCAACTGCGCTTTTAAGAGACTTATCTTTCTTGGCTTCCACAATCAAATCGCGCAAACCAAAGGCAACCAGCCCTCTAAGGTCTTCCGGCGATACTACGGTTCTTTTAGAGACGGCTTTTCGCCCTTCGATCAATCGAACTCCTTCCGAAGAAGCTTTGCCAGCGGCTCTCACCTTCGAGAAGGCTTCGATAATACTGCGATCTGCCTGTCCTGTTTTATCTTTAGAGGCGATGGCCGCCCGTTTATATATCCCATAAAGTTTATCAAGCATCTGATCGACAGGCCCTTCCATAACCGTTCCGCGATCAAACCGAACATGGCGGGTCGCAGCATCGAGGAAAACATGAGCTTGATCTTTAAAGGTTTTCGCAATTTCTGTGCTGCCAGTACGGATAAGTGCTTGAGTTTCCTTAGGACCAACAGCCCGCTCTTGACTCATTGTTAACGGAGTCTCAGGCCGAGGACGATATTCTCTTGCTGGAGCACCTTCTTGGCGTCGGCGTGCAGCCTTTTGTCCAGAAGTGTCAGTTTTTGCTTCCTCACCTTTCTCTTTCAATTTTGCAAAAGCCGCTTCTCTATCTATTTTGCGCAGGCGTGTGGCCATTTGTGCGGGAGTATCGCTTTTCAATTTCAACGTTTCCTGATCGCGCTTGATGGCATTTTCATTGTGTTTTAAAATAGTTCCCAGGTCACTTTCAAGTTTTCTAAAGGCCTCTGAAGGTCGTATGCCCGCTTTACCCGCCGTTTTATGCATGATCGTCAAAATCTTTTGAGCATTTTTGGCGACAGTTTCCCGAGTTTTTAAATCCGATTTTATGACATCCGCATCGATCTCCTCACCATGGCTTTTCAAAATGCTATCCGCTGATTCCAATTTGTCTGCCAATACCCAGAGTTGTTTATCTAAACTATTGTAAATTTGATCACTTACAGGTTCGCGAGGTTTACTCTTAAGTACTTTGTTGATCAGATCTCCCAGCTTATGAAAAGCGATGCTGATCACGTTTGTTCCCAGCTTTCCTTTTTCAGGCTTAACCTTTTCAACTGATTGATCGATCAGTTTTAAATTATTCTCAACACTTTTTAATTCGGGAATCATAAAACACCTCCAAAATAAATTGGCGAATTCATTACAGGAGTGCAATTACTGTGCCAAAGACCTTGAGAGCGATGACTCACAAGTTCATAACTTCGATCAGGTGTGAAATTGTTTGGAGTCCTGGATCGATATTTGACCCAGGAGCGCAATTAGAGTAAGTGTCTAGGCTAACTTCAGCCGCTCAAATTCCCCAAGGGTTTGGGCAATCAGGCCAGGGAGCAGCTGCCAGGCAATAGGCTTCTGTTCGAGGATATCCTGCCAGGTTTTTTGGAATCCCTGCAAAGTCGATTCTGATACCTGGCTTGCTCTCAGATGGATACTCGATCTTTTGATCATATCCTTGACCGTTTCCGTAAACATGTCTTTCACATTTCCCAGGATGTTGCGCTGGCCGCCCCCTTCGAAAATCGCGAGGAGACATTCATCATATTTGCCCTCATTATAAAGACTCACAAGGTTTGCTTTCATCTCACCCGAGTAGTGTTTTGAAATGAACTTGCGCAAATTTCTGGAGGCTTCACTCCATTTTTCATGGATCCCTAGATAGGTACATAGTTTGGAGTGAGAATCATTGAAGCTTTCTTTAAACTCCACAATCGAGCGTGTATTATGAACTGATATTTTCTGCGGTTTTAACACGACATATTGTAAGAATGAAAGATAAACTTCTTCTGCATTCAGCTGTCCGCAAACAGAAGCTAGCCCATTTTTCTTGTAAAAGTCAGCTTTGCTTTCTTCATCAAGATGGGTCCATGCCATTTGAAAAGCTTTTAAATCCATGCGCGTTTTAAAGGTCCGATCCTGCTCTTTTTGAATGCGTTCTTTCAGTTGCGATGTCCTGGCTTTGGCTTTGATCGCATTGATCATGTCCTGTTGACTTTTTACTGGACGGCTCCCGGCTCGTGGAGACACCAAAGGCTGCACCAAAGGCCGACCGCTCTCGATGATTTTCTGCACGTCTTGCGAGAACGCTTTAAACTGCAGAAAGCTGAGTGTTTCTATAAGCCGTTGCATGTTGGGGTTACTGGCTAACAGGCAATCTTTGAGGGCTTGTGCCTCGCTATTCATGTCGCTGAAAAAGACATGATAATAAAAATGGATCAGGCCGCGGCGCAATTTCTTTAATTCTTTACGCTCAAGTTGCGATTCTTTTTTATTGATCAGAAGCTCCTGACATCTCTCTTGCCTGGTCACTTTTTCCAAAACACGGGTTATCCTGATACTTCCATCCACTTCACCCTGGAAGATATCCTTGAGCTCCAGAATTCCCTGTTCTCTTCCAAGGTTCAAGAAATTGAGCAGGTTCATTAGAGCCGCATAGGCCTCTTTTTGCTCGTCTTTTTTCAGACCGGAAGGTAGCGCACAAGGCCTCCAAAGGAAACGGGTTCCCTTGTCGGCCAATGCGAGATAATAGGGGCCCTTTCTTATAAAACCGCTTTCATTTTTTTCATTTAACAGTGCATTGATCTCTTCCAAGCGGCGCATCAGCTTCTGCCGGGGAGAAAGGTCTTTGACAATGGCGGCACTGACAAATTTTTCTTTCACAGCAGGAGCGGGAGGATTTTTTTCCGATGGTTTTGCGATGTCAATGGAACTGCTTACAGGGCAGATCAATTCGATATCTCTCACTTCGATAGCAGGAGTTGCAGCTGAAACGCCCATCTCCGTGATCTTTTTTTGCCGCCCCGCTTCGACAAACCTTGCATTCTTTACGGATCTGGACTTTTCTGAGAGAATTTTTCCAGCTTCTTCGATGGCCGGCTCCGCTCTCTTTAGCACTTTTGCTTTGGCGGGTTTTGCAACGCGATTCTGAGGGTATTCAGGAACCTTGGAGGATTCTGCCAACTGGTTAAAAAACTTAATTTTAGCGTCCACAGATTTGAGTGGAACGTTATCCGAAACAGAGATACTAGCTGAATTAAAATCCGTCACTAAATTAACCATAAAACATTTACCTGCATTAGTTTATTATATAAATTGAAATTATATAATAACAAAACAAACAAGTCAAAGAATTTAGGTCGAATTGAGTGCATTCTTGACGATTTGTAAGAAACGCGCTTTATCTTCTTCTCGACAGTTCGGAGGGAACCACCTCGCATTCGTCCAAGCGATATCTCCCTCGAGAATTTTTGATCGGTAGGCCTCCCGAGTGATATCTCGATCCCCATAGTCATCCACAGGCCTCAAATCAATGATATAGAACTTTTCTCCGTTAAAGATAAAATTTTCCGGCGCGACATCGGTAAAAAACACCCCCCCAGCGATCAGGCTTTGTAAGAGCTCTTTCAACTTGGAAAGGATTTTCTTACTCTCTTCACTGTCATTAATAAGGTTGTTTGTCAGCAATAGGTCTTGTAAGCTCGTGCCAGAAATGAAACTTTTAGCATTAAACAAGGTATAGTTTTTGGCTTCAAAATCATAACCCGTCGCCCTTTTAAATAAGGCTACAGCCTTCACTTCTTCAGCACCATTATAGGCGTGAATGTCAGGTTCTCTTTCGCACTTGACCTTGATCGCCATCAGCTTTCCGGAAGCAATCTCTTGGGCTAAATAGACGATTCCTTCTCGCCCTCTTCCAAGATAGCTGTCCGGGTGAGTCGGAGAAGAGACAAGTCTATAATCAGCTGTGAATTCGGGGTTTCTCACTAACGCCTTTCGAAACTGCCGAATTTCCCAAAGACTTTCAGGAGAATTTTTCCATGAGGAAGCATCCGCTGGTTGTCCTTTTTCTTGTGCCAGACTCAGGATCCTGAATACAAGCGAGCGGTCTGTTGGATGATTCAGGCTATGGGTCATCAGTATCTTAAGAGGATGTAGCTGTGTCTTAAGCTCTTTCCGGCAATGGGTATCTGACAAATAGTGCTGATTAGCTAAGATAATCTGCTCAATTCTTTCCAGAGCACCGCTTTTAGCGGGGATCTGTTTCACTAAGCCATTCAATTGTCCTAAAAATGCAGGCCATGAGTTACAATTTAACGCATCCATAAAAGTATTATAATCTAAAACCTGTTTTATTGGCTGAGCGCACAAGAATCATATTCAATATTTAAGCCCAGCCAGACAAGTCGAATCAGATCCTCGGGCACTCCCCTTCTTTTTGCCTTGTCGAGGATTTCAGAGGGGATTACGTCAGGAAATGAGCTCTTGTCAAGCTGGGAAACTTTACTGATGATGGTGTTGGTGACGGCAGCGGCATCCCCTTTGCAGGATTCCAGGATTTTGGTCAGAGGGGGAGGCAGCTCGCCCATCAGCATTTCATAGGCAGAAACAGATGTCGCATAGATTTCCGCCGTCAGGATAAACTGTCTGACCTTTTCAGGATCGATTTTGCCGTTTGTATAGAGGAGTTCGCGCGCCCGCAGCAGGCCAGGATTCAGCGTGGAGTAGTCAACTTGAGTGCTGCCGATGGTGCCATTGCTCTGGATGGCGTCGCGGATTCCAGCCAATTCCGGCGCTGCATAGTGCGGTGTCGTTTTGACCTTAAGAATTTCCAGCGCAGTGGGCAAATCGAGCGGTTCTCTCAATCGCTGGTGGGTTCCCATATCGATCAATTTGACGTCGACATCTGCAAGCGAGGTCACCTTTTTTGCAAGCATCGCATTTGCCGGATTGATATCTCTCTGAAATACGCCATGGGCATGCAAACCATGAATGGCGCTGATGAATTGCTGCACAGCCGACAGGCGAGTGGCAGCTGGGTCGGGCAATGGATCGAAATCTCTAAGCTGATTGAGCCTCCACCTTGCATCAACGGCATGACAAGGGTTAGCTGAACTTCCTCAGCAGTGTCCTGGAGGCCCACAGCCAGCGGGTAAACGACCTGCAAACCAGGTGGAAATTTGTTTGGATGAGCCAGTTCCAGTTCCGTGAGAGCTGTTTTGATCATTTTGACTCTTTCCTGAGGGTCTTCGTCGCATTC
>JAJFUZ010000345.1 GCA_021372155.1 Parachlamydia sp. | reverse complement strand
ATCGCTGCACACCTGGTATCCCCTTTTGCGCAAGCCCTCCTTTACGCCCCCGAACTGGCTCTTCCCTGTCGCTTGGACAATTCTCTACGTGATGATGGGCTGGGCCTGGGCCTCTGTGGTGAGCCAGGAAATTCCGAAAGCAAATAAGCTGATGCTGTCTGCCATCTTTGGGCTACAGCTCCTGCTCAATTTTCTCTGGAGCTTTTTCTTTTTTTACTTGCAGAGCCCCCTGCTTGCTCTGATCGATCTCTCTCTTTTGTGGGTGGCTCTTGGTTTTACTATTCTGGTTTTTTGCTCCTACTCGCGTCTCGCAGCGGCTTTGCTGGTCCCCTATTGGGCCTGGGTCAGTTTCGCTTGGATGCTGAATTTTCAAATCTGGATGCTCAACAAAGGATAACATGGAAACAAGGCAGCTTGGCAGATCGCCTGTAAAGGTGACCCCAGTAATTTTTGGCGCATGGGCCATCGGGGGATGGATGTGGGGCGGATCGGATGAAAAGGATGCAGTTTCTGCGATACAGGCGAGCCTCGACCATGGCGTGACGACTATTGACACGGCGGCCATCTATGGCATGGGCTACAGCGAAGAGCTGGTGGCTAAGGCCATCAAGGGGAGACGCGATCAAGTTGTCATCGCCACCAAATGCGGGATGCGCTGGGATAGCAATGAGGGCGCTGAGCCATGGCTGCAGGAAGATCTTCAAGGCAATCGCGTGCTCATCCGCAAAAATGCAAAGCCCGACAGCATCGTTTATGAGTGCGAGCAGAGCCTTAAACGGCTGGGTGTCGATGTGATCGATCTCTACCAGATCCATTGGCCCGATCCGTCAACTCCGATTGAGGAATCCTGGAATGCCATGGTGAAGCTTAAAGCCCAAGGCAAGGTACGCGCCATCGGTGTGAGCAATTACAGTCTCCATCAGCTGCAGCAGGCGCATGCCATCCATCCCGTCGACAGCCTTCAACCACCCTATAGCCTGATCCGCAGGGAGATCGAAGAGGACATGGTCCCTTTTTGCCTTGAGCAGAAGATCGGTATCATCGCCTACTCTCCCATGGAGCGCGGCCTGCTGACAGGCAAGGTGACGATGGATCGCAAGTTTCCCAAGGGCGATCATCGTGAAAACCTGCCCTTCTTTAAACCAGAGAATCGCAAGAAGATCCTGGCAGCACTGGAGAAGATCCGCCCCATTGCCGAGCGGCATGGTGCAACGCTCTCCCAGGTGATCATTCACAGCACATTCCAGATGCCGGGGATTACAGCGGCTATCGTGGGGGCGCGCAATCCTGAACAGGCGATCGAAAACGCCGGTGCGGTTACCCTGCAGCTGACACAGGAGGATCGTTCTTTTGTCGTCCAGGTTTTGGAAGAGACGCAAATAGATCTAAATCTAAAGTGAACTTTCGCGCAGGAATATGCGCACAATGGCATCCATCAATTCTCCTAATTTAGAGCGCCACGGGCCGCGCACGCGCACGACGGCGAGCTGCCCTTCATGCAGATCCTGCAAGTCGGCAGATCCGGATTGGATCCTGATGTAGGCAAGATAATAGCTTCCCATCAGGGTCGGCTGCTGCCCAAACTGGATTTCGACGGAAGGAAGGGGACCGTGATAGATGGATGCCAGGCTGGGATTGGACACCAGTTCGCTGCGGAAGGGGACAACCTTCTCGACAAGGCCTTCCAGCCACATGAAGGGATAGCTGATTTCAATCTTGGCACGCTCCCCTGGATGCAGGCTATCGACGTAACGGTCGGGAACATAGGCCAGAACCTCCCAGTCAGTGAGGTCGACGATTTTTCCCAGAGTTTGGCCTCGCGGCAGATACTGGCCAAGTCGAAGCGTATCATCCCAAACCACAAGCGTGCCCGTTATCTCGGCATGAACGACAAGCCGGTTTTGCCTTTTCTCATACGCTGAGAGAGAGGCATTTGCTTGAGCCAGCTCCGCCTGTTTCTGGCCAATGTGGCTCTCTTGCCCCTCCACAGTTCTGACATAGAGAAGCTGCTTTTCGATCATCTCCTTTGACGCACGGGCACCCAAGAGATCTTTGAGAAGGCTCTTTGAGGAAAATTCAATCAACGGCTGGCCCTGCTCAATGTGATCGTCGCGTTTGACGTGGATCTGACTGATATAAGCGAGCTCAGGGCTGTAAAGAACCTGATATTTTGATGGCATGACGACCGCGTCGAAGTCGATTTTGTGCGGCAACGGCAAGATGAACCAGGCGGCAAAAAGGCTAATGGCTGTCAGCGTCAGGATCAGCCTTGGATTCCAGTGCAGAAGCGAGCGGGCCATATAGATCTCCTTGGCTTCAGAAACAACCGGCCAGACGAAAAAGATCGCGATTTCCGCGATAAAGAGCAGAATGCCGAGCGCTTTGGTAAATTCGTAATAGACGAACACCGCAATTGCCGTATAGAGCAGAAAACGGTAGATCCAGGTATACACGGAGAAGATTGCCATCCAGTTGAGACGTTGAGGCGAAAATCCTTCTTCGGGGCAAGGGGTCTTGATTCCAAGAAACCAATCGAAATATTTCCAGCGCGCCACGGCAAAGGCGCGGTTTTGCAGGTTATCGATCCCCCAAAGATCGCAGAGCATGTAGTAGCCGTCAAAGCGCACCGCGGGGTTGATGTTGATGAGCAGCGTTGAGATCCAGCTCGTCGAGGCTAAGACAAAGAAGGTGCTTTGCATAAGGCCGGGCTGGCTGAGCGCCCACCCTAGAGTCGACATTCCCGCGACGATCGTTTCGGCGGCGATACCGGCAAATGAAACAGCAAATCGTTGACTTCGCTTGGAAAGCTTCCAACCATCGGTGACATCGGTGTACAGAACCGGCCAGAGCACGATGAAGGCCACGCCCATCGTCGGGACATGCAAGCCGTAGTATTTGGCCACATAGGCGTGGGAAAATTCATGGATCAACTTCACGACGCTTATCGCAATGGCATAAAATATCAATCCCTGGAGGTTGAAAAAGTAGGTGAAAGTGTGGAGAAACTGATCCGATCGGCTTAAGACGATGGAAAGCCCCAGCAAAGTTGTAATGGCGTAAAGAGTAAAGGCCGCCCTTGAAGCAAATGGAAGGACATAATGGAGTGTCCGCGCGAGGAAGTTGTCTGGGTTGAGAAGCGGGATGCGGATATAGAGGTAATGGTAGAGAAGCCAAAGCCAAAACCCAACCTTCCTCCTCTCGTGCAGTGCTGTAAAATACTCCGATGTGCGCGCGATGCGCACCAGGTCGAGGGCGCTTGCCTGCATGAAGAACTTTTCGATCTCCTCCGACGACACTTTGATCGAAGAAGTGAAAGAGACGCGGTTTGCGAGGTCTTCGGCGCTCATCCCAGGCCGCAAATGACGCAGAAGCAGCGACTCTTTCCATTGAATCTTGTAGTATTGCCCTTTGAGAGGATCCAGCAGGTTATAGGTCGGCGAGCCGTCGGGATCGTTCGGACCTCGGTAGAGCTTGAGGTCTTTGCGAAAGAGCGGAAGCGTCGGAAAGAGCGGTTGTGTTGCCATTATCCTTTCCGTTTACAGCAGAATCGAAATTATGCCAATATAACGCCCAATTTTCTTTACATTTTAGCGTAGAATAGGTTATGAATCCTCTCTACGTTTCATAAAATAATGTTTAAAAAAGTCATTCCTTTTTTCGCGTTGACGCTTTTATCTGGATGCATCGAACCGGTGACCTGCCTGGATGAAAAGCGGCTTGCCGAAGCGCAGCAGGAGATTGCCTGCTTCTATCGGAGTCTCGAAGATACAATTGAATTATCCCTGGATGAGGCGATCGAACTGGCCCTCGATCGCAATCTCGACCTGATGGTCAATGCCCAACAGCTGGAAGTTCAGAGAGAGACCTTTTCCCGTCAAACATTGACGATGCTCCCTACATTGAACGCCCATGCCCTCTGGAGCTACCGGACTGCGAATACCGGATCCTTTTCCAAATCGCTTGTCCCAACCATCCCGCCTGCTCCTCCCAGCCTTGCCCAGGAGCAGACGATCAATATCTGGGACATCACTCTCACCTACAAGCTGGTCGAGTTCTGCATTGCCTACTTCCGCTCCACACAGGAGGCTAACAAGCAGCTTGCCCTCCAATTTGAGTATCGCCGCAATGAGCAGGTCCTGATCCTGCATGTCGTCGAGCAGTACTGGAAGCTGGCGGCCGAATTGCGCAATATGGAACAAGCGAATTGGCTCAGCGTTGGGGCAGAATCTCTGAAGTGGCGCGTCGAAGATATGACCAAAAAAGGGGTAATTTCGCCGGAAAATGGCGCACGCATTTTAGCGCAGCTTTCCATCTATCAGCTCCAGATCGATGATGCACGTAAGGGATACCATCGCACCGTGGCAGATTTCAAAAAGACAATCGGGCTTCCTCCCGATATTGTCGTGGTGCTGACTGATCCTCTTCCCAGCATCGAGGCCTTTGAACTGCCGCCTGTCCAGGAGCTTGAGCAGCTGGCCCTGGTGAGCCGCCCTGAACTTTATTCGAAAGATATCCAGGATCTGGTCTTTTCCGATGAGGTGCACGTGGCGCTCATGCAGCTCTTTCCGGAAGTCGGCCCCTTTGTCAGCTCCAATTACGATGCCAACCGCTATTTGATTTTCAATAACTGGACAATCATCGGAATCCACACAGCCTGGAACCTCCTTGCCATCCCGCTTCATTGGCAGGAAGCCAGACTTGCCCGCAAGCAGAAGACCCTCAACCATTACCAGCGCCTCGTTCTCGCAATGGGCGTCCTTTCGCAGGTCCATCTCTCCTATGCGCTTTTGTATGACGACATCGACCGGGTTCAGAAACTGAAGGCATTAAGCGTAGCGCGCAACCGACTCAAAACCATCGCCGACAGCAGATCGCGCCTGCAGGCCCTGGGAGACATGGAGCATTTCGTTGTCGACTTTGATGTCTTCACCGCCGAAGCAGACTTGCGCCGTGCGATGGCGGAGGCGCAAGGTTCGCTGGAGCAGCTTAACAACAGCATCGGAAGTCCGCAGTATTATCGATCAAACAGCTTTTCCTGCTGGGAAAATTCTCTTGGAAAAGTCCAGATCCATAGAGATTTTTTTGACGACCGATGCAGGCAACCCCGTAGGGGTTGTCAAAGCAGGGCGGCAAAAAAAGATCATGGAGATGGGCTTTTCTCGAGAGAATTTTTCAGCTGGAATAGCTGTTTAAAGGAAATGGTATGTACGTCTCCCTCATCAGCTGCGTGATCCTTCTCTTTTGCCAAGCCGCAGGGGCGCAGGAACCTCCAATCTTTCAAGCTATTCTGGAAGCCCTCCATTACACGCAGGTTTATCCGGAAGTCTTTTCGAGGGTTATCGAACTTCCCAAAAAGCTGGGAGACAGCTTTGAGGAGGGCGATCTGCTCCTCAAGATGGAAAACGACCACTTCAAAGCCAATCTGGTCAAGGCCCAGA
>JAJFUZ010000342.1 GCA_021372155.1 Parachlamydia sp. | reverse complement strand
GTCGCCAATGCCGTCAAGAAGGAGGGCGCCGATCCCCATGGCCGATTTGACGCGGCCATCTTCGCCTTGTCCAGCTTCTGTAACTCCCAGGTGGAGGGGATAGTCCCAGCCGAGTTTCATCATCTCGGCTACGAGCAGCCTGTAGGCTTGGATCATGACCTGCGGATTGGAGGATTTCATCGAGTAAATGATGTCATGGTAGCCCAGCTTGCGGGCCACGCGGGTAAACTCGAAAGCCGACTCCACCATGCCCATCGGGGTATCTCCGTAGCGGTTCATGATGCGGTCGGATAGAGAACCGTGATTGGTCCCGATGCGCATCGCGCGCTTCAGCCTTTTGCACTTTTCCACAAGGGGAGTAAATTTCTCTTCGATGCGCTCCAGTTCGCGGGCATAAGATGCGTCGTCATACTCGATCACTTTGAAAGAGGCACGCTTGTCGACGAAATTACCCGGGTTGATGCGGACCTTATCGACGAAATCGGCCACATGCATGGCCGCGGGAGGAAAAAAATGGATATCGGCTACGAGTGGGATGTTGTAGCCGCGCTTGATCAGCCCATTCTTGATGTGCTCGCATGCTTCCGCCTCTTTAATTCCCTGTACGGTGACGCGGGCAATTTCACAGCCTGTGTCGGAGAGACGCATGATCTGGTCGATAGTGGCTTCGATATCGCGCGTGCTGGATGTGGTCATCGACTGGATGCGGACTGGGTTATCTCCGCCTACGCCCACATGGCCCACCATCACTTCGCGGGTTTTGAAGCGCCGGGCTTGATAAATCGACTCGCAATACTGCATGGTTCCCTCCCAAATGATAAGGTAGAGTTTACCAGAGAAAGAGTATTAAAACACGCAATTTTACGACCAAAAAATTACAGAATACGCTATTATCCCCTGAAAAAGTGGAGATACTGAACTATGGCACAGAATTTCACCGATTCCGTCACGAACGCCCTGCAGCAGGCCTTTAGCGAAGCGCAGCAGAGCAAACAGACCGAGGTGACTGAAAATCATCTTCTGAAAGCTTTTTTGGAGGATCCTCAGGGCTATTTCGCCTCAATCCTTTCGCAGCTCAATGGCAATATTTCTTCCCTCCAATCCTCTTTGCTGCAGAATCTGAACCGCCTGCCAACCTACTCAGGTGCGGCAGAGCCCCCTTCAACAGCCCGCAACCTTCAAAGCCGCATCTCAGATGCCCAGAGTATCGCTCAGAAGTGGAACGATTCCTACACAAGCAGCGACCACTTCCTGCTCTCCTATTTCAAAAATGGCGGAGAGCCAATCTCCAGCTGGAGGCAGAGCAGCGGCATCTCGCTTAAGCAGATCGAAGAATTAATCAAAAAAATCCGCGGAGACCGCCATATGGATTCACCTGGCGCAGAAGCTGGCCTGCAGACCCTCGAAAAATATACCAAAAACCTGACCAAACTGGCCGCGGAGGGCAAACTGGACCCGGTGATTGGGCGCGACGAAGAGATTCTCCGCGCCATGCAGGTCTTGAGCCGGCGCACAAAAAACAACCCCATGCTTATCGGCGAACCTGGCGTCGGCAAAACAGCCATCGCCGAGGGACTTGCGCAGCGCATTGTCCAGGGCGACGTTCCCGATTCCCTAAAAAACAAACAGATCCTCACCCTCGATATGGGAAGCCTGATCGCCGGCACCAAATTCCGCGGCGAATTTGAAGAGCGCCTTAAAGGTATCCTGCAGGATGTCGAAAAGAGCGAAGGACAGGTCATCCTGTTCATCGATGAAGTGCACACTCTCGTTGGCGCAGGTGCTACAGATGGAGCGATGGACGCCGCCAACCTGCTCAAGCCGGCCTTGTCAAGGGGCGTGCTCCACTGCATCGGTGCGACGACCTTGAACGAATATCAGAAGCATATCGAAAAAGACGCAGCCCTTGAGCGGCGCTTCCAAACCGTCTATGTCCCAGAGCCCTCCCCGGAGGATTCGATCGCTATTCTGCGCGGCTTAAGAGAGCGCTATGAGATCTTCCACGGCGTGCGCATCACCGAACAAGCGCTTCACGCTGCCGTCTTCCTCTCCATCCGCTACATCCCTGACCGCAACCTCCCCGACAAGGCGATCGACCTGATTGATGAAGCCGCCAGCTTGATCCGCATGCAGCTGGGAAGCCGTCCGCTGCCTATCGACACAAAAGAGCGCGAACTTGCCGGCCTGATCGTCGAGCAGGAGGCTCTCCACCGCGAAAACAGCCCTTCCGCCAAAGCAGAGGCGGAGAAGCTGGAAGCACGTATCACACAGATCAAAGAGGAGCTTAAACTCCTCAAGCTGCAGTGGGAAGAGGAAAAGGAGATCATCCAGAGCCTGAAAGAGAAGAAAAACAAACTGGAGCAGATGCGCTTTCAGGAAGAAGAGTGGGAGCGCAAGGCCGACTACAATAAGGTCGCCGAGCTGCGCTATGATGCGATCCCCAAACTACAGAAAGAGATTGAAGACGCAGAGACGAAGCTGAACCAGAAAAAGAACCGTCTTTTGCAAGAAGAGGTGGATGAAAACCTGATCGCCCACATTGTCTCCAAATGGACTGGGATCCCCGTCAGCAAGATGCTTGAAGGAGAAGCCGAGCGCCTTTTGCACCTCGAAGACGAACTCTCCAAACGCGTCGTCGGGCAGGAGTTTGCCATCACAGCTGTCAGTGATGCGATCCGTCGGTCGCGCTCCGGTTTGAGCGATCCCAATCGGCCTGTCGGCGTCTTCCTTTTCCTGGGTCCGACAGGGGTTGGAAAGACAGAGCTTGCCAAAGCCTTGGCCGAACAGCTCTTCAACCAGGAAGAGGCCCTGGTGCGCCTCGACATGTCCGAATACATGGAGAAGCACAGCGTGGCCAAGCTGATCGGCTCACCTCCGGGCTACGTCGGCTATGAAGAGGGTGGTCAGCTGACCGAAACATTGCGGCGCCGCCCCTACGCCGTCGTCCTTTTCGACGAAGTCGAAAAAGCGCACCACGACGTCTTCAACATCCTCCTGCAGGTCTTCGATGACGGCCGCATCACTGACAGCAAGGGGCGCGTGGTCAACTGCCGCAACGCGCTCTTCATCATGACCTCAAACCTCGGTTCAGACCAGTTGCTTTCTAAAATGGAGCAATCCCGCAGCGCCATCACAAAAGAAGCCATCCTGGCGACGCTCGAACCGGTCCTCAAGGTACATTTCAGACCCGAGTTCCTCAACCGCCTCGACGAAATCCTGCCCTTCCTGCCTTTGCGCAAAGAAGATATGCAGAAAATCGTGGAGCTCCAGCTCAACTCTCTTGTGCGCCGCCTGAAAGAACGCGACGTTATTCTCAAATGGACCAAAGAGGTGGTCGCTCACATCGCCGAAGAGGGCTACGACCCGATATTCGGTGCGCGGCCGCTCAAGCGCATGATCCAGAATGAAGTTGTCAATATACTTTCAAAAGCACTTCTGGAAGGCAAAATCAAGGCCGAAAATACCGTTGAGCTGCACATGAAGGATAAGAACATTAGCTTTAAGGTAAGCTGAACATTTACGATTTAAACCGAGTTTTAAAAAAGCTCGTCACAAAAGCCCCGCTTTGGTTGTCACGATGGAGCATGAAATAGAGCATCATCACGCTTAAGCCAAAAGTGGGGCTGAAAATTGCTATCGCAAATCCCAACGCGACGACGATAGCGCTGACCAGGATTTTCCAGGCTTTTTGCACATGGCTATTGAGCGCCGGGCTCTGAAAGAGGGTCACCGTGGCCAACACAGTGTGGAAAAGGAGATGGATGATGAGGATGACGGCGAAGGCGAGACAGAAAAAGAACAGAAACAGAAACGCGATCCGCATGGGCCAAGGGATGTGCTTGGCGCTGAGCGCTTTGAGAGTATCAAAAAGCTCGCCTGACTGATCGGATTGAGGAGTCTCCTCCTCCGCGTCTAAAATCACATATTCGGGCTGATGGACCGTGTGGCCGTCAGAATCCGGCTCATTCTTGCTCATTTGCGATGCTTAATCTTGTTATATCCATTGAGTGCCGCAACGCGATACCCTTCGGCATAAGTAGGATAATTAAACACCTGATCGATAAAGAAGTCAATCTTGGCATGGAAGGTGGCCGCCACCTGACCAATGTGGATCACCTCTGTTGCTCCCCGGCCGATGACGTGCACGCCTAAGAGTTCCAGTGTTTCGGCATGGAAAACAATTTTGAACATGCCCACGTTGCTGCCGACAATATGGCTGCGGGCGAGTTCATAGTGATAGGCGCGGCCCACTTCATAGCGGTAGCCCAATTCTTTCAGCTGGTCTTCCGTGTAACCGCAGGAGGAAATTTCTGGAATCGTATAGATTCCGATAGGGAAGAAGGTCGGGAAGACATGCGTTTCGGCTCCAAAGGCATGGCGGGCGGCGAGACGGCCCTGCTCCATGCTTGTAGAAGCAAGAGAGGGGCCTCCAATGACATCGCCTACGGCATAGATGTTGCGCTCGTCGGTCTGGAAAAGGGCATTGACGATGACATAGCCTTTTGAATCCATGCGAACGCCTGTATTTTCAATCTGCAGCGAATCCACATTGGCCGTCCGTCCCAGAGCATACAGCAGCGCGTCGGCTTCCAGCGTCGTTCCGTCCTTGAAGCGCACAAAGGCGCGATCCCCCACCCTGGCAATATCTTCGGGCTCTTTTCTGCCCAGAAACTTGAGGCCGATATCGGTCAAAGCGGTCTGCAAATGGATGCCGATCTCCGAATCGAGCATGGGCAGGAGATGGTCCTTGCGGTCGATGATGGTGACCTCGGTGCCAAGGGCGGCGAAAAAGCTGGCGTATTCCGACCCAATGATACCTCCTCCTAGCACAATCAGGCTTTTGGGGATCTTCTCGATCCCAAGCAGGCGGGTCGAATCAAGGATTACGGCATTGTCAAAGGGGATATTTTGCGGATTGCGCGGCTTGGATCCAGTGGCAATGATGAAATACTCGGCATTGATCTGGTAGAGGAGCCGGTAATCGCGGTCGACCACCAGGAGCGTCTTGGAATTTTCAAAGCGCGCCTCTCCCTGGATCAGCCGGATGTTGTTCTTCTTAAACTGCCGGAACACCATGTTGCGCTCTTCCTCAAGAACCGAATTAAGGCGCTTGTTGAGCTCCTGGATCGTCACCTCTTTGAGCTCAAATTCTTCACCATATAGATGCCGATCGTGGAACCGGGTCAGATCAATGATCGCTTCGCGCAAGGTTTTGGAAGGTATCGTGCCATTGAATAGACAGTTACCGCCGGGTTCGATGTAGCGCTCCAGTACGACGACGCTTTTCCCCAGTTTAGCTGCTTGAATGGCAGCTTTCTGGCCTGCAGGGCCGGACCCAATGATAGCGAGATCGACATTGATTTCTTCCATAGTTTCCCCCATATCAAGGGAAGCGAAATCCGGCAAGTGATTTTTAAATATATTATTTTATAAATATTTCATATAATAAGTATTGAATATCTATTGAGGTAAGAGATGCCTAAAACTAACTTTACTAAAGTTGAAGAAGTATTAGAGCAAGGGCTTCGCAAATATTCTGCCGAACATTTGCTGGAGCAGGCCGATGAAGCCTCCTCCTCCCACCCCAAATCCCGCAATCCCACCATTGCCTACGCCTCTGATGCCGAAAAAACCAAGACCTCGCCTTTGACAAAAGATCAGAACCAGCTGATCCATTCTCTGCAGAGAGATGTCAAGAACCTCCAGAAAAAGGGCAAAGGCATGTACAGCAAATTGGGGATTGGCAAGACCGACCTCAGAAAAATGATCGACAATCCTAAAGAACTCTCCCCGGAAGATTGGAAAAAGATCCAACAGATCCGAGAGAAAATCGACCAGTATAAGTCGGAACTTATGAAACAACTACCCCAACAATCCGATGAAGAAATTGTCGAAAGCGAGCGCAAGGATCACGTCAACCGCCGCTATAACGTCAATAAAAAGTGGCTTCCTTTGACTTAAGACGGTTGCATGAAACGCGCCGATCTGCTATGCTATCTCTTAATATTTCGGAGATTCATCATGGCTAGAGTCTGTCAAGTCACAGGGAAGAAACCCTCACGCGGCTTTAAATATGCTATCCGCGGTATCGCAAAGAAGAAAAAAGGCATCGGTTTGAAAGTCACCGGCAAAACCAAGCGCCGCTTCCAGCCCAATCTCATGAAGAAACGCCTCTGGCTGGGATCTGAAAACCGCTTTGTGACCCTGCGCCTCTCCTCTTCTGCACTCAGAACCATCGACAAGGTGGGCGTGGAAGTAGTGGTGCGCAAAATGCGCTCTGAAGGCGCCTGCGTCTAACATTTAGCCATTCGGGAATAGTTCATTCCTGAATGGTTTTGGGTATATTCTACGGATGTCTGCAACGTGACTTAGCTGCTATACTCCTCCTTATTTCTGATAGGAGGAATGATGAACGCAGCTTCTTTAAATCCAAATTTTTTAGTCAATAATCCCGATGAATGCGTCTTGCATCTGCCAGCGGGAAAACCCGACCCCACATTCCCTTGTGAATCTCTGGAGCGCGACCTGCGCCGCCGGGTCAAACAATCTGCTCAAGGTAACTCCGTCTGCTGGTTAGCTGCCTTAAAGCTTGTGGGACCAAGAATCGGAAAGTACCCATCAAAAGAACTTTTAGCAAAAAGAGAGATCGAGAGAACCGTTTCGGCCTTTAACAAGCAGTTCAAATTTGTCCGGGAATTGCTGAATTTGCCTGGTGCCGTGGCACAAAGCCCTGACTTTAAAGATAAACAGAGCATTCCGAACTTCATCCATTCTCTTGAAATCCTCTCATCGATCCAAAATGGCGAAATTCAACGCATTTCGAGATTTCTCATTGAAGGTTTAAAAATGTTTCAGGGTCAAACCGCCTATACAGACCTCGGACAGTTTCTACATGCTCAATTCATTCAAAACAGCATTGAGAACTGCAAAACCTTTTTGAAACACTTCAACATCGACTCTCCAACATTGTATGAAGAATACTTCCGTGTGAAAACGCTCCCGCAGCCTCTCTGGAAAGATTTAAAGACCCAAGGCAGAAAAAACGCCATGGAAAATCAGGTATTTCGCATCGCTTTTCAAAATCTGGGTTTTGTCGAATCGCCCTGGAAACCCTCCGATCCAATCGAAGTTCTCATGAAAGAAATTAAGACCCACGGCCCTCTCGTTGTATGCGGCAACCTCGGGCAACCCTATCATCGCGAACCCGCATTTCAATTGTCCCAAAAGCTGAATGGCCGTTCTGTCTGGGGATGGAAACCCCAAAAAGGGCAAGGACCCACGCAAGCTGTGACAACAGCCTATGGAAGAGAAGGACATGCTGTAGTCATCATTGGCGCCAGAGCCGTGAAAGGACACGAAGGCTATGTCCTGTTTATTGATCCCAGGGATGGGAGCGATCCCGCCGATCCTGAACAGCAGAGAATCTACATCATGTCTCTGGACCGCCTCCGACGGGGTATTTGCAGCTTATGGCAAGAGCACATGTGGGATAATGATCTGAATCCGATCTTTTCCGATACCTGTAACTATGCTCTCTACCATCCCTTGCAGGCAGCTAAACTGCAAGAGGATCACCGTAAATAATTTTACAATGTGATGACTCTTTCTTCTCCTGGGGAGCCTATGGGTTCCTCGGGGGAGTATGTCTAGTTTTCAATAAAATAACCGTTACGATCAAAAAGCCCAGTGCAATTCCTGTAACGGCAATCGTGCATCCTAAGTCAATGCGTTTAGCCTTGTTACTAATAAAAGATTCAAAACGATAAGGTGTGGCTTCGCTTTGCAAGATTTTTACCGCGTTTTGAATGACGTAAGAGGTGCATAATGCAAACATGATGCCATGGAATTTAGGATTCCAAAAGATAGCTTCGTTTTGTTGGATGTCGTCCGGTCTGATTGGGTTCGGAATCATATCCACCCTCTGTTTAGCAAAGCGATTGCCCTTATTGGGTTGGAAGCCATGTATCCACTCTCAAGAATTGATCTCTTTGCGATGCCAGGCATAACCTATCACGCGACCATCAAAGTAGCCAATGGGTTCAGCATTCGCCACAAGATTTTTATATGCAATTTTGTATATCTTTTCTAAAGTTGGCGCATTTGGATCGCTGACATCCAAAGGATCAAGAAAATAAATGTAGCCACCGCCTGCATGATCAGGTCCCTTTACTGAGCCAATAATCGTGATTGCATGCTTGACAAAACTCTTTTTCCTGGCGGCTCCAGGGGTCCAACCATAGACACTTTTCTCTCCCCACTTCTCATTGAGCTTTGTCGGATCGATGTCATAAAAGCTATGGCCAATTTTGCCACCGACGCATATGGGACCAGACTGTTTTAGAGCGTTTTGCAGCACTGAAAAGGGTTCCGCAGGTTTCCATAGGACTATTTTAAGGTCAAAATGATGCATGGCGAGAAGCTGCACCATGGCTTGTAAAGGCTCTACAAAATCGACGGGCATTGTTGCAAGATTCTCAATCTTGCTGAAATCGACCAACATCTGTGGCGGACAACACACTCTCAGCTCTGTTTTAATCTCCTCGGGATTTTTGCCAATAGCAGTCAGAAAAGAAAGCAGAATTTTGATGCGTGGACCACATTTCAAATTAAAGCAATAATCGTATAGGTTCTGATGCTTATCCTGGGCCATAAAATCTTTAAATAAGACGATTTGTGCCGGTGCTCGTTTCAACATCGATGCGACATCGAAGGGTTTGCCTATTTGCTGATAATTGGCTCTAACCATCTCCCGGTAAGCTTCTGAGCTGCTAAAATTTTGTAAATTCACTATCCAGCACTGAGCCTCCTGCTTATCTATCTTTTTTAAGGTTTCAGCACTTTCCGTCCACAGCATCTGGTTGCAACTTGCGATCGATGCTTCATAATCTGCAATTTTTTTTTGCATCTCAACTAAAGCTGTTTCGAATGGTTGAAAGCGTTTGAGTGAAGGACAAAAGGTTGGCCCAATAAAGCGGCGAATCGTCATAGAGGCGAAGTAAAAACAAAGCGAAGTCTCAGAGGATTCGCGCTTCACGCGGCGGCGTTTATCTTTTCCCAGCGCACACTCTTCCGTGCACTCTTGCGCAGGATCAGGCATGCCAGGCGCAATATGATACTGAATGCCCACTTGATCATTTCTTAAAGTGGAAAACCCATTAATAGTAGATAATTGCATTCAGAAAACGACGCTCCCAGGAGGCAGATTCGTGACTGCAATCGTCTCCAGGCTCCCTTCTGAGTGGCCGGCGAGCAGCATTCCCTGGCTTTCGACACCCATGAGGGTTGCAGGTTTTAAGTTGGCGACGACGACGACCTTTTTGCCGACAAGATCTTCGGGACGATAGGATTGGCCGATACCGGCGACGACGGTGCGCTGTTCAAAGCCAAGGTCGACCTGGAGCTGCAGCAGCTTCTTGCTCTTGGGAACTGGCTTGGCCTCCTTCACGACGCCCACGCGCAGGTCGAGCTTGCGCACCTCTTCGATTTCCACAGGATCCTTGAGCGGGGCATAGTTGATTGGCTTGCTGGTCTCATGCTGGGCGGCCAACTGATGGAGCGTAGCAATCTCCTTCTCGATCTGGGCATCCTCGATTTTTTGAAAGAGGATGCGCGGCTCTAAAAGGGTTTGATCCTGAGGGACGGGCGTCTCGAGGATCTCCTGCCAGGCATGGCTTTCGAGGCTGTTTGCATAGCCGAGCATCTTCCATAACTGTGCGGCGGAATCAGGGATAACGGGGAAGGCTACGAGCGCCAGGGTTTTCAAGCACTGCAGGCAGCAGGCAATCGTGGTCTCCATGCGAGGTCGAGTGGCCTCTGATTTGGCATCCTGCCAGGGTTTCTTGGTATCGAAGTAGACGTTGCCCAGCTGAGCGAGCTCCATAATCAGCTGGCAGGCGCGGCGCACGCGGAAGGTAGTGTAGGCTTCTGCGATTTGGTCGGATAGAGCGCGGACTTCGTTCAGGAAGGTCTCATCAACGGCTTCCAGTTGATGCCTCGATGGGACGCGGCCCCCGCAATTGTTCTTAGCGAAGACCAGAACCCGGTTGACCAGGTTGCCATACTTGCCAAGGAGTTCTGTGTTGCAGCGCGTCTGAAACTCCTTCCAGGTAAATTCGCTGTCAGCGGTCTCTGGAGCATTGGCCGCAATGGCATAGCGCGCCTGATCCACCGTGTAGCGTGAAAAGAAATCGTCCAGATCGATGTACCAGCCTTCGCTTTTGCTGAACTGGCGCCCTTCGAGTTTGAGGAATTCATTGGCAGGAAGCTGGTCGACAAGGACATAGGGCTGATTTTGCCCCATCATCATGGCCGGGAAGATAGTCGCATGGAAGGGAATATTGTCTTTGCCGATGAAATGGACCAGTTTGGTTTTCGGATCGAACCAGTAGTCTTTCCAGCGCTCAGGCTTGCCCTGTTGATCAGCCCACTCCATTGTGCCGGAAACGTATCCAACCAGAGCTTCAAACCAGACGTAAATCACCTTGCCTTCCGTCCCGGGCAAAGGCAGCGGGACACCCCAGGCTCCGTCGCGAGTGATCGAACGCGCGTGCAGGTCCTGGATATAACCTTTGATGAAGTTGATGACATTGGGCTTCCAGGGCTTGGTCTCAATCCATTGGGCCAAACGCTCCTTGAACTTGTCGAGCAGGAGAAACCAGTGCTTCGTCGATTTGTGGATAAGCTGAGAGCCGGTAAGCTTTGAGCGGGGATTGATCAGGTCGGTCGCCTCATAGCTCGCCCCGCATTCGGGACATTCGTCGCCGCGCGCCTTCTGATAACCGCAGCGTGGACAGGTCCCCACGACATAGCGGTCAGCTAAAAATTTATTGTCCGCTTCCGAGAAGAGCTGATCGGTGATGCGCTCTTCGATATAGCCGTTGGCTAGCAGCTCCAGGAAAAACTGATGCACGGGAGCTTTGTGGTACTTGCAGGTAGTGCGGGAATAATGGTCGAATGAGATCTGAAGCGTTTCAAACAGCTTTTTATTGATCTCATGGAAAATGTTGACATGCTCCTGAGGAGAGCGCCCTGCGAGGTCAGCGCTGAGGGTGATCGCGACGCCATATTCATCCGAACCGCAAATGAAAAGAACATCGTTCTGCATCAGGCGTTGAAAGCGCGCATAGCAGTCGGCGGGCAGATAGGCGCCAGCGATATGGCCGAAATGAAGGGGTCCGTTGGCATAGGGTAAAGCAGAGGTGATGAGAATTTTTTCCTTCAAGTCTTCTTCTCCTTAGGTAGAGTAATCGTGATCACTTTGACGGGTCTTTGAACGATGAGGACTTCCAGATCAGTTTCAGGAACCTCCACCCATCCTACCAGGGCGCCAGAATTGATTTCAACGTAGAGCGGCCCCGGCTTATGCATGGCGAATTGCGGTTCGATAAGGCGCGGAGAGGATGTTGGCGAGGAAAATTTGGTCTCGAATCCTTCCAAGGAATCGTGAACAGAGCGCACACTTTCCTGCTGAGTCTCTGTGAGGCTTCCCCAGGAGACATAGTTTCCTGGAAAACGCTTCTGGATAAAGCTCCAGTCAACCCTGATGACATCATACCACGTGACGCAGTCTGGAAAAATCCTGCCCGTATCGCGGCAGAGAGCCGCCCGTTTGATATCGAAATAGCGGTTCTCATATTGATAGCGCTCATGCAAAAGACGGTAAACCCTTTCGAGGCTATAATAGGAGATGCTTGTAGCCCGTCTGAGCGGCAGACCTGTATAGGGGCTGAGGCTGGCCTCTCTACGCGTCAGCCAGTGCCCAAACCAGAATGCGGCGAACAGAAGCAAAAAGGCGACAAGGATAGCAATTCCGAAAACGTAGGCTTGAAACTCCGTAACCACTTGGTCCATGTTCACCATTCTCCATCTTTGCCTGGGTGAGCGAGACGGACGCAATGGCCGGATTCGCTAGGAGGCACTAGCCGAAGCACTATTGCCGACGACTGGTCAGTGCGTCCGTCGCAGCCTCCCGGGTAGGGATGGATGGTGGTGAACATGTGCACAACTGAACTTACTTTTTCAACGCCTCTTTGGCGCGTGAACGGCTTTTTTTTGGGGATTCTTCTTCTTCTATGATGGCCACACTCACAATCTCTTCCTCCTCCTCTTCTTCTTCCTCA
>JAJFUZ010000340.1 GCA_021372155.1 Parachlamydia sp. | reverse complement strand
GGTGGCGCACGCCTCGCAGGCACAGAGAAGATGATCTCAGCCCTGCAAACCTTGAAGCGCACCATGGAGCTCCAGGATCCGCATACGGCTCAACCTGCCATCCAGGCATTGAAGATCTCCAGCCCAAGCAACATCATGAGGCTCTTTGCCTCGCATCCACCTCTGGAAGAGCGCATTGCCCGTCTCCAGAGACTGAAAAGGTAGCGGATGCTAAAAAAACGCAAGCTTGGACAGCAGGGCCTTGAGGTTTCAGAGCTTGGACTGGGATGCATGGGAATGAGTCAATCCTACGGCGTTCCCGATGATGTGGAATCAATCGCCACGATCCATCGCGCGATCGACCTCGGCCTCACATTCTTCGATACTGCTGAAGTTTATGGACCTTTCATCAACGAAGAACTTCTAGGAAGGGCTTTAAAAGGACGCCGTGATAAGGTCTTCATCGCCACCAAATTTGGTTTCAAGATCACAGATGGCAAACTGGCCGGACTCGACAGCCGCCCAGGGCATATTAGCGAAGTGGTCGACCAATCCTTAAGACGTCTGGGAACCGATTCGATCGATCTGCTCTATCAGCACCGCCTTGACCCGCAAGTGCCCATCGAAGAGGTTGTCGGCACACTGGCGGAACTTGTAAAAGCGGGCAAGGTGCGCTATCTGGGCCTTTCAGAAGTTGGCGAAGAGACGATTCGCCGCGCCAACAAGACATTCCCCATATCGGCCCTTCAAAGCGAATATTCTCTTTGGGAGCGCAACCTGGAACCCAGCATCATCCCGCTTATACGCGAACTTGGGATCGGCCTTGTCCCTTTCAGCCCCCTTGGCCGTGGCTTCTTGACCGGGTCTGTCAAACGTGCCGAAGAGTATCCTGAAGGAGACTTTCGACGCACCGATCCCCGCTATCAGAGCACCAATTATGACGCCAACATGCGCATCGTCGCCAAAGTCCGCGAAATCGCCTCCCGTAAAAAGGCCACACCCGCCCAGATCGCCCTCGCCTGGCTGCTGCATAAAGGCGAAGATATTGTTCCTATCCCTGGCACCAAGAAAAGAAATTACCTCGAAGAAAACCTGGGCGCTGTCAAAATCTCTTTAACTCCTGAAGAGATGAAGGAGCTGGATGTGGCTGTCCCTGCTGTTTCAGGCCAGCGGTACAATCCAACCCATCAAGCCATGGTGGATCGTTAAATGAAAAAGAATAAAGAGAAATTTGATCACCTGCGCAGCTTTCGATTACCCTTGGGACAATATGCGATCATCTCGAGCGGCCCCCTTGGCATCCGAAATCTGAGGGAAATCAAAGATATCGATCTAATTGTGACACCCCAGCTGTGGGATACCCTTGCAGCCAGATTTGGGATTGTTGAAGAAGATGGAGTGCGGAAAATCCGCTTTGCTGGTGACATTGTGGAAGCTTTCACAGAGGGCTCTTTTGCCGACAACCCCAAAGATGCTCCCACACTCTCCGAAAGGATCGCCTCTGCCGAAATCATCGACAACTTGCCCTTCGAATCTCTTCCGCATGTTTTATTCTTTAAGCGCTATTGGGGAAGAGAAAAAGATCTTATAGACATCCAGCTAATCGAGGCATGGCTCTATCCCCATGGTGTGGAAAGAGATAGCTGGCTCCCTGATGAACCTCGGCAGCCTAAGCAACCTCCAACATAATCAGGCAGCTGCAGCTGCTGGCAGCAGCGGCACAGCGGATTTTTGCAACTCATTAGCAGCCTTTTTGCAGCGCAATTCCTGCAAACGCATCGCTTTTTGCCCATACATCATATTCAACAAGGGTCGCGATTCAGGATGATCAAATTGCACCATGGCATCCCACAGAGTATCCAAATGGTATTTTTTCCCATTGCTGCAAATAAAATTTACCCAGACATGGGCTCCGCGGTTATCCAGATTGGAGCGCATATGCATGACCCGTCCTGTTGGCACGGTTTTGCCTCCCTGACTTTTTACGAGGCGGTCGAGCAGGTAGCTTGCGACCAGGCCGTGATGGCGACAGACCGCAGGCCCGCCAATGAAATCTTCGATCGAAAAGACAGGAACGGATCCCCCAATCGCAAGTGGGACAGAAGGTTGAGTAAGTCTTCTATCGGCAAGAAACTGATCCAGTTTTTTCATAAGTCCAGCCTGGCTGCAGCTTGGGAAGATCTTATTCCTCACACAATCTTTGACAAGAAGAAGAATCATCTCAGGAGATAAGAGACCGCCCTTCTCGGCGCTTTTACGGATCACTTCCTGTTCCAACTGCTGATAAAAAGCGGAAAGCTTTGGGCAATGATTTGGGTCAAGCGTGACAATTTCGCGTGTTTTGGATGATCCAATCGACGCTAAACGCCGCCCTGTAAAGTTGCTTACTTCGCTTGTGACAAGCTCATGTTCTTGATTTCCTAGATAGAATTTTCCATTGCAATAATTCTGATGTGAAAACATCGCATCCAGCCATGTTCGCATTCTTATTGACCGCACATTCGCTTCATCCTCAGGCATTTCATCTCCGGGAAGAGGAATCGAAACAGGATCCGTCGCTCTCCTAACGACAATCCGATTACGGATTTGTTCAAAGAGCGCCTCTTGATCCGCTGGTACCGCGAGATGCCTGTTTGCATATTTCTGCTGCAAATTTTCCAGCAAAATCGCCACTTTGTCCCGCATCTCATCACTATTCGCTCTTTCGGATGCAAAATGGAGATAGCTGGCCAGCGTTTTGTAACGTTGAAGGTTGCAGGCAGGTTCCTCACCCTTTTGCAGTTCCTGTGCAGTCCTGGTAATTTTTCGAAAGAGGTCTATGTAATTACCTTCGAATTCTACTACAGAATTAATCACCTTTCCTTCCGCCTCTCTCAAGGCCTGCATGCAGATCTGCGCGAAAGCAGGCTCGTTTCTGACTGCTGGAGCTAGAAGAGCTGCACCTTTTGGTGCTGATGCTTGAGGAGGCAACTTTGGAGTTGTTGGAAGAGGGGCAAACCGCACTACATGAGGGACCCTTGGAGCTGCTGGAAGAACGGCAGGAGCAATCAATGCTGCTTTTTGTACCGCTGGTGCTGGAGCTAGCGCAGGCGGAATCAATGGGACTTTTTGAATAGCGCCTCTAACTGCACCTCTAGGGGTGGGAGGCAGAGCGGGCTTCGCGGGCGCAGGTCCCTGATTGATGGAATGTGCGAATGGGTGTTTGATCTTATTGCAAACACACTTTGCTGCCCGTAATACCTGATTGAAACAGGACAACCACACTGAGTGGACTTTCTTCATCACAGATTTCAAGGCATTGCAAAGATGAAATGATTGATGAGCAGATGTTGGTCCGAATGGCATTGTGGACAGATGAACCGGTGTCGCATTCATAGCTAAATCCTTTTTAATTAACAAATAGAATAGCTATTGTACATTAGAACATCATTAAATTCATGTAAATTTCTTATTAATTACTTCTAGATAGATTTACAAACAGCTGATGCGCTGCTGGGTAAATCGTTTTAGCCTGACCGGAAAATGCCGGTTTGCTGAATGCCACGCGTTGCTGGCGCCCCTCTTTAGCAAGGGTACCCATGATGGGCAACAAATCCAGAATATCGCCATTCACTCGCTGGGTTTCGTGCCAATGAGGTTCGCGTGGCTTGCCGGTCATGGTTGTCCCCATGTCTGTCATCGGGATGCAAAGACGTTCCAGCACCTCGACAACGATCTGTCTGAAGTGCTCGGTCAGCCTCTCCAGATCATTGAGATGCTCACCATAGCTTTCTCCATGCTTCAGAAAAGCTTTGTCGATGTTTCCAACCAGATCTTTCCAATGCATCCCCATATCCAGAAGTAGCTGAAAAGAGTTTTTCTGACGCAGGATAGCTGCGGCAATATGGACTGCAAAAGCCACAAAGCTGCGCTCATCGGATGAAACACAGGTTGCAATCTCAAGTTCTTCATGAAAGAGCTGCAGCAAAATCAGCTTTTGGATCCAGCCATGAGGCTCAAGTTTAGGGATGTCCAGTTGAGGCCCAAGAAGGTGTTCCAGGATGGAGGCCTGCCATTTCAATGGAATGAGTTCGCGATGGCCCTGTTCGATTGCCGCAATGACCGGGACCATTTTGCTCAACGTCTCATGCTGGACGGTCAGCTTTTCGCGGACATCTCCTCGCGTCCTCACCAGAATCTTTTCCAGGGCAATGCTCTCAACCTCGCTCTTTTTGTCCAGAAGCTGGCGCACTCCCCCCAATTTGAGCAAAGTTTCTTTCACTTCCGCCTCTTCGCTAAGCAACAGTGTGGCGCGCACTTCATGCACAAAATCAAGGAGGAGCGCCTGCAGCGTATAGATCTCCATCGACTCCAGATGGAAGGTTTCAAGAACGCGCTCCATCTCCTCGTGCAGCCAATAGCAGTAGGTCTCCCAGGCATCGATGTTTTGCAGCTTGGGGAGTTTGTCGACTGTCCTCATAAGAAATTCTGAAGGAGCAAGCTGATCTTTAGGGGTATAGAGCGGTTGAACAGGGATATTGAGATGGGCCACCTGCAGCGACAATCCTTCTTCAGAAACAAGCCAGGCGAGCAGAATATGCTCTGCTGTGATCAGATCCCAATCGCTTTCAGGCAATCCGAGCTGTTCGACAGAAAGCCGCATGGTAGCTGGCCTCTCCGGACCCAACAGCTCCTTTGCTGCAAGAAGCCAGTTTGTGGCTTTTGCCTGACTGTCGATGGTCTCATGGCAGAGAAAAGCGGCTTTGCCAATGCGCGCACCCCAGCAATTATCGCCTAGAGGCCTTAAGTTAACTAAAACTCCTGCGATGGTGCTGGACAACGCTCGTAGTGCCATAGAATTCCTGCATAGATCAATTGCTTGCCAAAATCAAGCAGCAGTTCCTAAGAATCTATCTAAATACCTGAAGTATTTTTTTGTACGAGGGCTTTGAATGCAGTGTAAAGGCTGTTTCGGTAGGCAGTCACAAGCTGGGGAAGATTCTCAGCAGGCATATGCATGATAAGAGAACCTTCGCCATATCTCGCACGCTCTTTTTTTGCTAAAGCTATATCGTATTGCCTTTTCATCCTCTTGCTAAGATCAATAAAGCAAATCTCATCAATGCCTAACTCTGCATCACT
>JAJFUZ010000324.1 GCA_021372155.1 Parachlamydia sp. | reverse complement strand
TTCTGCATAGAACGCATCGCGGTAATGTTTCGTGTGGATCTGGCCGTGTCCGTAATGGGCATGCACGGTGCTTTCCCGGTAATCATCCAGGACGCCATGGATGAAGCCTTTAAAGGAAAAGAGGACGCCAGTTCCCAGGGCGATCGTCAATAGGACGGCAATCGTGCGCCGCACATTGCGGAAGAGGTTCATGAATGCAAGAAAGATCATGCTAACCTCCCATCCTGAATATGGAAATTGAGATCCGCATACGAGAGCACCATCTGATCATGCGTTGTCAGGATCACGGTAATCCCTTTCTCTTTCACCAGGTATTTAAAGATTTCCATCATTTCCCGTCCCGTTGTGCTGTCCAGGCTTGCGGTGGGCTCGTCAGCGATGATTACTTCAGGCCTTTTGGCCAGCGCTCGCGCAATGGCGACCCGTTGCTTTTGTCCGCCGCTCAATTGGGAAGGTCTTTTCAGGCGATGTTCCCAGAGCCCGACCGCTTCCAGAGCATCCTGCGTGCGCTCGCGAATCTCGCATCTTGCCATTCCCTGACGGCCTAGAAAATAGGCCACATTCTCTTCCGCCGTCAGCATCGGGATGAGGTGGAACTGCTGAAAGATAAACCCAATCTTGAATTTGCGGATGGCATTCAATTGGGAGGCGTTCATGCTGGCAATATCTTCTCCTTGAAAGAGCAGCTGGCCTTGCTGCATCGGCTCGATCAGCCCAAGCAGGTTGAGAAGGGTCGATTTGCCCGATCCCGAGGGGCCCGAGATTGTGACCAGGGATTGGCTGGGAATCGCAAGCGTAATCCCGCGCAAGGCCTCAACTAGTTGCGTATCAATAGAATATGAAAAGCAGATATTATCTAAATTATACGAATGCATAATTTATAAATTATATCTATTTTGATATTAAATGTCTATATTGTTAATAAATGGAACAGAGTTATGAGTGACATTCGCGCCGCAGCGCGAATGCCATTCTTTTACTTTTGCTTAGAAGATTCATTAACTGATACGGTGCAGATGACCTCTGCCACGTCATCTTTGAAGATCTCTTTGTAATCTTTTGGCGCTTCGAAATTGGAATCCTCAATCACCCTGAAACGAGTCACTTTGCTGACATTGATTGTATTGAGAGTGTCCTTTTTGGGTTCTTTTGAGGCGCGATGAAACAGAGCAGAAAAAAATCCCTCATCTTCCTCTTTTCTCTCGCTCTCTTCGCTATCTTCCTCGGCTCCCTCGCCATATTTTATCGTGATCTCTTTCAGCATTTTCTCTGCCACCACGTTGCCGCGCAAAATCGGCTGGCCCTCTTTGTTTCTTCCAAAGAGATAGGGCTGGACGGTCACTGATCGTCTTTTTAAATTCATTGCTGCTGACCTTTTCATCCCATTCCATGATCATTTCCAGGAGCTTGCGATGGGCGATGGCGTAACAGATAGGATCTGTGGAGCTGCGTACCCGGACGACAGGCATATTGACACCCTGCAGATTGAGCTCAAATGGGCCGAGCTGGATGCCAAAACATTGAGCGCAAACTGGCATGGACAAGGTGCATGCGATGGCAAAGATGGCGAAAATCGATTTTTTCATGTTTTTCCAAGTTGCAATTGTTAAATTCAATTTTAAATTAATGGCGATGCAGTTTGCCTTCAAGGAAAAAGATAAGGATTTGCTGGATTTTAAAAAATAATATATTATAAAAGATAAGGGAATTGTATCACTCGGAGGTGTTGTATGAGATTTATTATCGGTTTCATCTTTTTTGCTATCCTCTTTTATGCCATCTACGTCTATTTCCCCGATACCTTTCAAACAATGGTCTCCTGGGATAAGACAATATTTGATTTCCTGCGGGAGCTGGTTAATAAACTGTTTCATACCGTAAGCGCTCCGCCTGCAGCTCCTCCTGCGACTGCGCCAAAGGCCCTGCTTTTATTGATGCAGTGGTTCTAAAGGCCTATGGGAGTCACAGTTGGATTGCCAGAAAGGTTGCATGCCCGCATTTGGCATGGGATCCTAGCTTCTGATGATGGATGCAGCGCTAATCCGCCAGCAGCTGTCTTGCGAATTCATTGGCTAGCTTGCCATCCACTGAGCTGTTGATCTTCATGATGCCCTTCATCACCAGGCCCATCTCCTTCTTGGTCTTGGCGCCAGATTCCGCGATGGCCTGCTCTACGATCTTTTTAGTCTCTTCGGGAGAAATAGCTTTCGGCAAAAATTCCTGGATGATCGCAAGCTCTTGAATTAACTTGTCGACAATCTCCGGGCGATTGGCCGTTTTAGCCGTTTCCAGGGCCTCTTGAAGGTTTCCAAAATAGGTTTTGAACAGCTTGATCACTTCGGCATCAGGGAGCTGACCGCGCGCATCCACGGTCAGGATTTTGGATTTGAGCATCCGCAAGGTGTCCAGTCTAAGCTGATTCTTGCTCAGCATGGCTTCTTTAATGCCGTGATTAATCTGATCTGTAAGCATATCCTACCACCGTTCTAAAAATTGTGAATCAACTCAGTAAATCAAAAAGGAGGGGGATTGTCTATGAAAATATCTCAATAGGAATCTCACTAAGGGAAATGGAGAGAGATCAGAGTCAGGGTCTATCTATGCCTTCATACATTTTTTCTTTGAAAGCTCTGCCAAATGCGCCAGTGGATTCAGCATAAATGTCCAGGATTCCTCGAAAATCATTATCTTCTTTAATTTTGTGCTTTATAAATTTAAGTAGGAGTGGTTCAAATTCAAATACTGTTTTATCACCTTCAGTCCGAGCTGTTTGCAATACATAACGGATCGGCTTTATCAAGTCATTGAATTTGCTAATCATGCCATTAAATTGATTTTGTGCCTCAAGTCCATCAGCAATTGTGATGAGTGCGCATGGATAATTCGCTTTGTCGCATAGAAGCTGCAAGACTTGATATCGGGTTGCAAACTCCCGCATGAATGGATTAGCTGTCATCCATGCTTTTGTCATCATTTTAATAGTCACATCATCTTCATACTGTGAGACACAAATATGCGAAGGAAATGAAGCAAGATAGTCAGCTATTTTCTTGATTTGGCTTTGTAGCTCAACTGAATCTTTTGCTTCCAGACATGCATTGAGCATATTTGCGGGAATTTGTCTTAGCATTGGTTGGCGGCTACCTTCTAGACGAAGGATTCCAGTGTCGAATCCTTCAAAAGAGATGCTTGTGATTCTTCCGCGTACCTCTCTTTTTTCAGGATCTTCAATCTTGCTAACAGCTTCTTTATAAAGAGGATGGAGTGTTTTATTAATCGCATCTGCGCGATCGAAAGTTGGTTGTGGACTTGCGGCAGGATTAATAGAGTGAATAGGATCCATATAAACATTCTGTAATTAATTGTATTTTATGATAATTTAAATAATTAGTTATTTTCAATAGAAATTTCATCAAGAAAATGTAGGAGCTGCCCGCAGCTTTGCGGATAGCCATCCACAATCCTACCCTCGTCCAGGAGATAGGCCCTTTCAAGCAGCTTAGAGGCAAAGCCCATGTCCTGAGTAGAAATCACGATTCCTTTTCCCTGGCTGCGTAGCTGCTGGATGATGGCAATCAGAGAGGCAGTGTGAAAGGGATCGAGGGCCGACGTGGGCTCATCGAGCAGTAGAAAGTCAGGATTGAGGGCAAGCGCTCGCGCGATCGCCACGCGTTGTTGCTGTCCCCCTGAGAGTTGGCTGGGATAGAAGGTGGCGTAAGTCTCCATGCCGAGCCGAGAAAGGGTCTCGAGGGCTCTGTTGCGAGCTGTTTCGCGATCCAGCTTCAAGACAAGCGTCAAACGCTGGGCGCAATTTTCCAAAGCAGTGAGGTGCGGAAAAAGGGCGTAGGACTGCGCGATGAAGCTTAAGCGAAGGGCGCGCTGGGCTGGAGGGAGCTTGTCAAGCGGCTCGTCGTTCAAGGTGATGCGACCTGAGTCGGGCGTTTCAAGTTGGGCCAGGCAGCGGAGCACCGAGCTTTTGCCAGCGCCGCTTTTGCCAAGGAGCAGCGTGACGCAACCCGTGGGACATTGCAGGGACAGGGAGCGCAAGATTGGGCGCTTTCCTTTGGTCAGAGAGAGGTTTTCAACGGTCAGCATGGCTTGAGCCTCCATTCCAGAGTTCTGGAGAGTAGATTGATGCCTGCGGAGATGGCCGCATAGAAGGCGGCCAGGGTGCCGTAGACGATCAGTGGTTCCATCTCGCGGGAGACAATGTTCATGCCCATGCGCGTCAATTCCAGGAGGCCGATCGAAGAGAGGATGGCCGTGCTTTTGAGGAGCGAGTCGAGTTCATTGGTGAGCGCAGGCAGGATATTGCGGACCATCTGCGGCAGAATAATGAAGCGCAGGGAGGCGTTTGTGGAATAGCCGAGCGTGCAGGCCGCCTCCCATTGTTCGGGAGGAATCGAGTTGATGCCGCAGCGGACGACCTGCGCCACATAGCCCGAGGAGCAGATGCCGAGGGCGATGATGGAGGCCGAATAGGCCTCCATGTTGATCTGCAGGATATCGGGCAGCACAAAGTAGGCGATCAACAGCTGCACGTAAAAGGGAACCGCGCGCAAAAGAAAGGTCACCCCCTCCAGAAAGGGGGTGGCAAAGTTCTTAAGACGGCTGCAGATCAGGATGCCCGCCAGAGTGCCCAGACAGAGGCTTATGCAGCCTGAGAGGAGCAGGATCTGCAGCGTCATCCAGGCCCCCTTCGTGAGAAGGGGAAGGGATCGTAGAATCAGCTCCATCACATCCCTCCCAGTTTCCATTTTGATTCCAATGCTCTGATTTTGCCCTCTTGGCGCAGCTCATCGACCGTTTTCCGAACTTCCGCGATCAGCGCCTGGTTCTTTTTGTTGAGGGCGATGCCGTTGCCAAAGGACTGCTCAGAAGGAGGCAGGGGAACTTCCAGAACCTGGACCTCCGGAAACTGCGGCAGGAGGGTCGGAAGCAGGAAGGGATCGATCAGAGTAGCGGCAGATTTGCCATACTTGATCTCCATGAGGGCGTCCATGACCTTGTCGACCTGCTTCAGGTTGAGTCCTGGAATGGTTTTGAGGAAACTCTCCTGGAAAGAGCCCGCCTCGACGCTGATCAGCCTTTGCGGCCCCATCTTATCGATTGAGGTAACACCTTCTGGAATCGCTTTCCAGAACAGCAAAGGCAGAGAATTGATCGTCTGGCCCTGATAATAGATCATCTCAACCTGCTTCTGGCGCTCTTCCGTGATCGAAATCGCCCAGATAATGGCATCGATTTTGCCCTGTTTCAGGCTTAAGAAGAGGGAGGGCATGCTGCCGAGGTCCTTAATGACCAGTGTGCGGTCGAGCTTTTTCGCCAGCTCGTTGGCGAAATCGATATCGAACCCGACATACTCGCCCCTCTCATCGAGGCTGACATAGGGGGCATAGCCGCTCGTCGTGCCAATGACGAGCTCTTTCGCTGCGAGCGGGCTGCTCAACAGCAAGGTGCAAATACAAAAAATCAAATAGTTCATATATAACTCCAAAAGGTTTCATCGCATGAAAGCGAATCATGTAAAAAAAAAGGGAGCTGAAAAGATTCTAATGGCAACGGCCGATCAGATCTTTACAACAGCAAAAAATGTTAGGAATGATGATGGAAATGGAGAGACTTGAAAAGTGACGATTCAACTTGTGATTTAATGAATGTATTTTTCATCTAAGTTCTCCAACTAGGGATTCGGCTGTTTTGCAGCCGTTAAATTCATTTTAGCACGTATTAGGTTATTTGGCAAGGCTTCTAGGAGCCTTTTCGCTTGTAACCATAAACACGTTCGGCTTGAGCTGTCGTTATATACCCGTTTTTTAGATCTTCTTCAATATGAGCCCGGTTTCGGTTTTTAGGATCTCCCCAGCCCGCGCCATTGGCGGTCGTAATTTCCACAACGTCATTTTCATTTAATGGCTGTGAGGTCAACTCACTCAGGCGTGGACCCGTGCCATTAATGCGTATGTAATTGTGTGACCCATTTCCGCCGCCCTGTAAACCCCATGGCGGCACTTTGGATCGGGTATAGGATGCTGTCAGAAATGCCTGATCAGATTTGATGCGATAAGCGATGCGTACCCCTTTGCCGCCTCGGTATTGTCCCTCGCCACCTTCATCGTCGTGGAAACTCAAGCGATCGACAACCAATCCATGGCGTGCTTCAGAGATCTCAACAGGACAGTTGTACGTCTCTCCATGAAAAGCAGAAAATGTAGCGGGAATCCCATCTTGACTGGAAGTGGCTCCCCATCCGCCCAGCTCGGGTTCTACGATGGTATAAGCACGTTTTGTTCCAGGATGGATGCCTCCTAGAACTGTGCCACAAACTGATGCAAAGCTGCCTGAAGGAAATTTATCTGGAAAAGCCTCTCCCATGGCGCGCCAAATTAAATCATGGACACGGACCAAGGTCTCATAATAAAAACCCATCGATGCTGGCGGGTGGGGATCGAAAATGCTTCCTTTCCTGGTTAATACTTCGAGTGGGCGAAAAGTCCCGCCATTGCAAGCCAACCCCCCTGTTAATGATTTTAAAATAAGCTGAGAAGCGATGATCGCTCCATCTCTGCTCATGTTATAAGGCTTTTTGGTCTGATCTGGATTATTCCTAAGGTCAACTGTAAAATTTTTGTCGCTAATCTCAACAACGACGTTGAAAGTACTGTCATCATCCTGTTTTTCAGAACATTTAAATTGGCCTTTGGGGAGCTTTTTAAGCGCATCCAGAGTCATAGCGTTTGCGTGTAGCATGTTGTCATGAATCGCCTTAAGAAAATCAGTTTTGCCATATTTCGAAACCAGCTCCAGGACGCGTTTTTGCGCTAGATTTACAGCTCCAATGCCGGCCGAAAGATCGCCTTTCAGGAAATCGGGCATGCGGCTATTTGACATAAGAATTTCAAATAGAGCCTCATTTTTTTGTCCTTTGGAATATAGCTTGACGGGGGGTAAAATTAATCCTTCTTGAAACAGTTCTTGGGCATTTGTAGACATGCTTCCAGGAACGATCCCTCCAACATCATTCCAGTGGGCGATGAGGGCACTCCAGGCAACGAGGTCACCTCCATCAAAAATAGGCAGCGCAAGAACCACATCATTCAAATGGGTGATACCGCCATTGTAGGGATCATTTACAATAAAAAGATCCCCAGGTTCAATTTCATGAGGATTTTTGAATTTTGTAAGGATGTGCTTGACGCTTTTGTCCAGAGCGGCAACAAACACTGGTATGCCTGCCCCAGAACTTGCGAGCTCTCCATTCTTATCCAGGACAGCAGTGCCCATATCCAATACTTCATAAATGATTGCGCTCATGGCGGTGCGACGCATTTTGATGAACATTTCTTGTGCGATGGCCCTGAGAGCACTTTGAACAACGATGAGGGTTACTGGATCGGATACAGGTCCTTGCTGGATAGTGGCAGTTTTGAGGGTGGAAAGATGGATATTTCCATAGTTGTCAATTTCCACAGGCATACCAGGAAGAGCGACAATTGTGGTCCCTTTGCTTTCAATAATCAGTGGTCCAACAAATGACTTCCCCGGATCTAATTTTGTTCCATCCAAAATAGGAGTATCTATTTTTCCGAATCCAGGAAACGTAACAGGTCTTGTTCCGATTACAGGATTGAGATCTCTTTTGGAAATTTCTTTTAGTTTTAATTTATCGACCTCCACATACCCGACGACATGAAAACCAACCAGGTCAATCGGACTATCCTGTAATTCATAGCCATACTCCCGTTTAAAGGCTGTATGAAACGTGTCTGCCAGATTTGCGGTGTTCATGTCCAGCTTGTGAATTTCAGAGGCTTTTATGGGTACTGGCGCCAAAGCAATTTCAATCGAGTGAGCTTGATTTCGGTAGCGAAGCTTTGCAAAAATTTCAACCGTCACTTTTTCAGGGCTATCCTGTTTCATTTCATTGAAAGCGTGTTGGCAAACTTCTTGGCTGGAGTCTCTGATTTTTTCGCTGGCTTTAGGATCAGAGAGTTCAATAAGCTTTGTTGCAACAAAATCGCGTCGGAGATCGCTTAGAAGCATTCCCCAGGCAGAAAAAACTGCAGATTGTGTCGGGATCACGACTTTTTTGATTTGAAGTTCCTGAGCCAGCATGCTGGCGTGGAGTCCCCCCCCTCCTCCAAAGGCTACAAGGGTGAAATCGGAGGGATGATGCCCTCGATTGACAGAGACAAGTTTGATTGCGTTAACCATGTTGTCATTGGCAATCCTGACTATTCTTTGCGCGACATCACTTAGCGGTACACCCAGTCGATCGGCTAGTGGCTGAAAGGCTGCTTCCAAAGCGGACCTGTTAACCTTCGCCGCAGCTCCTAAAAAACTGTCCTCATGAATGAATCCTAAAACGATGTTGGCATCTGTGAGGGTGATCTCTTTTCCCCCCTTGGCAACCGGACCGGGGTCGGCACCGGCACTTTTGGGCCCAACATGTAATTTCTTTAGTTCATCGACATGGGCAATTGAACCACCTCCGCTCCCAATTTCCACGATGTCCACAACGGGCACCATCAGGGGATATCCGCTTGAAAGGTCGGTTTTATCGATAAAGTAGTCTGTGCTTATTTTGACTTGACCCTCTTTGACGAGAGAACACTTGGTGGTCGTTCCACCAATATCGAGCGATATGATGTTTCTTTCTCCGAGAATGGCTCCTAGTTTTGCTGCCCCTAAGACTCCACTGGCAGGCCCTGATTCGACCATGGTAATAGCCTGCTGACGGCTGTTGGCGATGGTATCAACACCACAGTTTGACTGCATGATGTAAGGCTGGCTTTTAAAACCTTTTGCGCGCAATGTCCTGTCGAGGTTATCCAGATAACTTTGGGCGATAGGTTTGACATAAGCTGCCATCGCGACAGTGCTTGTTCTCTCATACTCACGCCACTCCCGTGTAATTTGATAGGAAGCGGCGACATAAACTTCAGGCCACATTTCTTTAATTTTTCGCTCGACGGCCTGTTCATGTGCAGGATTGGCATAAGAGTTGATAAAACAGATCGCGATCGCTTCAACACCTTCATGCTTAAAATCAATCAGAATAGATTCAAGTTGCGCAAGATCTAACTGTTTTGTAATTTCGCCCTGATAAGAAATTCTTTCCGGTAATTCTCGCCTTAAATGTCTGGGTACAAAAGGAACAGGCTTCTTATAGTTTAAATTGAAAAAGTCGGGCCGATCTCCTCGGGCAATTTCCAAAACATCGCGAAAGTTTTCTGTCGTGATCAATCCGGTTTTTTTCTCTCGTTTTCGCTCGGTTAAAGCGTTAATCACAACTGTTGTCCCATGCACAAAGGATTGGATCGATGAATAGGGGATGCCTGCCTCTTCAATCACATTCAAGATGCCCTGTTCAAAGTTTAAGGGGGTTGTACTCACTTTTTCTGCTGCAAACACTTGCTCACCAATTGCGGTTGTATGCAGATAAACGAGATCCGTGAAAGTTCCCCCAACATCAGTTGCCACACGAATAGACATATCAGAGACTCCTCAGGTATTTTGCTTGATTTAGCAGATGGTTTCAGTTTGTAGCAGAGTAGAAAATTATTGAATATTAAAAATTTGAATACGCTTGCGTTGGGATGGAGCCGCTTCAGAGTGCTGCAAGATGGACGAGGTTCTCGTCAGTGGGAGAATTTAGGGATCTCGCTTCTTTGCAGCCGCGGCAGGAACTGTATTATTTGGCAAGGCGTCGCTGGCTTTTGCGGAGGCATCAAGGCCTTTTGTGGCACCCACGACAATGTAGGTGGCGAGGATGTTGGCCATTGTGGGGTCATTGAGCAGCTGATAGATCTTTTGAATCATGTCGATGGCCATGCCGGTCGGTATCTTAGTGTCTTTAAATAGCTCCTCGAGATCTTTTGTATTTTTCATAATTTTGTCTCGGATCTTCTCTACAAGCTGTGCTTTTTTATCGGCGTCGGCTTCGAGGAGTCGCTTGGAATCGAATGTGGTACACTTGCGACCGAGAGAGGCGAAAAAGCGCTGGCATAGTTCTTCCTGTGACGGGTTTGTCGCTTTGGGTACAGGGACCATGCGATAACAGAATTGTGTGAGAAGGATAGCGGGCATCAGGATCGCATCCGATTCGGAAAGATCGATCAGCGTGGCCTGAATTTCGTCTCCCTTGATGGGAAGCTTGTTAAAGTACTTAGCAACGTCGAGTGCGGTGTTTCCGAGCTTACGCAGGAGTCCATTTTCGGTTTTGAAATTGACGACCTCGGAAAGGATTTTGGGGATCAGGTCATCCAGGTCCTTGCTGAAGACCGGGTCCAGATTTGGAATTTTTTTCGCTGATGGACGCTCAAAGGGGTTTTGAGGCGAGACCTTCTGCTTTAACAGACCTTTGATCAGGCAGTGCAAGGTGTAGGGGTCGAGCAATTGCGTGACGCCTAGATGTCCAAATGTTCTGGCAATCAACACATAGAGCTGTTGGACGGGTGTCCTGATTGTTGCCTGATGGATCTCAGGATAGAAAAGCTTCCAAAATAAGCTCTCCAAGGCCTTTTCCAGCAGATCATGACTGTTGTCGCTGAACAGCTTGTGGTTCATACAGAGAGTCTGGAGCAGCGCCTGGGCAGTATTGTTTGCCTTTAGTTCGGCGCCAAGTTTGATAGCGTCCGCGTTCCCCTTAGAGGTATTGAGAGTATGCAGCAGATTGTGAACCTCTTTCAGAACGTGGACGATGATCTGCTTGAGTCTGGGGCTTAATTTGCCTGGTTCAGGAAAAAAGCACTTTAAGAGAGGTTCTTGAAGATGTTTTACGAGCTGTTCATTCACAGCTGGATCTCTCAAACGAGCGAAAAAGGTCTTGAGACCTGATTCAAGAGGGCCCGGCATATGCTGGAGGATCGCGCCCAGCAGAACTGTCAGCTGGTCGGCATAGAGGTTGCCGGATGGCTCGATTTTTGCCTGCATGTAGGCGAGCATTCCTTTGGTCAGGGTCTTGCGGGATTCTGGATCCATTCCGCGCAGTGTGGTCGCGCAGGATTGCAGAATGGCATGCAGGACATCGGGGACATAGTGGGCGAAGATAGCCTTAACAAGTTCCAGCTCCTTCTCTTCCAGCTTCCTTTTTGAAAGGTGTGGCAGGAGAATCTCCATCATCAATTCGGCAAAATCTTCCCTCTCTTCTCGCATGGTCTTGTGGAGCCAGTTTAACAAGGCTTCCAGCTGAGAGTTCAAAAAGCTATCAGCAGATTTTGCCCCCTTGAGTTCTGCTCTCGTCGTGGGTGGGGCAGGAGGCGGTTGAGGGTAATAGAGGGATTGAACAAAAAGGGTAGAAGCCTCTTTCAAGAAAGCAGGTCTGGCAAATCTCTCCAGACATTTGTTGGCCATCGGGGGGACCAGAAATTGCAGGTAGTGTTGGAAAAAATGGTCTCCCAGGAGAGTCAGAAACTTTTTTTGCCTTAGCCGAATTTCGTCATCTGCTGGTCGAGTTGTTTGGACTGCCGCGGGTGTAGAGGGAGGATGCGTAAGCAGGTGCGGGTCGCTGGCAGGGGATGATCCCTGAGGCGGCGAGGGCGCTGGAAAAGCCATTTGCTGAGAAAACACCAGGATAGACCAATCCGCGGCCACTTCCTCTTCTGTTTTTTGATTTTGATAGGCGGTGATTTGAGCGTCTTCGTCCAGGTGTAATTGAGAAGGAAGCGTGGTGGGAGACGAAGCCTGAAGATGCTGCCGAAAAGCTTCTAGAGCCAGATCGTGTGTTGTTTGGATATCAACAGGCAGGGTAGCAGACGCGGCAGGAGGGAGCTTACCGCTTTTTGGTTCTCCTACAGTTGTGATGGCTCCTGCAACTCCTGTCATATTTTTATGTTCTCCAATTGATTGGCATTTGTCAAGATTAACCGGTTATGCTTGGATAAAATATCCATGTTAGTTTTTATTAATTTAAAATTTGATTCTTGTTCAATTAATCTATTTATGAGACAACCTAAGTAGGTGGCTTTATGATATTCTTCGTCGGTTTTGAATACATTTTGATCATAGCGATTTTTGGAAAACATGGCCTTCTTGCCATCAAAATAAAAATTAGGTATCGTTTTTTTTTTTGCGTGTGTTGACACTTCATTATTAAAAAACAATTTTATCGATAACTATGTTTATAAAATAATAAAATCTATTACACAAATTCTACTTTAGTCTTCTAAAAATCAAAAGTAAAAACTGCGCTCGCAGAAAAAATAGCTGATGACTATAGTCAGATTCAAATTAAAAGTGTGGTCAATGCTATGATGGCTTCTGCTCCAGCTTCACCTTTTCCAGGACATCCAGGACCCTTACCCCCCGTGACTGCACTTGATGTCAGCCATGCCCCTCCAAGCCCTCCTCCAGAAACTCCTGTCGAAATAACGGGCCGAAGCTGGCAGTTGAAAGGCCCGCTCGGCTCCTATGCGCTGCACGCTGACCGTATGGATGGCGACTTTAAGAAAGAGCAGGAACGTCTCAAAGGCGATCTTGCAAAGGTCTTTGCCTTAATGGCGCGCTATAAATGGCTCGAAGCTATGATTGACAATCTCCGCGAAGAGAGGTTACCCGAGATCGACGCTGAATGGAATGCTGTCCGAGCCCTGAAAATGGAGCTGCTGGCTTCACAAAACAGTTCGAAAAAATACTCAATTGAGAGCGATGCACGCACGCTCCTTCCTGCATGGCAAAGCCCTCTCAAAATACCAGAGTCTTTAAAGACCTACAAGCGCGTCATAAGAGTACAATTGGCCCAAAAGCATATCAGCGAGGATGCCTCGAAGCGCCTTGTTGCATTCCAGAAAATCGAACAGGACCAGAAAATCCTCGAAACAAAGCTGTTCGAGATCGAAAAACTGGAGAAAGCTATTGGAGTGAAATTTGCAGCTTTGATTCCCTCCACGTATGCTTTAGATGAGATTTTATCCTTGAAAACCGAGTGCAGCATCGACAAACTTCGTTATCCCCACGCAGAATCGTCTCTAAAGTTTATCAAAGATAAATTCCTTGGAGCCGAAAAAGTATGGAAGGAAACCAGAGCGATTACTAAAACGATTCGAGAGAAACTTGGGGAATGGGCCAAGGTGATGGTTGCAAATGCCGATGCCTCACCCATTAGAGAACTTGAGGTACAAGCTAATTTCCAGCGGGCCCATGTTCAGCAGCAGAAACTGCAATGCAGTCGATTTTCTGAACCAGAGTTTTTGGATAAGGTAAACTATCTGGCCCGCTTCGGGGTTGTGAATCCTGAGTTGAATGAGTGGATTGCTCAGGCCAAGGAGGAGTTGGTGAAGAGGCTGAAAATGGCTCACGTTGATTTGGAGAGCCTCAAACAGGTATTGGCCGATTTCGAGAAGGAGTTTAAGGAATTTCATGCCCAGAAAGGCAGATTATCGCTAGCGCCTACACCCGTGCCACTCCTTGTCGAAACTCCACCCTCGTCACCTGGCCTGCTGAGCAGGATGAAAGCGATTGTTTCCGGTAAGGCAAATAAACCAGCGGCCGGGCTCTATGCTGCGCCAGATCCTGTCGACTGGTCGAAGATGGTAGAGATCCCTGCCAGAGTCTATACTTCGGCACTATTGAAATCTGATCGCAATGAAAGTATCCGGCCTCCTGCTAACCGTCGGCGGGATCTTTCACAAGTTCCAAAAGAGAGTTGGAACCTGACAGACCGCTGGGATAATTTTCTGATGAACCTCTGGCCAGAAGCAATAAATTTTCTCAATCAATCTTTGTCGAATCTGAATGTTGGCATCGCTAAGTTGGAGCTGCAATTTCTCCATCTTCAACATGCCTTTCGAGCGGGCCATCTCAGTTATAGGTCTTGGTTGGAGGCGCTTTACTGGCAACTGTGCGACACTGCCCAGACTCATTCTGAGCGACGCGTAGGCTTCCAAAGAGATTATGATCGCATCCAGACAGAACTTAAAACTGTCCTCTATTTGCTTGACGAGGCGATTAAAATGCGCCCCAATGCTTCTCCGAGCAATGGACCACTTGATGTCGAAGTGATCAATCTGCAGAGAACAATGGATGATGCTGTCCTGGATCTTAAGTTATTGTCGGCCATGCTGCAAATCGAATGGGAGTTTGGCCAAAAAGCACATATCATTCAGCAAAAACTGCAATCGTTGCAGTCTTCTTACGGCCCTGCGGGCAAGAAAGCTGACGCAAAAGCTTCTCCAGAGCAGTTTGAAAGACAAGTAGGTGAATCCATAAAGAGGAAGAAGGAACAGGACCGCACAACTTTCGAAAAGGTGCTCAAGGCTGAAACGGTTTCGAAAAGAAAAGCGCTGCTGGCAGCCATGGGTGCTGAAGGTTATCTCGAGGAGAAGGTGAAGCTGCAAGGTCATGATCTGAATAACAAACAGCAGGCCGAACAGATCGATCGGATGCTCGACCAACTCCTGAAGATCTTTGCCAACTGGCAGCATTTCAAAAATATGGCCGAAGCTGTCGCGTTCGCCAAACCACACTTAACTGAGGCGACTATCAAACTGATGATCATGCAGTTGATGGTGGCCTTTAATCATGAAAAAATGGACGTCGAGAATTACCTGACGTTGATTCCAGAATTGAGAAAGCAGATGGAAGCAAAGGTACTCTGGCTTGAAGAAAAGCTTTCACCGGATAGGGTCGAATGGAGAGAACTTCAGGAAAGATACCTGATGCGTACCCAAGAGGGAAACCGTCAACGCAATCAGCAGATCATCCTGGAAATCGCAAAATATCAGCTAGGCATGAAAGCGATCGAGGATTTCTGGTCACTGGGCGAACAAAGCTGCAAGGAGGCTGTTGCATGCATCAATAGGCTGCTGACTAAAAATGAAGGTGAAGGGATAGAAATGATTTCGGAGAATCCCTACTTGCGCAAAGATCAACCAGCTCCTCGAGTTCTCCAGCCAGCGGCTAAGCCCTCTGCTCAACATGGAAATTTGGTTTTGTTAGACAACTTAGATAATGCACATAATAATGATCAAGTCCAGTCTGATGAGATATTAGTTTTCTCAGGAGTCAACGTGTTTGGAGCGCCTCGAGCGCAACCAGCATCGCTCTCTCCTGCTCCAGAATCAGAAGAGGAGCAACCAGCATCGCTCTCTCCTGCTCCAGAATCAGGAGGGGATGTCTTGACAACATCCGGTGTTGAGAGATTGATGAAACAAGTCGATGAAATAAAAGTCCGCGCACCAGAGACGACACAACCCATGCCCGATGTCAGATTAACTAACTCTCTTTACGATACCAAGGGATCTGGTGGTCCAGGAGTCATGCAGGACGAGTAAGACCTTACTTCCCTATTGGATAGACCCACTCTTATAATACGACAACCTCCTCCACAACCGCATTCCGCAGATCTGTCGCGCCTTGAAATGTTGACTAATAATCGCTAATCAAGTAGGAATATCAAGGAAAGAGGCCCCAAGAAGCACTTCTGGTTTGACACTAGAAAAAGAAGTCTAAGAAAAAAAGAAAAATTATTTTTGGAGTAAATTATGACTTTACTTGGATCCACTCAAGATGCGTTAAATTATCCATTGAATTTGCTGGCAGACGGCATGTATGCAATGTGTAGAACTGATACTGCAAGCAAAATAGGAGGAAATTTTAGGAGAATTGAATCTGGTTTAAATCTGTGTGAGCAGCAGACAATTGTATCTAGAGTAATAAATATAGCTTCTGGACTTTGTGGGATCAATAAAGCTTTAAATGATGCAATTGAAAGTTCAGCCCATCCCATTATTTTAGCTACGACCAAGAAGGTCATATTCAGGCAAATCTGGACAAACGAAAGTTTTTGCCAATCAGCCGAAAACGAACTGATTGCTCTTTACCTCAATAAAGCGATTCTTTTTGGAAGCGATCTTACAAGTGAATTTATGAAAAACCATCCTGAGATTTTTCAACATTATTGTGTGCAAGTTGCGGGTGAATATATCCAAAACCATCCCGAGATTTTTCAAAATGATTGTGTGCGGGGTGCCTCGGAAGTTGCAAAAGAAACGGCTTTATCAATAATTGCGCAAAAATTGAGAGGCCGATTACACGAATTAATTGCCGCTGGTCTGCTCGGAAAATCTGTTCCGCCCTCCTTACCTTCAATGGACGAGGCTGCAGGAACCAGAATAATGAGAGAGGCCCCAAAGACCAGAGAGAGAATGGATGTCGACCAAGAGAATTCAGAAGGTAGCTTAGACGCATTGATGAACACAATCCAAATAGATGCTAGAGTCTCAAGTGGCGGTAATCTTAGACCACCAAATTTAAATCCTAGACCACCAAATGGTAATCCTAGACCACCAAATTTAAATCCCAGACCACCAAATTTAAATCCTAGAACACCGAATGGTAATCCTAGAACCCCAAATTAATCCTAGACCTCCAAGGATAGGTAGACTCGATTAAGGCCAACCTTGCGGGGCATTGTTGCTAAATGTCCTAACGGGCATTTATGCGAAAGGGTGCCCTCAAGTATACTCTAATGACGCTATCTTTGCGCATTGCTAATCAGAATCATTTATCATATGTCCTTGAGGGCACTAAAAGGTTTTTGCTCTCAATGATTCGTTTGTTAGGGCTCACAATTTGTGTGCCATCCTATACGCAAACACCGCTTTTGCTACGAGGCTTCAATGGAGCATCAATTTGATGAAGGCATCAAATAAGGCGAAAAGATCGGTGACAAAAAACATGTTGATTCAAGGCATCCCTATTCAAACTATTTTATTTGCTACTGGCCTTACGAAGAGATGATTGTCGACAGTGCGGCTTTGGAATGAACTCTCTTTCCCGTAATTATCTTCCAAGTAACATCGAGAGAGGGGCTGGATAGATGGAGAGAAGGACGATCGCGGCGCAGGCGAGAAGGCCGACGACTGCAGCCGGCCAGGAGCGGGTTGGTGCGCCCTCTTCAGCTGGCCCTTCGGCGAACATGGCGGCAACAAAGCGCAAGTAGTAATAGGCTGAAAGGATGGTCGTGAGCAGGGCGACAACGACGAGACCGTAATATCCCGCTTCAAAGGCTACTTTAAACAGATAGAATTTGGCAAAAAAACCGACTGTGGGCGGGATCCCGGCCAGGGTGAGAAGGCAGAGGGCGAGGATGCCGGCCAGAAGGGGCGAGCGGCTGAAGAGGCCGCGGAGGTCGCTTAGGGATACGCCTGCGCTACGTCGGTCGAGGAAGGCGAGGACGGCAAAGGCGCCCAGGGTCGCTAGGGCATAGATGACGAGGTAAAAAAGAAGCGCGTTGAGGGAATCGGGGGTACTGGCGACGAGGGGGATAAGGAGAAAGCCTGCGTGGGAGATGCCAGAATAGGCAAAAAAGCGGCGCAGTTGGGTCTGGCGCATCGCGACGTAATTGGCGTAGATCAGAGTGAGGCAGGCGAGGAAAGAGAGAACTTCATTCCAGATGGGGTTGAAGTTGGGCAGAGCGATTAAAAAGACTCGGGCAAAGGCTGCGAAGGCTCCCACCTTGGTCCCGACGGCCATGAAAGCAGTGACGGGAGTTGGGGCGCCATCATAGACATCGGGTGCCCAGACATGAAAGGGGACGATGGCAGCTTTGAAGGCAAGGCCAAGGGTGACCAGGGCGATGCCGCTTAAGAAGAGTGTCTGACTGGATCCGGACAGTTTTTGATAAGCGGGCAAGAGGCCTTCAAAGCTGGTGGAACCGGTGGCGCCATAGATCAGCGCAATCCCATAGAGCAAGAAGGCGGTTCCAAGCGCGCCCATCAGGAAGTACTTGATCGCCGCTTCATGAGAGAGAGGCCACTTCTTCATATAGCCTACGAGGATATAGAGGGCAATCGAAAGCGTCTCCAGGCCAAGGAAAAGGGTCAGAAAGTCGGCAGCTATGCCAATGAGGATCAGGCCGAAGACGGCTGAGAGGAGTAGAAAATAGAATTCGCCCCGAGGAGTTGGGTAAGAGGCTAAAAAGCGCTGGAAAAAGGGAATCGCAAGCAGGGTCGAGGCCAGACCGACGATCAGGAAAAAGATCGTAAAGAGGCGGGCAAGGGAATCAAACTTCACCCAGGGTGTCAATAGGGGATTGGAGCTGGCTGGTGCCATGCTGACGGCATAGAGGGCAGCGGCGAGGGTCGCCAAGGTGATATAAGAGGCATATTTGCGGGATAATGTTTCAGCAAAGGCCTCCACAAGAAGGAGGAGGAGCGTGCCTGAAAAGAGGATCAACAGAGGACTTAAGGCGGCGAAATCGGCGTTTCCGAAAGTGATATTCATACTTTAATGGCCATGGTTTTATCTTGTTGCATGGTTTTATCTTGGGATTTAATCAGATTTAACACGGGAGTTGGGTAGATCCCGACCCAGAGGATCAGGACGACCAAGGGCAAGGCTATGGCAAACTCGCGGGCTCTGATATCGACCCAGCTATCCTGGAAGAAGCCCGGTGCTTCAAAATAGACTTTCTGCATCCAGCGCAGCATGTAGATCACGGAGAGGATGATGGAGAGCGCCAAAATCGCAGCCTTCCAAGGATCTTCACGGAACAGTCCGAATAGGATTAACAGCTCTCCCACAAAGTTGTTGGTGCCTGGCAGGCCCACATTGGAGAGGACAAAGAAGAGGGTGAGCCAGCAGAGATGGGGCAGGAATTTGCAGAGGCCGCTGACCTGTCCGATGGCGCGCGATCCCAGACGCTCTTCCAGCCAGCCCGCGACTAAGAATAGGGCCGCGATTGTGATTCCGTGGTTCAGGGCTTGCAGGACGGCTCCAGAGTGGGCAGGAGGCAGCCAGATGAAGAGGCCGGCCAGGATGAAGTTGACGTGCGACAGACTGGAATAGGCGATCAGCCGCTTGAAATCCTTTTGCATCCAGGCTGACAAGCCCCCATAAAATACACCCGCTATGCTTAAGCCGAGCAGCCAGGGGCTCCAGTCGCGCAGGAATGTAGGGAAGAGCTCGATGACAATCCTGAGGATGCCGTAGATGCCCGCTTTGGAAAGAAGGGCTGAGAGCTGGATCGTGCCCGCTGTGGGAGCCTCCATATAGGCATCAGGAAGCCAGCCGTGGAAGGGGAAAAGAGGCGTTTTCACGGCAAAGGCCAGCAGGAAGATGGCGAAGATCCAGATGGCGTAGGGGCCTGAGGTGGCTGTTTGGGTTAAGGTGTCGAGGTCAAAGCTGTTCCCGCCGCCAAAATAGAGCGCCAGGATGGCGGCGACCATCAGGGCTGAACCTGCGATCATGTAGATCAAGAACTTGAAAGCGGCCTGGTAACGCTGGGGACCTCCCCAGAGGGTGATGATGAAGTAGAGCGGGATCAACATCGCTTCAAAAAAGAGGGTGAATACCACCAGGTCGCGGGCGGTGAAAAAGCCAATCAGGAGTCCTTCCAGGAGCAGAGTAAGGAAGTAAAACAGGTGCGGATGAGTGAGCGTGTTGCTGTTCGTGGCAAAAAGGCTGACTGGAATCAAGATGGCGGTTAGAAACAGGAAGATAAGCGAGAGAGAATCAATGCTTAAATGAAAGGCGATCGATGCCGCGGGAAGCCAGGGATAATTGATTTGGGATCCTATCCAAGGATATCCTGCGATCAGGATAGAGAGAGGCAGCAGGCTTAAGAGGACCGAGGCAATTTTTAACGGTCTGCCCGAAAAAGGCAGAAGAAGGACAAGGAAAGCCGAGATAAAGGGGATCAGGAATAGGATCAACAGGCTGGACACTTAAGTACTCCTCACCATACAAATTTCATAATCAGCACAACGGCTCCGATGACCATCCAGGCTACATAGGAGCGAATTTCGCCACTCTGGATACTCTGCAGGCCTCCCGCGATCTTTTGCGTCGCGCGTGTGACAGCGTTGATGGAACCCTCGAAGAGCTTCGGCTCAAAGAGAAAGGCGATCAAACTGGAAAGCTTTTTGAGTGGGGTGACAACAAGCGTGTCATAGATCTGGTCGATGTAAAAGGCCTTTGTCAGAGATTCGATGGGCTTGCCCAGGCGGTCGGCGCGTTGGGTATAGAGCCATGCGGCGGAGCCGACGCCGAGGAATGCTCCTGCCATCGACAGCCACACCTCTGGCGACAGGGTAAAGCCGTGGCTCAGGGCAAGTTCAGCAGGGGAGATCTTGACCGACTGCAGGAAGCGCTCTAAGGGAGGCATTCCTTTGAAACCAAATCCCAGGAAGCCACCGAAGATAGAGAGAAATGCCAGGATCATGATGGGCAGAAGCATGATGCGAGGAGCCTCTTTTGCAGCCTTCAGGACATTGTCGTTAAGGTTTTGCTTGCCGGCAAAGGTGAGGCAGTAGGCTCGCATCAGATAAAAGCCCGTGATGACAGAGGTTGCGAGTGCAAGATAGTAGATCTTATCAAATCCGGCCATGTGCTCCTGCTCCAGGATCAGATCCTTACTGAAGAAAGCGGCAAACGGCGGGATGCCGGACATGGCAAGGACCCCAATCAGAAACAGCCAGTGGGTTAGAGGGAATTTTTTCGCCAGGCCTCCCATTTTGCGCATATCGGTGGTCCCGTGCATCATGTGGACCACGTTGCCGGCGGAAAGGAATAGCAGGGATTTCATGAAGGCGTGGGTGGTCAGGTGGAACATGGCGGAATAGAAGGCCCCTGCTCCGCAGGCTAAGAACATGTAACCCAGTTGGCTGACGGTCGAATAAGCTAAAACACGTTTGAGATCAGTCTGGCCAAGCGCCCAAAGGGAGGCTAAGAAGGCTGTCAGAATACCGATAATCCCGATCACCTGCAGCGTCAGAGGCGCCAGGAGGAAGAGAGGGTGGAGACGCACCACAAGATAGACGCCGGCTGTGACCATCGTGGCGGCATGGATCAGGGCGGAGACGGGTGTGGGTCCCTCCATCGCATCGGCCAGCCAGGTGTGGAGCGGGATTTGCGCTGATTTGCCTGTTGCGCCGAAGAAGAAGAGCAGCGTCAGAATTGTGATTACGGGGGCCCCGACAGCAAAGGCCTGGCTGGCGCGGCTGGAGATCTCCTCAATGTCGCTTGTGCCGAAAAGGTGGAACGTCAGCAGGAGGCCGAGCAGGAAGCCTGCGTCGCCGATACGGTTGACGACGAAAGCCTTTGTGGCGGCCTGTGCCGCTGCAGGGTGCGTGTAGTAATAGCCGATCAGAAGATAGGAGGCAAGGCCGACCCCCTCCCAGCCGACAAAAAGAAGCAGAAGATTGCCTGCGAGCACCAGCAGCAGCATGGAAAAGACGAAGAAGTTCATGAATGCGAAGTAGCGGGCGAAATCCTCTTCATGTTCCATGTAACCATTGGAGTAGAGATGGATGAGGAAGCCGATACCCGTGATGATGAGGGTCATGAGCAGGGAGAGATGGTCCAGATGCAGCTTGAAATCGGCCTGGATCCCTTCCACGGGAATCCACTGGAAAAGGGTGACGTTGACCGGATGGGCATTCAGATCTTGGAAAAAATAGCTGACGAAGCAGCAGAAGGCGAGCAGCACGGAGCCGCAGCCGATCAGCCCTGCCCACCTGCGGCTGATGGATTCCGACGAGGCTGTCAGGATAAGGAATCCTGCCAGAGGCAGAAACAAACCTAGGCAGATCGTGCACAGCATATTACCCCCTCAACTCGTCATACTGGTCCACATCTACCACCTGCTTGGTTCGGAAGAGGTTGATGATGATGGCAAGGCCGACCGCGGCCTCCGCTGCGGCAACCACGAGAACAAAGAAGACCCAGACCAGGCCAGTCACATTGCCCCAGTGGCGCCCAAAGGCAACAAACAGCAGGTTGGCGGCATTGAGCATCAGTTCAATCGACAAAAAGAAAATCAGCGCGTTGCGCATCGCCAGGACGCCGAGGATGCCAATGGCGAACATCGCCATGCTGATGAAGATCATGAAAGAGGTGTCCACTAGGTACTCTTCCTCCCAATGTAAAGGGCTCCGATGACGGCAACCAGGAATAACAGGGTGACAGCTTCAAAGGGAAAAAAGAAATCGATATAAAGGGCCTTTCCAAGTTCTTGGACGGTCCCGAAGTCTTGCGGAATGTTTTCGGTGGCTGCCGGAAGGACATAAAACTGCCTTCCCAAATAAAGTAGAGAGAGGATAAAGGCTGCCGCTGCTCCTAAAAGCAATAGGGGAGGGCTTTTGGCTGGAAATTGGGCGATCTGCTGGTGGGCGTCCTGGAACAGGACGATTACGAACATGAAGATGACCAGGATCGCTCCCGCATAGACCAGGATCTGCATCACGGCAATAAACTGTGCCGACAGCTCCAGATAAAGGACAGCCAGCGTGAGAAGGGTCAAGAGGAAGGATAGGGCCGAGTAGACCGGCTTGCTTGACAGGATCACTCCCAAAGAGGAGAGGACCAGCAGACCACCGAAAATGCCCTGTCCCAGGCTAGGTATCATACTAGATCTCCCTCTTAGGATCGCGTCCC
>JAJFUZ010000315.1 GCA_021372155.1 Parachlamydia sp. | reverse complement strand
TTTTATGGAGGGAGTGCAAATGCTCAAACGCGTTAAATTAGTTTTGTTAACTATTTTATTGTCAATTACGGGGTCGCCATTGAACGCAAACGAAAGCGAATCTGACGCATATTTAGAATATGTCCGTCAAATCACCAATTCATTCATCGAGGAAATGGAAGATGAATGTCCTGATTTTCATTGCATAGGAAGCGGCGGGAGTATGCCTTATGATGTAGAAGAAATAGAGGTGTGTTTTGTCGCCCATCGCAGAGCAACGGTAGAAGAGGCGAGAAGGCTGGAAGTCTATGGTGTGCAAAAACTGTTAAACAAAATCAATGCGCATGAAAAGATCAGGCCATATTTAAGAGAATATCCATTTAAGTCCAATCGTGTGGGCATGTCAATTGCATTTTATGCGAAAAACGATGAATACCATCATGATGGAAGCGTCGTTTATGTAAGCGTAATCAAAAGCAAGGTATTTTATGACCGCGCAGAAAAGCGCAAAAGCATGATACCAGGCAGATTGGATTGCAGAGACCCCAATAATACCATTGAAACTCCTCCACGAGAAGAAATCACTGAAGAACTCATCTCTCTTTTTGAAGAGCCGTACGAAGACGCCTTGAGAATCGTTCAGGGAACTGAATCTTAAGTGAAGCCGAAGAAGATGGGCCGGTCTATGAATGTTTTTATAGATCGGGCACGGATCTTCTCGAGTACAAGCTGACGAAAGATCATGACGGCCGCATCTTAGATGCTGTCTATGCGCCGCTGTGCGATTTTCGCGGCAACGTCATTGCGCTGCTATCTACTGATGGCCAAATAGCCGAGTACTACGATATCGATGCATTTGGGCGGCAAAAACTGTCCACATCGTCTCCAAAAAATCCCTGGCGCTTTTGCTCCAAGCGCAGCGACGAGGGGTTTGTGTTTTTCGGTTGGCGCTTTTACGATCCGTCGCTGAAACGATGGCTCACGCCAGATCCCGCGGGCTTTGCCGACGGCTCCAATCTCTATGCCTATGTCCGCAACAGCCCGCTCAATCGCTTGGATCTTTTTGGACTCGCGTCTGAAGATTTCTTTGCCCGACCTTGCCCCGAAATCTTCGTCTCGTTTCCGGATTTTTCTCACTTAGTGGACGGGAAAGGCCTTCCTGGCAAAGGGATGTTTGATGGCGTCATGTCTGATTATATCATGATTTACGAGAATTTGCATAAATTGCAGTTTACAGCAGAGGAAATCAAACTCGGAAAAGCCAATATCTTTGACCACGTAAATGAAATCATTCCAGCAAATGGAACTTCTTTTGTTTGGGTAATGCATTTAAATGGAATCAATACAAGTCTTGAGGAGTTTCGTGAGTCAAATGAAGCAATTGCAAGAAAACTTGGTGGCTGTTTTTTGCTCAGCAGGTACAACCCAACGGGAGGAGTAAAGGCAGATATAGAACGCGTGAAACAAGAAAGGAAGGGCATTGACACCCCGACGGTTTGTTGCACGCGTCAGTATCTGATTTTCGCTTGTAGCGCAGTGGATAAAATAAATTCGAGCGCTGGTATACTCGACGTTGTCCACAGCGAAGGTGCCCTCATTACCAAACGAGCCATCGAAGGAATGACCAAAGAGCAACGAGATCTTGTTCTCAAACATCTGTATATTTATGCTTACGGTCCTGCCGAACCCCTATCCACAAAACAAGGCAAAAGTGTGATCAACTTTTTCTCGGAAAAAGACTATGTGACGGGATTTGGTCCTTATGGACATGCTAAAGACTATATGAACCGCCCAGATTGCGATATACGTGTATTGGAATGTAAATCGAGTAGTTCACAGATGAACTTTTGGATAGCCGATCACGGGTTCTTAATGCCGACGTATCGAGAGGCGTGGGAACGTCATATTAAAGACTTACAACGAGAAATCGGATTTTATGGAGGGAGTGCAAATGCTCAAACGCGTTAAATTAGTTTTGTTAACTATTTTATTGTCAATTACGGGGTCGCCATTGAACGCAAACGAAAGCGAATCTGACGCATATTTAGAATATGTCCGTCAAATCACCAATTC
>JAJFUZ010000282.1 GCA_021372155.1 Parachlamydia sp. | reverse complement strand
CTCCTGTTTTAGCAGCTGTGTTTCAAAACTTGCCTCTTCTCTTGCATACCACGTATCCTTAAATATCCAAATAAACTTAATGCAACAAAGATTTATTGCATACTGCAGCTACCACAGCAATTTTCTTCTTTGACTTCGCTCTCCCGACTCCTGATAAGTGCGGTGTTTTCATTCAGAGGAATTGAAGGCATTCTATTGATGATGGGAGCAGCAGCCGCTGTTTTTTTCGGCGCAAGAAGTTCTTCAGAATCGGGATCATCTTCAACTTCATCGTCCTCTCCACTCAATTCCTCAACCTTGGCCTGAGCTTGTGGCGGTAGCCTTCCCCTTCTGTCTTCCGCAGTTAGCATGGCTTTCATCAATCCCTTGGCAAAGATAGAGGCGATTTGCGTGTTGGTATCATCAGCAGAGGTCCCTCTTAATTGTGCAATCAGCCCTCGCATATCCTCATTTGATTGCTGCTCTTCTTCAGAGTTTTGGCTGGCATGGGTCCTGGCAGCCCCCATCGCAGCGGCCATGAACATTGCATCGAGCAGCTGATTGCCGCTAGTAGGCCCTGAACTAGACGAGATACTAGCCCCACGTCTAAACACAGGCTGATTTTTCTCGTCTGCCATCTTGTAAAGCCCTTGGAGGTTAGTTCTAAATACTTTCAAGAGATCGGCAGGAGCCCCAGGCAGGTTTTCTAAAATGCTGACAGCTTTTTCGCAACATTCGATCGCCTTGACCAAATTTCCATGATTTTCCCAAGTAATCCCCAAGTTGTTCAAAGTTTGGGCTACAGCAACATGACTTTCACCATGTACTTTTTTCAAAATTGTTAATCTTCTGTTAAAGCAATCAATGGTATTCTGCGTATCCTTCACAGCTTTATAAGCATTCCCAAGCATTCCCAGACTATTAGCTAAGCCAATATTGTCATTCCCCACTGCTTTTTCCTTTATTGCGACTGCTTTTTTCAAACATTTGATCGCCTCCGAAAAGTTTCCTTCATGGATCCAAATAGAGCCTAGATTATTGTGCAGGATGCCTATGACCTCATGGTTTTCGCCAAGCTTCTTGCAGTGCAATTCCAGACCTCTCTGATAATAGTAGATAGCTTTGCGATTTTTCTTTATATGAACAGAGTATTCCGCCAGATTTTTTAGAATAGCGGCCACATCGTCATGCTCCTTACCTAAAGCTTGCTCTTTTACTTTGAGTGCCTCTTCTAAATAGTAGAGCGCTTTCTCAGGTTCATCCAGTACCTGATATGCATAAAAGAGATCCTCCAACAAAGCAATTAAATCCTCGTGGGCAATTCCCTGTATTTTTTGATAGATTTCCAGAGCTTTTTCAGCACATTCAAGAGCCTTCTCTGTTTCTTCTTGGGCAAACAAAACCCCACCGAGATTACGGAGAAGCCTTGCTGTCACCGGATGTTCCTCTCCAAACATCTTGACACTTAGATTTTTGGCCTCTTCCATACATTGAACTGCTTCCTCATGCTGGTTTAAGGCATGATAAGAGGTTCCCAGATTTGCCAGATTCACGATCAGATCAGGTTCCTCAGGCGACTTTCTTTGGATTTTTACAACTTCCTCATAACATTCGACAGCTCTCTTGTGAATTCCCTGACTTCGCCAGATATCTCCTAGACGGCTATAAATTTCCGCCACATGGGAATGCTCTTTGCCGTTTATCTGCAGCTCTATTCCTAAAGCTGCTTCGAAATTCTCTCTCGCTTTATCGGTCTCTCCTGCCGTCAGATAGGCTTCCCCTAATGAAAATAAACAAACTGCCAGCTTAGGATGGGTGGGTGGATAAGCTTTTTTAAGAATTGCGAGCGCCCAATCAAAACATCGTAAACCTTTTTCCCGTTCCTTCAATGCAAACAGTACGATCGCCAGATTCTGGCAATCTCTAGCGACATTAGGATGCTCCATACCTAAGGCTTGCTGGTCAATTCTCAGGGCCTTATCCAAGTGTTCTCTGGCCTTCTGAAATTTGCGCAAGGCACAGTAAACTGTGCCCATATTGTTATGAGTCGCGGCATTGTTTGGGTGATCGGCTCCCAGAATTTCCTGGTTGATCTTCAAGGCCTCTTTAAAGTATTTAAGAGCTTCCTTGTATTCCTCTGACTTATTCTTTGCATGTCCAAGATTGTTTAGGGTCGTTGCCACACTAGGATGGACACTGCCATGCAGATTTCGTTTAATTCTCAATGCCCGTAGTAGATATTCAATGCCTTCTTCAGATTCTCCTGAATCAACAAGAACAGACCCCAGATTGTGATAGATCAGAGCTAAAGTATGATTTTCATCAAACACAATCACTTTTTTAGTAGGAGTAGAAAGCGCTTCCTGAAGTTCAGCGGTCTCAACATTGAAAATTCTAAGGACCTCTTCATAACAATGTTGAGCTTCTTTAAGTCGGCCGCAGTTTTGATGGACATGACCTAAATTCATTAAATGGGGAATCGTTTCAGGATGGTATTGTCCAAATTGCTCTTGATCGATTGTGTAGCCTTTTAGGTGATATTCAAATGCCTTTTGATAATTTCCTTGAGCTTCGCTCACGAGTCCCAACAGGCACAAAGCATTTGAAATAATCTTCTGACTTTGCCGCTGCTCCCCTAACTTTAAAACCTTTTGTCCATATTCCTCAGCTTCCTGATACTCAGCTAATCTTGCGAGAAGATTGGCAAAACCTATTAGCGTGCTAGCATCCGCTGGGTCTAAACCAATCTGTTTTATAAAACAATTTTTGGCCTCTTTGTATTGATGGAGGTGTTCGTGTGCTTCCGCTTGAACTTTAAGGCTGTCATCATAAAAAGACTCTCTTGCAAGGTCGGTAAATCGTTTGGTTGCATAGACTTCTTTTACTGCCCGATGGAGAGGAAGAATCGTCCGATAAATCTCTTGTATCTCTAAAACATCATCATCCGACAGAACAAAAATATCCCCCTCTCCTTTTGGGATTTGCATAGAAGGATGATAGGCAATTTCCCACTCTCTTTCGTAGTATTTCTGACAGCGCAAGCGCATGATGGCATTGAGAACCTTTTTAAGTTTTTCTGCACCTGCTTCACTAAAGACCTGCTTATCCTTCAACTTATCGATTTTATCCCATGTGTTTTCCTCTTCAATCCCATAGTAATCTGCCAAGGTGGCAAAAAGAAAGCAGGGCAACCGCTGCAATTCCTCTTTGATATTAAAAACTGGAAACTCTTCCTTTTCTTTATCAATTCTAGGCGCAAAATCATGGAGTTGTCGTTTAAGAAGGTTCAGGGCCCTTTGCTGCCTGAAACACAGATCAGGTTTATTGGTAGCCGCGTTTAAAATTTCACGCATAGCATTCCAATAATCCTCATAAAGAGACGGACTACCCACCAGCACCGCAGTTTCTTTGAGCGCGTTTGTCAAAATGTGATCTTCTGCATTATCTCTTTCAGATTGCAGCTTCTCCATGTTTTTAGGTGTCTGAATTAATTGCTTCCTGATGGGGGTATTGCCCCCACTATCGAAACTAAAGCCATTCTTGATCGGGCTTTTCATCACGGGGCCTTTTAGATGAAACTGGATCATGGGAAGCTGTGTTTCTCCCAGATGGATGACTTGAATTTCCAGAAGTTTGACTAGTTTTCGAAAATAGGAGGCATTTTCTTCTGTCTGCACATTGATCAAGATGGCAAACTCCAGGTCCGAGTACAGATTCATTTCCCTTCGCGCTAACGAGCCGAGTCCCAATACAGTGAATTCACAAGGAGGCTTTCCGAGAAGCTCGCAGGCATCGTTTAATAAATCTGTGACAAGCCCTTGAATTCCCTTAGAAAACTGTTCGACACACTCTTGAGAGGATTTCCCTTGGTCGAACAAATTAGACATACTTTTGCGAAGCATGCTTAACTGAGCGCGTCTCGCTAAGATCGGTTCTGAAGTAAGCATGACGGGGATATGGCTCGTCGGTTTCTCCTCAACAATAAGTCGTTTGACTACACCTGTCATGTTATCCAGAAGGCTTTGATGTATGGCATTGATTCCTGCTTTTATGCAAACAGCTAAGGCGGCATTGAAAATTTGCGCAGCAAGGGCCCATTCCTGCACATTCAGCAGTTCCTGGCCAAACATTTGCATTCTTTCAGCCACTAATGCCATGTCATTCAGCTGTTCTGCCTCATGAATGAGAGGAAAAAATTTATTTTTATGGCTGAAAAAGCTCTATTGTGTTCGACTTCTTTTTTGCGTTTTTCTGTCAGACGATTTGTTGTAGAAGTCTCTGACGTTGGACTTTTTATGACAGCTGGTTCTTTAGAACGTGCCTGGAAGTTTATACCCGAAATGCGGGTGAATACCTTTAGGGCCGCTTGTTGAATACCTCTCACTTTTGCAGGAAATGGCGGCTGAGGCGAAGCCACTGCCTGTCTGCTCATCTGGTCCCTATTTGAACGTAATGCAACTGCCTGCATGTCTCCTCCCAAGTTTAGAAAATTAATTTATCATTCGAATTTTTTTCCTTACGAGAATCTTCACTCGTCGTCCCTGAAAAAGCCTGAATTTTCACGCGTTTAACCTACGCTTTTCGTCATTTCCGAAAGCCTGTGTCCTTGATATTTTGTGAATTTTTCGCCCCTTGCGATCAAAAATTACGCATGATAGCCATGATTTTAAGGAGTCTTCACTGTAGTTGACAGATAGCCTCGAGAGGCACTTCACCGTCGATTTTTTTATCAATGCGCAGTGCCTCTTCAGTGTAGCCCATGGCTTTTTTGGCATCCCCCAAGTCTTGCCAAGCATTGCCTAGATTGTTGAGACGTATAGCCAATTTGGGATGCTCATCCCCGTAGACCTTTTTATCGATGCGCAGCGCCTCTTCATAGTAGCCGATTGCTTTTTTGGCATCGCCTAAGTCGTACCAAGCAGTGCCTAGATTGTTGAGGCATATAGCCACATCAGGATGCTCATCCCCGTAGACCTTTTTGCCAATGCGCAACGCCTCTTCATAGTATCCGATGGCTTTTTTGGCTTTGCCCCAGGCTTGCCAAGCAGATCCTAGATTACTGAGACATATAGCCACACTAGGATGCTCATCGCCGTGGATTTTTTTATCGATACGCAGCGCCTCTTCAAAGTAACCGATTGCTTTTTTGGCAAACCCTAAGTCTTGCCAAGCAATACCGAGATTGCTGAGAAGTGTAGCCACTGTAGGATGCTCATCCCCGTAGACCTTTTTGCCAATGCGCAATGCCTCTTCGTAGTATCTGAGCGCTTTTTTTGCATCACCTAAGGCATACCAGGCAGAGCCTAGATTGCTGAGAAGTGTAGCTACTTCAGGATGCTCATGGCCGTAGATCTTTTTATCAATGCGCAGCGCCTCTTCATAGTAGCCGATCGCTTTTTTGGCATCGCCTAAGTCTTGCCATGCATCGCCTAGATTGTTGAGACGTGCAGCTATATCGGGATGTTCATCCCCATAGACCTTTTTGCCAATGCGCAGCGCCTCTTCATAATGGCCGATCGCTTTTTTGGCATCGCCTAAGTCTTTCCAAGCTGCGCCTAGATTGTTGAGAAGTGTAGCTACATTGTGATGCTCCCCGTAGACCTTTTGATTAATCCGCAGCGCCTCTTCAAAGTAGTCGATTGCTTTTTTGGCATCCCCTAAGGCTTTCCAGGCCATGCCTAGATTGCTGAGAAGTGTAGCCAAATCGGGATGCTCATCCCCGTAGATCTTTTTATCGATGCGCAGCGCCTCTTCATAGTAGGCGATCGCCTTTTTGGCATCCCCTAAGCCTTGCCAGGCAGAG
>JAJFUZ010000277.1 GCA_021372155.1 Parachlamydia sp. | reverse complement strand
AACGATCGTAAATGGGTCAATATTAAGTCAATATGGACCCATTTACGATCGTTTTACCCCGGGGCTTTGACGCAGTCAAAACAAGAAAAACTGTCATAACTGAGTACTGACCGAGATGACTTGCGGGCAATTGCCTCGTGAATTATAATAGAGTCTTCAAAACTAAATGTGAGTATGGAGACTCTTTTTGAGAACGCCCTGACTTTTTTTCTGACGACCAATCCCATCGGCAACTCGCCGGCGATCATTGCCCTTGTCAAAGAATTTCCTTTCGAGAGGCAAAGGCGCATTCTGTTGCGCGAAGGACTTCTAGCTCTTGCTGTCGCCCTTTTCTTCCAGTACCTGGGAGCAGGCTTCCTGTCCATGCTAGGTATCCAAAAATATGCGGTAACCATGTGCGGGGGTACGCTGCTCTTTATCGTGGCTCTCAATAGGATTTTTTCGATTTCCAGCTACCCACAATCAACCACTATGCAGCAAGAACCCATGCTGGTTCCCATTGCCACTCCCCTGCTTTCTGGGCCAGGCCTGCTGGCGATCATCATGCTTAAGTCTAATCTTGAGCGCAACTGGTTCCTCTCACTTGCCATCGTAATTGCCTGGATCGGCGTTTTAGCTGTCCTGGTGGCTGCCCCCTATCTGCAAAGACTGACCGGCAAGCGCGGCATGGCCGCTCTCGAACAGCTCATGGGTCTCGTCTTATCGCTGATCGCTATGAATATGCTGATGCGCGGTATTGGACTCTTCATCGAAACGCTTGGTCAATCCCCCGGTCAATCTTATGGCTAGTTCATCGCTATTTACCCTTTTTATGACCTTTCTGTTCATTATGGATCCCATTGGCAATGTCAGCTCCATACTCGCAATGATGAAAAATGTCGCACCCAAGCGCCTGCCCTACGTCGTCTTTCGCGAGATGCTGATCGCCCTGGCGACAATGATTAGTTTTTTCCTGATCAGCAACTTTTTTTTCCGCTACCTTCAACTTTCTGAATCCGCCGTCTGGTGCTCGTCGGGAGTGATCCTCTTCCTGACCGCAATCAAAATCCTCTATCCCTCGACCAATAGCCTGCGCGCCAATCTTCCCGAAGAAGAGCCCTTCATCGTGCCCTTCGCAATCCCCCTGATCGCCGGCCCCTCGCTCCTGGCGACGATCATGCTCTACGCCCATATGGAGAGTTGCCGTCCCATGATTATCACAGCCATTCTTCTGGCCTGGATGTGCGCGGTCACCATCCTGTTGATGGCACCCAGACTCCAGCGCCTGCTTGGGACGAACGGTCTCATCGCTTGCGAAAGGCTCACCGGCATGGTCCTGGTGATGATAGCCATACAACGCTTTATGGAAGGGGTGCGCCTCTTTATTGAGAAGAATGCCTAATCTTAAGCTGACAGTCGCCTACGATGGGGGCAATTATCTGGGCTGGCAGAAGACACAAGAGGGCCCCAGCATTGAGGAGTCCCTTCAGCGTGTGCTCGAACAGATCCTCCAGCAGCCGCTGCCCCTGCAGGCCGCCAGCCGAACAGACGCAGGGGTTCATGCCTTTGGCCAGGTGGTCAACTGCCTCCCAGAGAGCCTGCGCTCCACACCCGAACGACTCCGCATCAGCTTAAATTCCCTTCTGCCTGAAGACATCCGAATATTAGATGTCGAATTGGCGCATGATTCCTTCCATCCCACCCTCGACTGCAAAGAAAAAGAGTACCATTACTGGATCTGCAACAGTGCCGTGCAGCTGCCGCAGCACCGTTTCTACTCGTGGCATGTGCATACGCCACTCGACCTCATCGCCATGGATCGAGCTGCAGAACAGCTTGCAGGGACGCATGATTTTGCCGCTTTCTGCAATGCGATTCAGGAGACTGAGTATGAAAATACAATTCGCACGGTCCATGCAATTGAATTGATTCGCCATCCGCTGGTACATGTTCACCACCCCCACCCTTTCCTGGGAGAGCGAGACGGATGCAATGCCCAGATTCACGAGGAGGCAATAGCCGAAGCGCTATTGCCGACGAGGGAAGCTGGGCAGTGTGTCCGTCGCAGCCTTCCAGAAAAGGGAAGGGGTGGTGAACATGTACCCTTACAACGACTCCAGATCATTGTGAAAGGCAGCAATTTCCTCTACCGCATGGTGCGCAACCTGGCAGGGACATTGGTCGACATTGGCCGCGGAAAGCTGGCACTGGACACGCTTGAGCCTCTTCTGACTCATGGCAAACGCGCCGAAGCTGGAATCACAGCTCCCGCGCATGGTTTGACGCTATTCAGGGTTTACTACTAATCTGGTAGGCCACGGAATCACACCGTTGACGAGGGCGATGCCTATTAGAATCATTCCGGCTGCTGCAATACCTGTTAAAGTGATTGCCTCCCCAAGAAACAGGGAGCCTAGAAGCATGCCTCCGACTGGGAAAAAGCAGGCCGTCATGGAAAGTGAAGTAGGGCCACTGATGGCGAGCAGGCGGTAATAGACGATAAAACCAATAAAGGTCCCGAAAATAGCCATTCCACCGACACCCAGCCAGGCAGTTGCGGAAGGAAACGCAAGTGTATAGAAGCGATCGAGCCAAAATGCCAGGGGCATCAGGATAAACGAGGATGCCAGCAGCTGCGCAGAAGGCGCCACGTAGGGCTCGTGGTGGGAAAAATACTTCTTGGCATAGACGTGGCTCAAGGCATAGCAGAAAGCTCCGGCAAGGGCCGCTCCCATGCCTACTGTGGTTACATTGATGCCTTGCTGCAGCGCAGGCCAGAAGAGGCACAGCATGCCGCCGACACTCAGCGCTATTCCCATGATTTTTTGGCGGTCAAGGCGGTCAGAGGGAGTAAACTGATGGGCCAGCAGGGCCGTAAACATGGGCGTCGTCCCATTGATCAAGGCTGCAACAGCGCTGTCGATCGACTTCTCCGCATAGCAGAAAAGCAGGACGGGCAAAATGGAGGAAAGGGTTGCAAAAAGAGTTGTATGGAGCCAAAACTCTCGACTCTTAGGAAAGCGGCGCCTTTGAAAGAGCATAATAGTGCCCATCAGAAAGGCAGCCAGGGCGACGCGCACAGCTACGACGGTGATGACGGGAATCTCTGCGACTGCCAGCTTGATGAATAGAAAAGAGCTGCTCCACAGGCATGTGAGGAGAATCGTCAACAAAACACGCTGCAGGGCGATATCCATCTCAGATGATCTCAAAGAGGCGTGCGAAGTACCAGGAGGCTCCAACCAGGACGATAAAAGCACCCATCCAAACCGCATTGGGCACCCATTTGATCCCGGCGCCTGGATTGCCTCTTGCTTCCAGCGTGCCGATCCCATAAGCAAAATCCTGCGTGCCGGTGCGCTTGAACAGCTCGGCATGATCGCGGACGATCTGTTCTCCATCCATCCCTAGAAAGGCGGCATATTGTTTCAAAAAGCCCTGGGCATAAATGGGCGAAATCAGTTTTTCCATCTCTCCCTCTTCAATCGCCTGGAGATAGCTGATCCGAATGGAAGTTGCGCTCTCCACCTCTTTGAGGGAGAGATTCATCTCTTTGCGGCGCTGTTTAAAATGCTCGCCGATGGCTTTCATGTCTTCGCTCATTGCCTGTTACCTGTATTGCGGATAATAAAAAGCATAGCAGGAAGTGATATCCCGATCAAGGTACATGATAAACGAAACCTGTCGCTTATCATGATAAAATAAGACTGAAGTTTAGATCATCATGGACTCAACCCTTCCGTATACAATATATACGTAAGTAATATATAATGGATATGGAGGTATGAGATGAAAAGATCCGCAAGAAATGTAAATGTAACGTTATCAATGCCATCCGATTTGAAACATCTGTTATTTTCCACCATCGAAAAGGGAAAAATCAGCAAATTTGTGAATGAGGCGTTGCGTCACGCACTTGATGAAAGGAGAAATGCGCTCATCGCTGACTACATCGAAGCTGCGCAAGATCCCGCAAACAAAGAGGTGGCAAAAGAGTGGTCTTCGCTCGATCAGGAAGACTTTCAGGGCATAGAAGATTTCAAGAAAGGATCTTTGGATGAGTAAAGGATTTCCGCACAGAGGCGATATTTATTGGGTTTCGCTAGACCCAACACTAGGGGCAGAAACTAAAAAAACAAGACCCTGCCTGATTGTTTCCAATGATATCGGTAATGAGTATTCCGATTTAGTCGTCGTCGCCCCCATTACCAGTAACATCAATAAAGTGTACAGATTCGAAGCGAAAATCTCCATTAAAGGTCAAGCAGGCAAGGTGATGCCTCAGCAGGTCAGGGCTGTTGACAAAACTCGCCTCCTGCAAAAAATCGGAAAGATCGCCGAGACCGAGATGCTAGAAGTCGAAGAAGCCATTAAAAGAGTTTTTGGGCTATCCTATTAAGCCCATGTTCGACAAATTAGGCCACGAACTTACGCCAAATGGCAAAATATCGATTTGGCGTAAGATGTCTTTGAAGCTTGCGAGATTTCTGCAGCGCCATTAAACTGTCCCCATGCAAACGCCATCGACTTTCGTTGCCACTGTGGATCTTTCAGTCGCTGATAAACTTCGCAAGGAGCTGATTCAGCGCGGATTCGAGATCAGCCACCCGCCGCATACCCTCTTTTCTGCTAAGTCGAAGGGAATTTCCTGTACGCTCTATAAGAGCGGCAAATTGACTGTGCAGGGAAAGGAGATGGGCCCTTTCATCGAGTTTTTTCTGGAGCCGGAGATTCTCGGATCGTTCAAATATGCCTATCAAGCTATTGAGGTCGACAAAACGGCGCGGATCGGGATCGACGAATCGGGCAAAGGGGACTTCTTTGGCCCGCTCTGCATCGCAGGGGTCTATGCTCAGGGCGAGGATCTGGACAAGCTGGTAAAGCTGGGGGTGCGCGATTCGAAGAAGCTCACCGATGGTTCGATCGCCAAGATCGCGAAGCAGATCCGCACAAGCATTGTGCATCATATCGTCAAAATCAATCCGGCTAAGTATAATGAACTATATGGTCAGTTTCACAACCTCAACCGCCTGCTCGCCTGGGGACATGCCACGGCGATCGAGCAGCTGTCGCTGAGGACCAAATGCCAGAATGTGATCATTGACCAGTTCGCCGATGAGCATGTGGTGCTGACTGCGCTGAAGCGCAAAAACATTTCCCTAGAACTCACCCAGCGCCATCGCGGTGAGGAGGATCTGGTCGTCGCTGCGGCGTCCATCCTGGCGCGGTATACTTTCGTCGAGGGGCTTAAGTCTTTAAGCGAACAGTGGGGCCTCGATCTGCCCAAAGGGGCTTCAAAGGCCACTATCGAGGCAGCAAGGGCCTTTGTGCGCCAGCATGGGCGCGAGTCATTGGGGCAGGTGGCCAAACTTCATTTTAAAACGGCAAACGAGTTATGAAATTCACAACAATTCTTACATGGATGGTCTTGATTGGCATGGGGATCATCCTGATGCTCAATTTCACCCGGCTCGTCACCCAGCAGAAAAATGAGCGCTATCTCTCCTACAATGGCGTACGGGGCATGGCCCTCGAACATGGCAAGCAGCTCTGGACACTTAGCTTCGAACAACAAAACAAAGCTATTGAGCAGATCAATCTTTGCCTGTCCATCGGCAAAAGCATGCGGCATCAGGAGGGCAAACCCATCGAATTCGGCCGCATTGTCATCTACCGGTTCAATGCCCCAGACATCTACCTGACCCCCATCGCTTATGATGGCGACAATCTCATCTTTGAATCCAAAGAGTGGAATCCCGACGGTTACCTCCTCGACGTCAGCGGCGGGGCCTTTGATACTCTACTTCGCTCAACTTACGATCCCTAAGATTATGTTAAAAGAACTGCGCATTCAAAATATCGTCCTGGTCGAATCGGCCGTGATCCCCTTCGGCCCCGGCTTCAACGTTCTTTCCGGCGAAACGGGCTCGGGCAAATCCTCGCTCATGCATGCTCTTGAGCTGATCAGAGGAGAAAGAGCAGACACAGCCCTCATCCGCCGAGGCGCTGAAAAGGGAAGCGTCGAGGCCCTGTTTGACATCGACTCGCTTCCCGTAGTTAAGGAACTTCTCAACGCGGCTGGCATTGACCATGAAGAGGGCGACCCGCTCATCCTGCGCCGCGATATAGCCACCTCGGGTAAAGGACGCGCCTTCGTCAACAATCAAGCCGCACAGCTGACCACCCTGCGCGCTCTCAGCCAGCTGCTCTTCGACCAAATCGACCAGCACGCAAGCCGTAGATTGCTCACAACAGAAAACCACCGTACCCTGCTCGACCTCTATGCCGATCTTACTGATCAGGCCACAGCCTTTTCAAAGAGTTGGGAAGAGGAATATCAAGTGAAGCGCAAGCTGGAACAGCTCATCGATGGCTCCTCACAGCGCCTCAGAGAAATTGAGACCCTCCAGCGAGAGCTGGAGGAGCTGCAGGAAGCCTCTCTTAAAGATGGCGAAGAAGAGGAGCTCTTTGCGGAATATACCCGCCTCACTCACGCCGACGAACTGGCGGCCCACCTTAACAGCCTCGCTCAGTTGCTTACTCACGAAAAGCAAGGTATTCTACCTCTGCTTTCGCGCCAGCGCGCCACTGTCGAAAAGGTGGCCCAGATCGACCCCACCTTTGCCGAGCCGGCCGCCTCGCTCCAAAACGCCTATGCCGAACTGCAGGAAGCCGCCTACGCCTTTGAAAGAGGACTCGGCCGCTGCGAAAGCCAACCTGAAAGAACAGCTGAGATCAATGAGCGCCTCGCTCTTCTCAACAGGCTCAAGCGCAAGTATGGCGCCACAGTAGCTGAGATGCAGACCTATCAGGATAAGACCGAAGAGCGCCTCAAAGAGCTCGAAAATGCTGATGAGACGATCGGCGCCTTGCAAACCCAGCTGGAAAAGCTCCAGAAGCGCAATCAAGATTTAGCGCACGCTCTGACACAGGCGCGTAAAAAAGGTGCGAAAGCGCTCGCCAAGGAACTGACGCCTCATTTACGCTCTCTCAATATGCCCAAAGCCGAATTTGAGATTGATGTAATCGCTCAAGCCCGCAGCACCTCAGGCGACGATAAAGTTGAATTCTTTCTCCAGCCCAATGTCGGCGAGCGCCGCCTCGCCATCAAAGACTTTGCCAGCGGAGGCGAACTCTCCCGCCTTATGCTCTCCCTGCAGGCCCTTCTGGCAGGCAAGCAGAAGCTGCCCACGCTCATTTTCGATGAGATCGACGCCAACATCGGCGGCACAACTGCCGCCGTTGTCGGCGAAAAGCTGAAGCAGATCGGTGAGAAGCATCAGGTGATCGCCATCACCCACTTCCCCCAGGTGGCCCAGCATGCCGAAACTCACCTGCAAATCATCAAGCGTGAGCGCGACGGCCGCACCCTCACCGAGATCATGCCCCTTCTGGACGAAGCGCTGCGCCAACAGGAGCTTTCGCGAATGCGCGGCGAGAGTTAAGGCCTGCATTCAGTACCGACGATTATTCTCTAAGTTGATATCACATTTAGGATGTCTCTTTTGATAATCATCCAATTGTTCTTGGATAGTTCTTATTCGTTGTAGAGTCACTTCCTTTTTATCCGGGATAACAAAAATGTAGATTGAAGTTAAAGTATCAGGCAGATTTTTTGGCAATTGGATGTCCTTCACGGATACTTTTAACTCTTTGAGCTTGGATGGAAGCTGTGTGAGTTGGAAGGGAGATCTGCCGCCCCCCATCCAGTCATCTCTAATCAAAAGCTTTTCCAGATTTGCGGGCAGAGAGTATGTTCTTAGAGCTGGACATGCATGGATCTCAAGTTCATTTAAATTGGGAGGAAGATTGTCCGGTAGCTTTGTAATTTCGCAATTGTTCAAGGATAAATAAGATAAATGGGGCCATTTATTGCAAAGCTCCTGTAGCGTTTCAATTGTCACTCCATTTAAAGAAACATGAGTAAGATTGGGACAAGCCTCAAAAACTTTCAAGTAATCTTTATGTTCTAACCGCAACTCCATCAAACAATCATTACTAAAATTCTTTAGTTGTTTTCCACTTTTATATACAAAACGCATCAGTTCAGCTTTAGAAGAGATACTAGAAGGCAATTCGCGACGATTAACAAAGTTAGTTTTAGCAATATCTGTTAATCCTGACCATTTTTTCGATACCTTCTTTGTTGTATTAAAGTCTCGCATGGTTTCTTCAAAATTCAGCATATTTCCTTTATTGTAAAAACTCAATTCATTCGGAATACTATTAAGAATATTTAATATCATTTCATCTGGTAAGTTGCTATTTATAGCAATTTCTTCATATTGATCGGCAAGTGCTTTGGCTTCAGGAATTTCTTTTTTAATCCGGACACTGAGCTCTAACAACTTTGTACCCACTGCAGGATTTTGTGAATTGGTCCAAAATTTGGTATTTTCTTGAAGAAAAGCTTCGATATTTTTGATATTTTCCTCATCACCAAAAGTTATTTTTTTGCCATGCCATTCCACTTCTTTCGCCTTGACAATCTCATCCATCTTGGAAATAAATTCTTTTATATCAGTACAT
>JAJFUZ010000374.1 GCA_021372155.1 Parachlamydia sp. | reverse complement strand
AGCTCGAGCCACTGGACCAAATTGCGAAAATATTCTAGTTCTTGAGGCGAATCCCTTTCGACAAGGAGAGCAAATTCCAAATCGGAAAAGGGGCTCATCTCTTTGCGTGCTAAGGAGCCAAGACCCATTAAAGCATAAGCGCAGGGCGGTTTACCAAAAATAGTAAAGCCATTTTTGAGGACCTCCTCAAGGAAAGAAGAGATCGACAGCGTAAATTCGAGCAACATCTTTTCTGATGATGCGTTTTGCTCGAGTTGAGCTTGCAGGTTTTGCCGAAGAGACTGAAGCTTTTTACGCCTGACAAGGTAAACTTGAGGATCAGGGATGAATCTTACGCTACAGACCTTCTCCAAAAAGCGCCTTTCCACCTCGCCCATCAAAGCCAGTACGACTCGGCGTAATTTTTCATTATCTGTCTTTTGCAGGACGACGAAAGCGGCATTAAAGATTTGAGCTGCTTTGCGCCACTCCCCTTTTTCAAGAAGCACCCGCGCAATGTCTTTCAGACATCCCCCGATAGTATCGGGGTGACGCTGCTTTTCAGCTCCTTGTAACGCATTGGTAAAGGCCTCGACAGCAAGTCCTAGCTCTTGGCGTTGCAAATGGTATTCGCCTCGATGCGGCCACGTCATGGGTGGGGGCATGTTTGGAGTTGACTGGGGGAACTGTGGACTTGTGACGGGAGCATCTTGCAAAGAAGAAAGATTTGGGGAAATTGGTGAAAACAGTGTTAGGGGTAGTCGAGGGTTTTCTAAAGTTGGCATGGGCTGCATCTAATAACCTCCTTTTCAAAGTATGGAACTTATAACCTTATCCATTTGCCCAGTTTTTGGGGAGAACCGCACTTGGCCAAAGTCAATAAACGAAGGATTACAGATCACTCCTTCAAAGCAAATTCGAGATCATCATTGACGCTAAACACTTATCCCCTTCTTTGAGTTACCTGAGGTTTAGGAAATAAATCCCAGATGGTAAGCGAGCTACCTGAGACTGAGTAGATTTTGCCAGCCTGTTCGAAAAGGCAGCCAAAGGATTCTAGTTCCGGTGAGGTCGCCAGCTTCTTATATGTCTGCAGATCCCAGATCTGAATAGTGGCATCCCGAGAAGCAGAGTACAATTTGCCCTCTTTTTCCAGCAATTGATAGGCTGCTTGGCGATGGCCCTGCAAGGTAGCCACACATTGATGGGTCTCAAGATCCCAGACGCAAATAGTTCCAGATGCTGTTCCATAGATAAGCTTGCCTCGTATAGCAATCATCGCGACAATGGTATCTGCTGAAGGATCGCTGAATGTGTGCCGATGTTCCTGTTTGTCGAGGTCCCATTCTTCTATCGTTCTGTCGCCGGCAAGCGAAAAGAACCTGTTTCCCAGCGCGGTGAGCCAGGTTACAGGCCTTTGAGGTTTACTCCATGTGGCACAGCAGGTGAAGTTGGAGAGATCCCATACCTTGATCGATTTGTCATGCGATCCTGAATAGAGTTTGCCATCTTTTACAAGTAGACAGACAATAGGTTCGGAATGGCCCTGCAACGTGGCTAAGCATTGGTTGGAAGTAAGGTCCCAGACACGGATGGTGTGGTCCCGAGATCCTGAAAATAGTCTGTCGCCGTCTTGTAAAAGGCATTCGATGCTGTCAGTGTGTCCGCTAAGGCTCGCCAAATGCTCATGCGTGGACAGATTTAGAATCAAAATAGCGTTGTTTTGCGTGCCTGCGTAAAACCGCCCATTGTTCTCTAGAAATCCTTGGCGCCCACGCGCGACACCTTCGATTGGAGGAAGCCACCGGTTATTGCGTTGATCCCATATCTGGATGGATTGGTGAAAGCCTGCATAAAGCCTTCCTTCATGCTGCAGAAGGCAATTAGCGGAAGAGGCCTGCCTTACAGGCAAGGGTAGCGTTTCCGTTTGCCATTTTTTCCTTTGTAAATGGTCCCTTAAAAGAAACTCGCTCTGATAGGCGGTTTTGGAATCCACGGCGGGAATAGAGGGGAAGTCTCTTTTTAATAGGATTTTGTAAAGTTCAGTATCTGAAGTCAAGCGATGCAAGTAGCGATTTACCATGCCCAAACGGAAGATGTCGATGGCATTTAACTGGCTGAATATCCGATGCCATGTCATGCGTCCTGCATTCTCTGGATCTCTTTGTCCCTCGGGAAGAGCGCTTTGATTAGCTCGAGTGGGCATTCTTACGGGATTGAAGAGAGAGTGAGGGAAACGCGGCCTTACGCTGTCACCATGGGTTAACTCCCGCTGCAGTCGGGCGATGTCGCTGGGCGAACTTTTCGGTCCTAGGCGGAATAATTCCATCAGCTGGCGCCGGTAAAAGCCAGATTTGATGAACTCGTCGAGGGTATCCCAGCCATTGGCTAGATCTTGCAACAGATCAACCAGATCGCAAAAGTGATTTCTGTAGTGTTTTTGATAGATTTCCAGTCCCAAGATGGAAAAAGGAGAGGCCTCATAGCGCTTGCGCAGAGTCATGTACAAGTTGCCGGCTAAGTCAAGGGCGCGTTTCTGCAGATTGCGATCATTGAGTTGCATCGCCATCTTCAGGGTTTTGTGATAGCAATCGAACGCCTGTTTATATTCCCCTTGTCTTTCATACAATTGCCCCAAGGTAACGAGGATCTGACATCTGTCCCGATGGGGTTGATCTTCATAAAACTGACTGCTAAGTTGATCTGCGCGTACATAGCAATCGATCGCCAGATATTCCGATCCAAGCTTAGTGAGGCAGTCTCCTCTTCGACACAAAAGCAAGGCTGTGATTAGAGAAGAATTCTTGATCTTTTCGCAGTTTTTGATAGCATGATCATAACTTTCCGCGGCTTTGGCCCAGTTCTGTTGTTCTTCCCAAAAGGCGCCTCTTTTGGAATAAAAACGGGTGATAATAGGGTGAGGTCTATTCTGATGAGCCTCATTCAATGTACTCACTGCGCTAATAAAGAGACGAGCCGATTCATCCACTCTCCCGAGCATGAAGGCTGTCCGCGCCAAGTATTCTTGACCAAAGGCGATATCTGCATGCGCTTGTTGATAAATTCTTTTATATAGCTCTAAAGCTTCTGTAAGATGGCGATAGGCCTCATCAAATTTGTCTATGCGATGATATATCATCCCCGTTTGTGTCACGCATAGCGGAATACTGACGTCTAGACGAGCTTTAAGAGTTTCCCTTAATTTCAGGAGGGCTTGTTTAAACTTCTCCAAGGCTGGATTATAATTGCCTTTCGCCAGATAGAAGGATCCAAGGTTAAAGAAAGTCCTTGCTAACAGATGAGAAGGATTCTCGGTGAGGCGGTGGGCAAGGGCTATCGCACGCTCGAGACATTCATCAGCTCCAGGTTCTTGCAGCAGCAAGCTAACAGTGCCCAAATTGTTTAAGAGATGGGCCAATTTCTTTGCGATGATCTGCTCGTTTCCTGAGAGCGCTGGGGCAGAAGGCAACGCTACTGCTGCGATCAACGCGTTACTTTCAGGACATTGTTGATAAACTCGAAGCGCCTCCCTGAGATCTCTAAGACTGCTTTTATGATCATTCAAAAAAGCATTAACTGTCCCCATTTTAGTCAACACATCGGCGATATCTAGATGGGCATTGCCGCCATGTTTTACTTTTAAAGCAGAATAAGCGCGCTGAAGCTTGATGAGATACTGCTCGTAGTATTGGGGAAGCTCTTGTTCAAATTGGGCATCCGATAAGATAACATCAAAGTCGCACTCCTTGGAATACATGCAGAGCGCTTCCAAGGCGCTTCCTGAAGGAACAAAGGCATTAGGTTTGACTTTGGGCAAGATCAGCTTTTGCGTGTCATCAAAGCATGTTGAATTAGCAAATGCGTTTTCAGATCCTCTTAGGAAGGCAGCTGCAGCTGCGTAGAGAGGATGGAGCACTTGATAGATGTTTTGGAGGGACTGAAGGTCAGCATCGTCGATGAACAAAACAGGGCTTTCTCGATCCTTCTGGCCAGGCAGATAATAGCATGTCTCCAAGCCATTTCGATAGTACATCTGGCACCGAATGCGCCATCTAGATGCCTCTTGAAGAGCCTGTCTGATTTTTGCGGCAGCTTGAGGGGTGAATTTTCTGTCCTTCTCCAACTCACATAGACAATCGATCGTATTTTTCTTTTGGCAGCCATAAAAAAGGCCAAGAACTTTGATCAGTCGCTGAAGAGGCCGATAGAGATCTTTTCTGACATCAATGATGCGGCGCTCCTTTGGAGCTCGCTTTACATTTTCAAATTCTGCGATCAGGCCTCGCAATAGGTTCCGTGCCAATGTGTTTCTCGCAGGGGCATCCCTTTGGGACGGGGCAGCATTGAGAATTTGCTGACATCGGCTCTCAAAGGCTGCCATCAAATTTTTATCTCCACAGAGGAATTGACAGCATGACATTTCTTCGACCACATCATATTCTTGATCATGACGCGTTAGCCATTCAGGTCGCAGAAAAAAAGCCATCTGCTCAACCGTTCCAAAAAGTTCAAATACCCCACTTTTTCCCTTTGGGGTGAAACCGAATTGATTTGGTCCAAAGCCTTTGGGAACAAAACTATAGGCTCCGCGTTCATTTTCAGAATTTTGTCCCGAGTAAATGAGGTTGTATGCTGTTTCGCCTAAGCAGCAAAGTTTGAACTCGAGTAATTGGGTGAATTTTTGAAAAAACGTCCTCATTTCTGTTGTGTCAGTGTTCACCAGAAGGCCAAATTTGATCTGAGAATAAGGGCGCACCTCTTCTCGAGCCCATGAACCCAGTGCAAAAACAGTAAAGGGAAGAGGAGGGGTACCGACTACTTCCAGGCAACGTATACAGAGGAGAGAGAACAGTTCCCAGTATTTGGTGGCGAGCTTTTTGTGAATTTTGTCGATGGGTAAGCCCTGGGCTAGATCCTCCTCAAGTTGTGCGCGATCCTGCTGCAGATGCTCCTGATATTTGTCCAGATAATTGCTATGGTGCTCGGGTGTCATATATCCTATGCTAGCGGCGAACAGCCCTTCAAGGGTTTCAAGATCGGCAAGCAAACTGGAGATTTCTTGGGAGAATTGATACTGCCTGGCTAAGGCAAGAGCACTGTTGTAGACGAGAGAAGCGTTCTTAAAGTCCCTCCTATCTTGATAAAGCGAAGCCAACTGCCGCAAACTCTGGCATTGCTCCAAAGCACGGTAAGAGCCAAAGGACTCTTTGAACCTGCCGTAACAGCTTGGAATATCTATAGCGTCAGCTTGAGGGACATAACCATGTGGATCGGATAAAAAATCGACCAGCTGGCTTCGCCTCCAGCGCAAGGCAAGGTCAATTGGCTGGTCATTATTGATATTGCTTGCCCATTGATCAGCCCCGCGTTCAAGCAGTAGCCTGGCGCTTTCCAGGTGACCGAATTGCGCTGCCCAATGTAAAGGAGTATAATTATAAGCCTTCTCAGGATCCCCAGCGATCCCATTTTTAGCATTGACATCGGCCCCATGATCCACGAGCATTCTGACCATCTGAGGTTTTGGTTCTCC
>JAJFUZ010000268.1 GCA_021372155.1 Parachlamydia sp. | reverse complement strand
GGCTTTAACAAGCGGTCACAATTAGAGCAATCATTATTTTAATTTGTCAGCGTGAATTGCTGACATTCGCTTGAAGTTTATTTAATAATTTGATACGTTATCTTCATGAGATTCATAATTTATCTAGTGTTTCTTTCGTTTATTTATTCTATCCCCTTGATCGCTGTTGAAGATAAAATCAAATCGCTGGATCTTTCAGGCAATACCATCACGGATTTAAAAGAGATTGTCCGCCGCTATCCCGATCTCCAGGAATTGTCACTGGCCAATTCTCGAATCGATCATCTAGAACCTCTTTTATCTTTGAGCGATTTGCGCGTGCTGGATCTTTCCGGTTGCGCCTGTTTGAATGATGACTCTCTGGCCACTCTCGCAGAATTAAAAAATCTTGAAGTTCTCTCTCTTGAAAAATTGGCGCAGCTGACCGACCGAGGGTTAAGTCACCTGTCCACATGCCCTAAGCTGAAATACCTTGATCTTTCGTGGAACACAGGTTTCAGCGATGCCAGCCTTAAACCCCTGCCTCCTTCCCTGAAAGTCTTGAGCCTCCTGCGTTGCTCGCAGCTTAATGACCTCAAAAATCTTGCCCACCTGCCTCAACTTAAATCGCTCGACCTGTCACACTGTTCACAATTGCGTGAAGAAGCACTGCAAGATTTGCTGCATCTGAAAATCCGCCATCTCTATCTCTGGAACTGGGGCCAGCTTACTGATCATGGACTTAAACTCATCGGCCAAATGGACAGCCTGACAAAACTGGATATCTCCTATTGTCCTCAGATTACTGACGATGGCCTAATAGAATTAGCATCCTTAACTGATTTGCAAAATATCTCTCTCAGCCATAATTTCCGCATCACAGACAATGGCATCAAACACTTTATGGATAGGCATCCCCATCTAAAGAGCATTGATCTGCATGGCTGTTTTCAAATAAGCCAGGAAACCAGAGAGAAGTTGAAAAATGCATCCAAATGATATCCAGACTGTCGGCCTCCAAGATTGCTCCACTCTGAAAGGCTTGGTTGTCGTCATTGATGTTTTGAGAGCTTTCACAACAGCAGCATACGCCTTTGCAGGAGGGGCTGAAGAGATTCTACTGGTTGGCGAAATCGAAGAGGCCTTGGAACTTCAAAGAAAAATGCCTGATGCCCTGCTGATAGGTGAAAAATGGGGCCAGCCCATTCCTGGATTTCATTTTGGAAATTCCCCTGTCCAGGTAGCCGCACAATCTCTCAAAGGAAAAACCCTGATCCAGCGCACTTCAGCTGGCACTCAGGGGGTTGTTCTGTCCAAAAGCGCTGACAGGCTGCTTGTCAGCAGCTTTGTCGTCGCAGAAGCGACCTATAAATATATGAGAAAAATTCAGTTTGAAAATGGCCTTCAGCCTGGATTTGTGATCACAGGCTCCAGAGATGGCTCTGAAGATGCCGCTCTGGCTCATTATCTCAAAGCCAAGTGGGCAGACTCTCATAATGCGGTCGATCCCAAGCCCTTTCTAGATCAGGTCAGGAACTCTCCCGATGGAATTTCCTTCAGCAGCGGTCATTATCCCCAGTTTCCCCAACATGATCTTGAGGCTGCCTGCCACATTGACAGGTTTTCGTTTGCCATGGAAGTGCGCCGCGACAATGGCCTGCACTGCTTGCAGGCTGTATTTCCCACTGATTAACTAAGCTGTGCGGTTTTCCGAAGAAAACCGCACATCGCATTATTTATTGAATTTCAGAATAAAATGGCTGGGATGCCCTTTTCCGCTGAATGAACCTTTCATCGATCCATCCAAAGAACTTTCTCCTTCCCACTTGAATTTTTCTCCATCGAGTGGGATTTTGAATTTTCCAATCGGATTTGATTGTAGGGAACCATCGATTTGATACGCATAGATGGGAGTCATATCTACAAGATGAAATCCCTGCTGGTTATGTGCTTCAATGATCTCATTCATTGTCTTTTCCGTTGTTCGCAAATCATTCATACACTTAATAAATGCCACTTTGTCTTCTGCGGCTATGGGTCCAATTGCAATCAAAAACAGAAATAACATCTTTCTCATATTGTCTCCTTAGTTAGATCAACAATTCTACTTAATAGGTATTAAGATGATTTAAAAACTGTTATCTGTGTAAGATAAGGTGCAATATATTTAATACTGTCCTTGCGATTTTCCAACCCACACAGTGCCAGTTTCTTTTCGACATGGGATTGGCGGGTTAGGCAGCATGGCGAACAATTTCAGTCTTTTCACAGGGCATGAATATTTTTACTATCTACACTTCCTTGGGGGCAGCTTTTGATCTTTTTCTAACTTATCTGCTTTCTCTCGCTCCAAGGACAGCTGCTTTGAATACTTTGACCGCCAGCGCCTCTTATATAGCACCCCGCTTAATCGGTATTCCTATCTTCTACTACCTTGCCAACCTGCTGCTTACGTGAAGCCTGGGTTGGTAGTATGTACACACCCCCGGGGGGGTTAACATGTACGCTTCGCAGGCTTGAACTTAACCCTGTCTGAGGTTGCAGCAAATCTAGAAGCTGGATTATAAAGATCTGTATGCAATTTGTGTTATCCTTCATCTTTAGCCTGCTGGCTGTGCTTTGCTTGGATGCTTTGTGGCTGGGATTGATGCTTAAACGCTTTTATGTTCCTCAGATGGGACATCTTCTTAGCGAATCCATGCGGATTGGTCCGGCCATTGCTTTTTACCTGCTTTATGCCTTCTCCCTGTGCCATTTCGTTGTTCTTCCAGAATTAAAACAGCCTTCAAGCTATTTCCATGTCCTGCTGCAGGGGGCGCTTCTTGGTCTGTTTGCCTATGGAACATATGACCTTACAAACCAGGTGACGCTTAAACATTGGCCTCTCACTGTCACGTTGGTCGATATGGTTTGGGGTGCTAGTTTGAGTGCAATGGTCAGCGGCATTGCTGTAATTTTCACCCGTTATGTCACAAATCGTTTGTAATCTTTAAATGGAATTAAAGAAAGTTTGTATAAATTATGTTACGAGGTTTTTATGCTATTGAACCGTATTACATCTACAATACTATTGGCAGGAGACCGCGAAAGAGTTTGGCATATTTTCTCTAATCCATTGAATTTAAAAATTTTAACGCCCGATTGGCTACATCTGGAAATTGTGGAACCCGAACAGCTGCCTAGCGAAATCTATGCAGGATTGATCATTACATATCAGGTTCAAGCCATTCCTTTTGTCAAAAACACTTGGGTGACTGAAATCACTCACATGATTCATGGACATTATTTTATCGATGAGCAACGCTATGGCCCCTATGCATTTTGGCATCATCAGCACCACTTTCAAAAACATTCCGATGGCGTGATAATGAAGGATTTGGTGCATTACCGCTTGCCTTGCAGAAGTATCGGTCAACTTGTTTTGGGACGACTTGTAAAAAAGAAATTGAATGCCATCTTTGATTATCGTTTTGAAAAGATTCAACAACTTTTTCCCGGCTCGAGGGTTTTAGCAGATGCCGACTGAAGCCGTTCTGATTTATCCGCATCAGCTTTTCAAAGAACATCCCGCTTTAAAACCCGGACGGCTGGTTGTTTTGGTTGAAGAGCCTCTTTTTTTTACGCAGTATGCGTTTCATCGACAAAAGCTCCTATTTCATATGGCCTCCATGGCGTTTTATCGACAGTGGCTTGAAAATCATCACTATCAGACATTGTATGTTAAAGTGGATGAGTTGTCTTCCACAGAAGCGATAGCTCTTATGATCAAGTCGTTGGGAATCTTACAAGTGTTCTTCGCTGATCCTGTGGACGACTGGTTGGAACAGCGCCTTACGCGAGGATTAAACCACGCAGGTCTTAAAGCTACTATCCTGCCGTCGCCTGGATTTTTGAATACGCAATACACAGCTGAGTCGGTTTTTGCTCCAGATAAAAAAACCATTATGTCGCATTTTTATGTTGCTCAGCGCAAACAGCGTCGGATCCTTCTCGAACCAGATAATCGGCCGGTAGGCGGCAAGTGGAGTTTTGATGAGGAGAATCGCAAGAAAATTCCAAAGGGAATGCAATTGCCTACATTGCCATCTCCAAATAATTGTGAGTGGGTCATACAATCGCGTAAGCGTGTACAGCAGGAATTTTCTTCAACTCCCGGATCAGATCTGCAGTTTTTTTATCCAGTGACTTTCGAGCAAGCTTCTCAGTGGCTAGAATGCTTTTTGCATACTCGGTTGCAGCATTTTGGTCCCTACGAAGATGCGATAGCATCTCAAGAAACGATGCTTTTCCACAGCATCCTCAGCCCGTTAATCAACGTCGGCCTTTTGACCCCTGCGCAAGTGTTGGAACGTTCAATGATTTATTGCGAACGGAATGATTTGCCCTTGTCTTCTTTAGAAGGTTTCGTACGGCAGGTGATGGGCTGGCGAGAATTTATGCGACTGGCTTATATCAAGTATGGACGCCGAGCCCGTACCACAAACTTTTGGGGACACCAGCGTCTTCTACCTAAGGCTTTTTGGAGTGGAAATACTGGTATCTTTCCTATCGATCAGACGATTAAAAAAGTACTTCAACACGCCTATTGCCACCATATCGAGCGGTTGATGGTCTTGGGATGTTTTATGCTTTTATGCGATATCCATCCGGATGATGTCTACCGTTGGTTTATGGAGTTGTTCATCGATGCCTATGACTGGGTGATGGTGCCGAATGTCTATTGCATGAGTCAATTTGCTGAGGGGGGTTTGATTACGACAAAGCCGTATTTGTGTGGATCAAACTATATCTTAAAAATGAGCGATTATAAAAAGGGGCCTTGGGCTGAAGTTTGGGACGGATTATATTGGCGGTTTCTGCACAAGCACCAGGATATGCTTCGCTGCAATCCGCGTTGGGCACCTCTTTTGTATGGATTAACACGACAATCTCAAGATAAGCTCAAAGATCATTTGTTCAAGGCTGAATCTTTTTTAAGCAAAATTCAATAATTTGTGGGAACATAAATAAGCTCATTCCTTATTCTCGAACCCGCTTTAAGCGCAGCGCATTGACTATTACTGAAACCGAGCTGAAAGCCATCGCCGCGCTGGCGATCATCGGATTTAACAGAAGACCTGTGAAAGGATAAAGCACACCCGCTGCAATGGGCACGCTAAGCGTGTTGTAGAGAAAGGCAAAGAGCAGATTCTGTCTGATGTTGCGCATCGTTGCCCGGCTGAGGTTTATGGCTCTGACAATGCCTGTGAGATCTCCTTTAACAAGTGTGATGCCCGCGCTCTCCATAGCGACATCGGTCCCCGTTCCCATGGCGATGCCCACATCGGCGGCAGCAAGTGCCGGCGCATCATTGATGCCATCTCCTGCCATAGCGACGATTCTTTTATCGCTTTTTAACTTTTGCACAAGTCGATTTTTATCAGCTGGATTGACTTCAGCATAGACTTCATCGATCTTCAACTTGTCTGCAACAGCCTTTGCCGTCAGGGTATGGTCACCCGTGAGCATGACCACTTTCAGACCCAGACTGTGCAGCTCATCGATTGCTCCCTGCGTTGTGGCCTTGATGGGATCTGCCACAAGGATGAGGCCCTGCGGTTTGTCATTCACAGAAACGAAAATGGCAGTTTGGCTTTTTCCTTGAGCTTCTTTGGCATGTTGAAATTGCCCCTCCATCTTTTGGTCTGGCTTTCCTACCCAGACCGCTTGACCCTCAACTGTCGCTTTGACGCCTCCTCCTGTCCGGGATTGGAAAGCCTCTGCCTTTGGAATAGAGAGACGACGCTTTTCGGCCTCCTGGACAATAGCGCGGGCCAGCGGATGTTCGCTTTGAATCTCGACAGCAGCAGCGAGTCTAAGCAGCTCATTTTCATTCGCGGCGACAATCTGCGCAACCGCTGGTTTTCCTTCAGTCAGGGTTCCTGTCTTATCCAAGACAATCGTGTCGACCTTTTCCAGCTTTTCCAAAGCCTCAGCATTTTTGATAAGCACCCCCATTTCTGCCCCCCTTCCCACTCCCACC
>JAJFUZ010000252.1 GCA_021372155.1 Parachlamydia sp. | reverse complement strand
CCAGGAGAAACGGTGTACTCAAAACGGGATGTAATGCGCATGAACAAGTTCAAAATCCTCCTCATGCTGACCATGATATTTTCGCTGCATAGTCTGTGGGGAGACGAGTGTGGGTGCTGCGGGACATGCTGCTGCTTTGATCATTATACGGCGCCGCGCCTTTACATCAGCCATGTGGAAGGCGATACAGTCGCCTACAGGGGCGGCTATACATCTTTAGGATTGTTTGCAGCTCCAACAGGTTGGGGAAATGGCAATTGGAAGCCCTTTTTAGATGTGAGAGGGCACGTTTTCAACAATGGCAAGACTGCGGCCAATCTTGGCGGTGGCTTGAGATATTATTCATCTTGTTTGAATAGCGTCTTCGGCGTCAATAGTTACTATGACTACCGCGAAGGCCCCTTGAGCCATTATCACCAGGTCGGAGTTGGATTGGAAATTCTTGGGCCTTGTCTGGATCTGCGCCTGAATGGATATTTCCCCGTTGGAAACAAGGATGGAGAGTCGCATGCGCACAAGTTTACCTTTCCTCGCGGTCAGTTTGCAACCTGCAGGCAGCGTGAAGAGGCGTTGTCGGGATTTGATGCGGAAATCGGAAAGTGTTTCAATTTTTGCTTTCCCCGCTCTTGCCGTAGCTTTTGTTTCTATGCAGCCATTGGACCCTATTTTTATGAATCAAGAAGCTGTGCCGATGATATTTGGGGTGGGCAGATGCGTTTTATAGTCCAGAAAAACTGCCTCAATTTGGAGGTAGGCGCCTCATATGACAGGCAGTATCATACTTCGGGGTATGCGCGGGTTGAGATCAGCATCCCCTTACGCTGGCCCTGCTGCGAACAAGACTGCTGTGGAGATTGCGGACTGATTTATCAACCTGTCCATCGCCAGGAGATGATTGTTCTGAGCAAACAGCACTGCTTCTGGAAAACCAACTTCGAGTCAACACACTGATAGCAATTTATTGGGATGGAATCTCCCAAGCAGTTCCATTCTTCAAAGCACGGAAGTGATTTTCATCGATGCCATACTTGATCATGGCCTCTCTTAGTGCCTGCAGAGGGGCGTCATAACTTTCATCTGACAGGTGAAATGTTCCAAAGTGGATTCCCAGTGTATTTGGAGAGCCTAGATCCTGATGGGCGAGCACGGCTTCTTCCGGATTCATATGGCCGTAATGCATGAACCAGCGCGGCTCATAAGTTCCGAAAGGCAGAAGAGCCAGTCGGAAAGCGCCAAATTTATGATAAGCTTCCCTGAAAAAATGTCCTCCACCATACCCCGTATCAGCCGCAAAATAGATCGAGCCATTTTTTGTTTGGAGGATGAACGCTCCCCAGAGAGCCTGGTTTCTATCCCACATTGTGCGTGCCGACCAGTGCTGCAGGGGTTCCAGATGAATGGTCATGTTTTCGAATGATCGTGATTGATGCCAGTCGAGCGTATCAACGGGAATTTCGGGCCTGTAACGCTGGATGATGGCGTCGTTACCCAAAGGAGCGATGATTTTTGGCCTATCCCACTTCCAAAGCTTGAGAATAGAGGGGAGATCGAGGTGGTCGTAATGGCAATGGCTGATGAGGATCAGATCAATTTCAGGAAGGTTTTCAAAAGGAATGCCAGGTGGACAGACTCTTTTTGGTCCCACCCAGCTGAAAGGGCTTGCACGAAGAGACCAGACAGGATCTGTCAGAATGTTGAGTCCTTCAGTCTGGATCAGGACAGTGGCGTGGCCGACAAAGGAGATGCGCAATTGCGCACCCTCAACTCTGGGGGGAGGTTTATCTATTGAAGTGTTTACGATTTTAGGCCATGGCGCTGGCTTTGCACTCATTTTCCAGCGAAGAAAGGTGGTCAGGGAATAGGGGAGCGGAGCCCAAGGATTGAAAAAACGCTTTCCATCAAAGTGGTCGCTGACTGGTCCACGATAGTACATATCAGTTTCTTTTGAGCCTTTTCGCAACCTCGTTGAGAGGCAGGGTGTTGAGAATTGATTTTTTTTCCAGCCATCCTTTGCGGGCGATGTTGATGCCTGCGCGGACGTACTTTAATTCGTGGATGCTATGTGCATCTGGATTGATGCTGCACATAAGCCCCTTTTCAGCAGCAGTGTGCCAGAGCCGCCAGTCCATGTCTAATCTTTTTGGATGGGCGTTGAGCTCGATGATCTTGCCATTGGCAATGCAGGCATCGATAATTTTGGGAAGATTGACTTCGTAGGCCTCGCGCTGCAGAAGAAGCCGTCCGGTGACATGCCCGACCATCGTTGTGGAAGGATGCTCGATGGCGCGGATGAGGCGCTTCGTCATGGCGGCTTCTTTCAGATTAAAACTGGAATGCACGGAGACGATAACAAAATCCAGCCTCTTGAGAGTATCATCTGAGCAGTCTAAAGTGCCATTGGGAAGGATGTCGCATTCGAGTCCGGAAAAGATATGCAGTTTATATTTTTTGGATTGATTAAGTTTCTGAATTTGGTCGATCTGGCTGAGGAGCCTCTCTTCAGTTAGACCATTGGCCTGAAAAGAGGCTTTAGAGTGGTCCGATATCCCCAGATACTCCCAGTCAAACTTTTGAGCAGCTTCTGCCATCTCTTCCAGCGTATTGTGGCCATCTGAAGCAGTCGTGTGGACATGGAAAGTGCCCCGGATATTTTCCTCTTCCACAAGCGTGGGAAGGCGTTTTTTCGCTGCGGCTTCCAGCTCTCCTTTATCCTCGCGCAACTCAGGAGGAATGAAATCAAAGCCAAGGGCTTTGTAAAGATCCTCTTCCGTTACCCTCTTTTTCCATTTGTCAAATGGTCCCGGCACTCCCGTTTCAGAAGCCATGCCCCATTCACTCAAAGTCCATCCTTTTGTCAGCGCGTTCTGGCGCAGTTTGATGTTGTGTTCTTTCGATCCCGTGAAATAGTTGAGGGCGAAGTCAAACTGTTGCCCAGGAACGATGCGCAAGTCTACCTGGATGTTATGGATCAGAAGCACGCTCGATTTGGTATCGCCTTTGGCAAGGATTTGCACGACGAAGGGCTGGGATGTAAACCACTCCATAACTGGAGCAGGGTTGGAAGAGGCAGCGAGGAGATCAAGGTCGCCGATTGTTTCAAGTTTTCTTCGTAAACTGCCGGCAATTTCAGCCCTTTTAACACCTTTCAGGGTTCGCAGCTTTTCCAGAATCGGAGAGGCGATCGCCATGGCATCCCACCAGAGATGCCTTGTCTGGTAGGCTGAACGGTGGGCGAGGGCATCTAGAATATTTTGCTGGGTCTTTTCTCCAAAGCCTTTCAGCGTTGCGATTTTATTTTTCTCGCAGGCCTCTTTTAGGGATTCCAATGATTGGATTCCAACCTTGTCATGGAGGAGCTTGACTTTCTTTGGTCCCAAGCCGTGAACCTGCAATAATACCAGAAGTCCAGGAGGAGTCGCCTTCTTCAGCTCTTCATATTTTTCCAGAAAACCGGTATTTGCCAGCTGTTCAATTTTCTCAGCCAGATCTTTGCCGATCCCCTCCAGGTCGGTCAAACGGCCCTCCCGGATGACTTTAACGAGATTTTCATCCAGATTGAGAAGAGTGCGCGCTGCATTGCGGTAGGCGCGCACTTTAAAGGGATTTTCTCCCTGGATTTCCAGGAGAAGGGCGATCTCTTCGAAAATATTAGCAATCTGCTGCTTGTCCAGCTTGCTCATGTCATAATGATCGCTCAAATTCTCTAATTATTATACAAAAAAATTATGCAACTGGATCCTCTATGTACCTTCGATATCCCTGTTATTGCTGCCCGGCAATTGACGACAATGTCCAATGAGGAAATGGACAATGATCTTTCTCTGAATGCATTTTTTGGAAGCGTTTATGTCATCCACCTGCCCCAGGCTGAGGAGAGATTGAAACGTCTTCTGGAGAATTTCCGAGAGATCGGCATAAAGGATTTTGTGCTGTTTCCTGCCTGTGACGGCAAGAGAGAATTGCCTGGCGAGATCACCTCCAAAATGTATAGTCTGTGGGGTTCTCAAGGAAACCTTGCAACCATTGAAAAGATACGCGCTATTGAAAATCAGCAGAAGGCTGAAGCTGGCTGTTTTATGAGCCATTTCCGCGTGATTCAAGAAATCAAGACGAAATTCGAGGAGGCGCTTGTGTCCTATGAAAGGGCAAAGTTACAAGGCAAGCATGAAGCTATGGATGGGTTGGCTAAGGAAGTCAGAAGATACAGCAGCGTCCTGATCCTTGAAGATGACAACGCGTTTGGGTTTCTCGCTGAGGATAAAAAGACAACTACCTTGAAAGGATGCGGACTACTTTTAAGATTGGCACTGATGGAGATGCCCAAACAGTGGCATATGCTCTATTTCATGGCGCAATCCCAGTTTCCCTCGCAGTTCATCGGACGCTTTTTACGCCGCATCTGCGGCACCAAAGGAGCAAATGCCTATGCCGTCCACTATCCTTTCTACGCGCAGCTGGTGGAACATCTTGGCGCTATCGAAGATCCTGCCGTCAAGGTTATCTATCCACTCGACCATCAATTGTCCCAGCTGCATCCTGATTATGTTTGCCTGGCCATTACTCCCTCGATTGCTTATCAGACTGCCGGCTTTAGCTCCATTCATTCGAAAATGATCACCGAATCAAGGCAAGCGAGAGGGGACGTGGATCATCCACCTTATACATAGCGTTATTTATGACTATGTATAGTCAGGTAATACGCAAGTAACTTTTGCGATTAGGATTAGCCGCCTGGAGCAATCGTTCGAACTTATCAAGAGAGATACGGATTTTACCCCGTTCATATTGGGCATAGGCGTTGGGCGAACGGGATCCCAACCGAAAGGCGGCCTCGCGGATTGTCAGGCCGCTTTGCTCCCGCTGGCGTCTTAGTGAAAGAGCCAATAGCAGCTTGTTATCGGTCATGGTGATCCCGATCACTCCTTTCGGATAATAGCGGACGTCGATGGCTATTTGCTCATCTATCTCTGTGGGGAAATAAAATCCCACCAGCTGTTTGACGGCATTCTGGATGCTCTCTAAGGCCGCCTTTCTTGTGGGGCTTTCTGTTGCGACCCCTAAAGCAGGTATTTCAGCAAGCCATCGTTTTCTGTTTTTCCAGAGTTTACCTTCTAGTTCCATACTTTAAACTGTTTTTTAAAAAATTGAATCAAATTAATCGGGGATTAATTCTTTAGGAGAGACTTGTAAGGCTTTGGCCAAGGCAACCAGGCAGATCAGAGAAGGATTACGTTTAGCTCGTTCAATTTCACCGATATAATTCACATGCAGCTCCGCTTTTTCAGCAAGTTCTTCCTGGGTCATCTCTAGCGCATAGCGACGGTTTCTGATCCTTTTGGCGAGCTCAGAAAGGAGTGCGGGCTTTTTTGCATAACTTGGTTTCACTGTCATCCAAAGCTCAATTTGTTAAAAAAAAGAATAAGGATGCAGAGAAAAATCCAACACCCACAATGGTGTTGAAAAAATTTTATGACAATAAAAGTGTCCTCCAATCGCAATATTCAAACTAATTTTTATACACCATTTGCTATTTTATTACCAAAAGAGCTAGCGATTGTCTGCCATCACTTTCAACGTTCTTCGGTGCAACAGGCGGGATGATCTGACGATTGCGAAATAGGCTGCATAGGTTAGAAGGATCAAGGGGAACAGAATCAGGGAGAGAGTAAACCGGAGAGTTGTCAAGGCATGACGTTTGAAGCAACGAGCCTCTTTACTGACATTCAAACGGATAACCGCCGAATGGGGGTGAACCGAGTAGGCCTCTGCATGGGCGCGGAAGCCGGAGAGATTGTTTGAGCCAAGCACGAGATAGTAATGGACACCCCTACTTGCCAGTTTATCAAAAAAGGGCACGGGATCTCCTTTCTGGCAAAAGACATGGATGGCGGGATGGCTTTTCTGGTGCATGCTGCGGTGCAGCTGTCTGGCTTCGCGGGTCGTAAAGCCCGGGGATCCATAAGCCATGACTTTGCTGACATATTGGCTGAAATGAAGTCCTGTCCTCCAGCTGAGGGCGCCACCGAGGCTTTTTCCATATATGACGGCCTTATTATTCTCGCTGGCATGGCTGGAGAGCCACTTACCGATCTTTTGTCGGCCTAAGCGGAAAGCATAGGCTCCCACAGAAGCTGCCGGGTTCAGGTCGGTTAAAAGACTGAGTCCAAAGCCATGGTCTGTCGGATAGGTTGTCCCTTTAAAAATGAGCAGCGGCGGTGCGGCTGGAGAGCTAAGACCTAGAGCCATTAAAGGAGAACCCATCCATCTGGGCGACAACTCAATTGTCTCTGCGGTATAGTCGACGCGCCTCCATTTCCCATCCACAATCACCGGGACAGTCAATTTTTCGCCATGGCTTACTCCCGTGAAAGGATACAAAGAAAGAAGATCGCCCACGATCATTTCAAAATGAAAGTCTTTCTGATGGGAGAGCTTTGCCTCTTTCCCCTCTAACTCTAGGCTGACATTTTCCAGAAGTTCCTGGATTAAAGCGCGCCCTTCTTTCAGGATTTCGGGATTTGTTTTCCACGTGACAGCTTTGAGAAGGGGCATTTCATGGCGAAGGTTGAGCAAGGAGG
>JAJFUZ010000251.1 GCA_021372155.1 Parachlamydia sp. | reverse complement strand
GTGTCTCCACAAATGTTTTTGGAAATGTTTCCTTTCTCGAAGTCACAGAATGCCTGTTTTGATATCGAATATCAAAAATTCTGATGAATTGTCCATGCCATTGATAATCAACAAATAAAAATCAAAAATGACGTCTGTTTTCAACTTTTTTCTAATATGCAATCTCTATTTTTTCATTGCCTGTAAAATTCCTTTGAATTATGGTGCTTTTCTAAAAGATTCAATCATCTGCTGCTAACATTTTAAATCCTAGCCTCGGAGGGAAAATATGCCTGTACAAGATGAGGTGCCTAAGTCTCGAATTACCCTGACATATAAAACCGAAGTTGACGGAGAGCCATCCGTTGTGAACCTGCCGCTGCGCCTGATGGTTCTAGGCGATTTTTCTGCAGGAACTTCCAAAGACAGACGGACACCGCTGGAAGAGCGCGATGCACGAGCACTGAACGGTAGGAACACCGGCGAAATCATGAAAGACATGGGCATCAATGTCGAAATGGTCGTCCCAAACAAGGTCAATCCAAGCGAAGAAGAAATGCGCGTGCAGTTGAATATCGACAGCATGAACTCTTTTACACCAGATGAGGTAGCCAAGCAAATCCCTCAGGTTCGCTCTCTGCTGCTCCTGAAAAAGCTTCTGGAAGAGATCCAGTCCAATGTCGCCAACAAAAAGGAATTTGCCCAGCTCCTCAGCAAGCTCTACGCGGATGGAGATGCCTTAGGCAAGATGCGCGAAAAGCTGCAGAACTATTCGATGTACCGTCTGCCCCAGGCAGCTGACTCTGAAAAAAAACAGGATTAAGGAGAAAATCATATGACAAAAACGGAGACCCTGGTTGTCGAAAGGGATGAGATCGATCTCAACCAATTTCTAAAGACGGTCAGAATTGCAGACTATGATGAGGAAAAGACCCTCGTCCCCATGCTGAGCGACGGACTGCTGGAAGTCAATGAAGAAGTGTCGGACGCAGCTCGTTTTATCTCTTCCCTGGCCACGCTGATCTGGAACATCGAGCCGGGCTCATCGCGCCTGGACAAAAGTAAAATCCAGGAGTTGATCGCCCGCCTCAACCAGATGATCAACGACCAGGTCAACGAGGTGATCCATCATGAGAAGTTCAAGCAGCTGGAATCTACCTGGAGAGGCTTGTTTGATCTCGTTTCCGGTACCAACTTCCGTGCAAACGTGATGATTGACATGTTGGATGTATCGAAAGATGAGCTCCAAGAAGACTTTGAAGCCAACTCGGTCGACTTCGCCTCTTCTGCCCTGTTTCAGAAAGTATATGTAAGCGAGTATGACCAGTACGGCGGTAAGCCCTATGGCTCCATCATCGGCCTGTATGACTTTGAGCATACTCCCGCTGATCTCAGCTGGCTCAAGATCATGGGCAAGATCGCGAACGCGAGCCACGCTCCCTTTATCGGCAGTGTGAAGCCGCAGTTCTTTGGCTGCGAGAGCATTGAAGAGCTAGCCTCTATCAAGGATCTCGAAGGGCTGATGAACCATCCCAAGTACTCTATGTACAATGCACTCCGCGAAACAGAGGAGGCAGCCTACCTGGGCCTTTGCCTGCCCTCTTACATCTTAAGATTGCCCTGGCACCCTGTCAGCAACCCCTGCAGTACTCTCAACTTCACCGAGTATACTTGGGGCGATGACCACTCCAAGTATCTGTGGGGCAATCCCGCAGCCCTCTTTGCTAAAAACCTGGTACGCTCTTTCCAATCATCGGGCTGGTGCCAGTATGTGAGAGGGCCTAAAGGCGGGGGTTTGATCAATGGCCTGCCCGTCCACACTTTCAACATTCGTGGCGAAGATGAAATCAAAATCCCAGTAGAAATGGCGATCCCGGATTACCGCGAGCTGGAATTTGCCAACTGCGGCTTTATCCCTCTGATCTACCGCAAAGGTAGCGGTGAGGCCTGCTTCTTCAGCGCACAATCGGTGAAAAAGCCGAAGTCATTCAGGGATCCGAAAGATTCGGAAAATGCCCAAATGGTGTGCAACCTTCCCTACACCTATTCTGTGACGCGCATTGCCCACTATGTCAAGAGTATCGTACGTGACAATATCGGCAGCTCTGCTGACGCCGATTACATCAAAAGAGTGCTCAACAACTGGATCAGCGATTATGTCACAACAACTGTCAATCCGGATGATAGGACATTGCGCCGCTTTCCGTTCAAAGCGGCCAAAATTGAGGTAAAGGAAACCCCTGGGAGGATCGGCTGGTACAACTGCAAGATCTTCGTATTACCCCATATTCAAATGGAAGGAATGGATGTCGAGTTACGCCTAGAGACACGGCTAGGCAATCAAAAGTAAATTTTAGAGATTAACAACCAAGGAGATAACCTATGGCTATGCAATTCAGTGTGGAAAACACAATGAGTCTGAACAACAGCAGCCCAACTGTTCAGAATTTCTTGCTCGGGCATGTGATGACTCTTGCGTCGGAAAAACAGACCTGCGACAAAAATTTAGACAAGATCCTAGATCCAGCTGATGGATCAGGTGCGATTGCGATTATTGGTCCCATTCAGGACTTTGATTGGAACCACGTCGCCAAAGACCCTATCACATTGAGCGGATTGACTGATCAAACGAATAACGGTAAGTTGCTGCGCTGCATTGGGATGACAAATAGCTCCCTTCACTTTAAGATCCAGTTCACAGTCTATCGTTATGACTTGAAGGCTAAAAAATGGATTAAATTCTACGATGTGGAATCACCCCTTGAAGCAACTTTGACTCCAAGCGGCACCCGCTATGTGAGTCCAAATCCAGTTCAAGGTTTTGAAAATCCCAAACTGTTTCCCTACACGCTGACATTCTCTCCCGACAAAGTGGGTGAAATTGTCTATGCCCCTCTTGATGGAGATAAAGAGATCCTGAAATGGGGTACGAACGGGTAATTTAGGTATTGAAACTAAAGGGAGTGCCGCTTAAGCGGCACTCTCCCAACATAGCAATCTACTTATGCAACAGCTTAAAAGAGTTGGCTGGCAAATCGGCCAGCCCCTACTGCCTGTACACCTGCTGGCACAAGAAGATTCTCTTTTAGCTCATCTTAACTTTTACATCAAAAATCAGGGAATCCCTTATTACGGGATAGGCACCCTCAAGTGGGATGACAACTTGCTGGCCCAAGGGGTTGTCTCAGTCAGTAAGTGCACAGTTGTTTTCCAGACGGGCGAACTGGTCGACGTTCCGGAAAACGGCAAAATCCTCTCGTTTGACCTCAATAGTGTCGGAGTGAACTATGTCTCCCTCCATCTGCACCTCCTTACAGATTTGGCGGAACAGGAATCCTACAGTGAATCTTTGGAAGAAGAGGAGCGGGTCGTTTATTCCATCAACCAGCTAGTCCTATCGACGGAAGCGCATATCTTTGCAGCAAAATCCAGTTTCAAGCTGGCGGAATTTGAAAAAGATGTCGAAAATCGCTGGAAGCTGTCAGAAAAGTATATTCCTCCCCTATTTGCTCTGACATCTCACCCCTTTCTAACTTCGCATTTATCTTCTATTCGAACAATTTTGGAGAGCTTTCAGAAAGAATTGGCTCTTGAAAGCGCGACTGGCAAACTGTTTCAGCAGCGTACATTGGAGACAAAATTATGCCTCATCGAAGTCGCCAAAATGAGGCTCTTCTTTCTGAATATGGACCGCCTGATCATTACCCATCCTTACTATCTTTATGAGCAGCTTTGCCTGTTTCTCAATACCCTGGCTTTTATCTATGTCGAGCAGGGCGAGCTGAGCGTCATCCCTTATCAGCATGAGCGTCTTGCTCTGCTCTTTGCCAAACAAATTGAACTCCTCCTAACCTATCTGAAACCCAAATCAGAGAGGCTAGCCTCCATACCGTTCGAAAAAAAGCAGAATTGCTACGTTTCCGAAAGATTGCCTCAGGAGCTTTTCGAAGCGACAGAGATCTTTTTTATTATCCAGCCTGTGGATTCCAAAGTCAAATTTGTGGTCGATGGCTTAAAGCTGGCGAGCTATTCGCGCCTTTTTAACATCCATCGCTTTGCTTTGAGCGGAATTCTCATATTGCGGCTAGAGTCTGCTCCCTTTAATAATAATTTCAGCAGATCAGCCTATGTTTATAAGGTGGAAAAAGATGCAGAATGGGAGCATGCTCTCAAAGAAGGCAAAGCGGCTTTTGCGATTCAAAGCGAGGGTGCTGAACTGCAGGCATTTTTATACTGGAGATAAGGTGTAAATGGGGCTATTGGATAAATTTAAAAAAACCAGCAAGAAAAGGTCGGTAAAAGAAGAGGTAGTGGAACATTTAACCGATTTTTTAAATACCAGACGAAATATGGGAACATATCCCGCCGATTATGGGATTGAAACTTTTGTTGATTTAGGAACAGACAAGTACATTGTTTTAAAAATCGTCGCAGACATCAAAAATGGCCTGGAAAAGTATGAGAAGCGCATTCATGATGTTGAAATTAACTCGATTCCAAGCGAAAGCTCCTTTCACCTCGCCTTCCGCATTTCCTGCAAAATTCAAGATTTCTCCTATGCTTTCCAAATCTCTTTTCATTCTCAAAATAAAATCTTTCAGCTGGAGAGTCCATCTTGAGCGACTTTAAGTTCCCACTTTGTGAACGCAATCTAGCTTTAAGCCTCTCTCTCAAGGGCAGTGGTAAGCCTCTTGAACTTAAAACGGGCAATATCGAAACTCTTGATATGTGTCTGAAAGCCCATGAGTTTTCTTTTCAGGCCACTTTTAGACTTTTCGACGATCAGGCTCAAGATCTTTTTTCTAAGACAGATACCATTCATGCCACTCTGACCATGTAAGCAGTCGAC
>JAJFUZ010000368.1 GCA_021372155.1 Parachlamydia sp. | reverse complement strand
CAGATTGATTTTGACCTGGTATTGAGCAAATCCCCGACTCAAATAAAAGCAACCCTCACGCTGACGCGCGTCCGCTTTCATGTGAAAAACAGCGCAGGCACAAGTGCAACTTTCGATTCTGATCATGCTGAAAAGACCTTTCCAGAGCCGCTGCATAATAAAATTCAGATCTTTAAAGATCCTTTAATCTTTCAAATCGGAGTAAATGGAGAGGTTTCCGGAAATTTCCCTATCGACTTCTTTACTCACTTGGAAGGACAGTTCGAGGGAAACAGCAATTCGCTCAAAGAGATTTTGCCTGCTGTTAAGAAATTCTGGTTCTTGCGAGAAGCCAATTTTAAAAACATTCTGCTGGCCATCCTCTCGAATAGAGGAACGGATATCAAAGCTGGCGAGAATTATGAGATCACGATTCAGCCTCGCCTCTCTCCTGAACTGTTCCAGTTGGATGCCTCTAACCTGGCGACAAGCTGGTTAGCAAACAACAATTTTTATACACAAGAATACCTTCTCCTGATCAATGGGATCTCCTCCACTGAAGTACAAGGATTGTGGAAGGGAGACGCAGAGTTTAACCTTCAGGATCCTACCGGTACTGTTGTTGAAAAATTGAAGTGTAAAGGAAATGTGACCTGGAATCGCAAAAACGCCCTGCAACAGAACCGCACCTGGACCTGTGCAGGAGAAATGGAATCGAAGCTGAAAAAAGCGCCAGCAAAGATCAACTTTTCCTTTGAAGAGACCATCCAGACCCAGCCAAGCGTTTTCCGAAAACCCTGACAACCCGAGGTGAACATGAAAACATTCACGATTCTTTTGAACCTGATTCTCGCTGTTGCCTCGATTCACGCAGATGAATGCAACTTCCAATTCAATACCCCAGTTTCCTATGACCTCGTCTATGACCAATCCGTTGCAGGTACAATCGGAAATGAAGCAATTGCTGATTCCTGGAAATACGAACTCGAATTTGCCCTGGTCATGAGGAAGACGATCGATGATGGGATTTGTGTCGACGTGACCCTCAGACGCTTCATCTTAACTCTGCTGAATGCAAAAGGCATTCGCGCGTACTACGATTCGTCCACCCCGGCAAAGAGCATCCCGATCGAATTGAACGATATTCTAGACAGCACCCTGTTCCTGAATTTCCCCTCCCGTTATGAATCCAGGAACGGCAGACTCACGGCAGAAAAAAACAATCATCCCTTTCAGCAGTATCTCAAGGATCTAAGCGACAAATCATCTGTTGCTCTCATCAAAGAGGTCATGCAGGCCACAGGGAACTTCTGGTTTCTAAATGAAAAAAACAACATGGTCTCCCTCTTAAGTAGCATTCTCAATCCTCATTTTTCTTCCTTCAATAAGGGCGGACAGCAGGTAGTAAACTTGCAGGCAATGCCCCTGTTTGCCACATTTCCATTAAGCAAATGGTCCTTCCTCAGCTCCTTTGAGAAAGCCTTATGTCTAAAAACGCCCTCCTGCCTTCTTTTTATCTCTGACAGTTCTCCGACGGAAATTGTCGGCTCCTGGGATGAGGGTTTCTCTTCGACTATCCGCAATCCCAATGGTTCAATCAAAGAAATCGGAACTTGCAAGGGAACGGTGAAATGGAATCGTACTAACTTTTTGCTTCAAGAGCGCACATGGTCGTGGGACAATGAAGTGTCCGATTCGCAGGTGAGCCTGAAATTTTCCATCAAACATTCGATTAAACCTAAAGATCTGCCCAAAAGTTAATAAGCTTTACAAACATTCTATTGATTCTATTGAAGTGATTATTTAAACTTCTTTTATTAAAAAGGAGACACCATGTCATTCGATCATATATCAATAGGTGGCTCACATACCGCAGCTGCGACTCAGCCCGATATTGAAGCAGCACAACCACAAAGAGAAGTGACGGAAAGGACCCATCTCGTGGGTTCTGCCGCGCTAGAAGCAGCCCAAGAAACAACTTCCTATTTTCGAAACCTCAGCACCAAGCAAAAACTCAGCCTGGCTGCGATGGTCACTTTGGGAATCGGGGGTGTGGCGATGATAACATTGTTAGCAACATACGCATTTTCAAAAGATTCTGAGAACCCTCCCCCGCCTACCTGTTGGAAACCGCCCCACAATGCGACAGAAATCTGTAATAACGCCATGACCGCCATTGGAAGCAAATACTTGGAGTGGTTGCCCCAAGCTCCCAACATTACAACACTCACATCGATGCAAAATGGCATCCGACAAATGTTTTGTAATGGAACAAAAGTGATCGATCCAGAAACGATCGCTTGGGCGCAAAATATCATTCCTCAACTCAGCAGTGCCATTGCCAATCAGACCTCCATCGCCCTGACTGGGGCGCCTTATGATCCCTCCAATCCTTACGCCCACCAAAGTATCCCCCAAAGGTTATACAATCTGATCTTCCATGCCAATGCCGACTTTAAAGAGACGGACAACTGGTTTGGGATGGAGGACTTTTATGCACCCGCTTGGATACAGTTTGCTCCCCAAAACATACCGTTCTCTCTAATGCGGCAGGGCGCGACGATGGCATTGAAAGAATTTTGCGACCGCTTGAATTTTTCCGACATTCTCTTTAACAACGGGACTTACACCTACGTCAAAAAGCAGTTTGCGGATTATATTCCAGATTTTGCGGGATGGTGTTTCTGGCCAAAGTCATAAACAGATAGCTCAGCTTTTAAAGATAGCCGTTCCTATCCGAAGCAGAGTACATTCTATTGATTTTATCGAGGTGATCATTTTAAACTTTTTTATTAAAAAGGAAACACTGTGTCACTCGAGCTCCATCCTATATCAATAGGTAGCACACATGCCGCTGCTGCGACGCAACCAGATCTTGAAGCAGTACAACCACAAAGCGAAGTGACAGAAAGGACCCGTCTCCTCGGTTCTTCCTCACTAGGCGCCGCCCAAGCAGCAACAACTCACTATTTCGATAGCATCAAACTGAATTTTCGAAACCTCAGCACCAAGGAAAAACTCTGTCTGGCTTTGGGGATCGGAGGTGTGGTGATATTGACATTGTCTGCAACATACGCATTTTCAAAAGATTCTAACAACCCTCCCTCACCTCAAACCTGTTGGGAACCGCCCGACAATGCAACAGAAATCTGTAATAACGCCATGGCAACCTTTGGAAACAAATATTTGAAGTGGATGTCGCAAGCCCCCAACATTACAGCTCTCACATCGATGCAAAATGGAATCCGACAATTGTTTTGTAATGGAACAAAAGTGATCGATCCAGCAACAATCGCTTGGGCGCAAAACATCATCCCCCAACTCAGCAATGCCATTGCCAATCAGACCGCCATCGCCCTTACAGGAGAGCCAGCGCCCTATGATCCCTTCGATCTGTCTTGTTGGGATACTCAGATTAGCTGTAAACTATACGATCTGGTCTTCCATGCCAATTTTGACTTTAAAGAGATGGACCAACGTGGGTGGGGAAAGACGAACAACTGGTTCGGAATGGAGAACTATTGGGCACCTCGTTGGATAGAGTTATATCCTCAATCTATTTCCCTAAATCTGATGCAGCAAGGCGCGACGATGGCATTAAAACAGTTTTGCGACCGCTGGAATTTTTCCGACATTGTCTTTAACAATGGAACTTACACCTGTGTCCAAAAGCAGTTTGCAGATTATATTCCAGTTTTTGCGAGATGGTGTTTCTGGCGGTCATGAACAAGTTGTTCAGCTTTTAAAAATAGCCGTTCCTATACGCAGCAGAGTCGCCCCTTCTTGCACAGCGATACGATAATCGTGGGACATGCCCATAGAAAGATGACGAAGCGAGAGATGGCTCAACCTGTAGCGATCCCGAATCTGGCGAAGGCGCGAAAAACAGCTTCTGATCACCTTTTCTTCTTCTACAAATGGTGCCATAGCCATAAGCCCTTCTATACGGATGGATGGGAGCTGAAAAATGCTTTCAAGATGGGGTTTCCACAGCTCTTCTGATAGACCTTGTTTGCTCGCCTCGCCTGAAGTATTGACCTGCAGAAGAATCGGTGTGACGATTCCCCTCTCCTCGCTGCACTGCGAGATTTTCAAGGCCAGTTCAGGGGTGTCGACCGAGTGTAACAAAGAAAAAGCCCCAATGGCCTTGGCGACCTTGTTTTTCTGCAATGTGCCAATGAAGTGCCAGTGGATATCGGTGGGTGCTGCGGTGATCTTGGCAAGCGCCTCTTGCATTCGGCTTTCGCCAAAGACACGGCAGCCAGCGTCATAAGCAGGCTGGACCAAGTCCCAAGGATAGCCCTTGCTGACAGCAACGAGAGTGATCTCTTTGGGATTGCGCCCACATGCAAGGGCGGTTTCCGAAATCTCCTCCAGAAGATGTCGATAGCGGTCGCGAGCAGCCATTTAGTATTTGTCGCGATAGCCTGAAGGGCCAAATGCTTTTGGAGGATTGAGGATCTCCTGAAGGATCACCATCTCTTTTTTCGATCCTATTCTTGCTATAAGATTTGTGCCATAAGAAGGCTTTTGAGTCTTTGTCAAAGCCCGCGAATAGGCGTCAGGACCACGGAGGAGCTCCTGGCTGATGATGTTGGCCCCAAAATCCCTCTTGCGCTTTTCGACGGCTGTCTCCAGGCGGCGCTGCTCGACAGACGTTTCAAAGCGGCGTTGCTCCACTTTTGTCTGAAAGCGAAAGTCATCCTGCACCTTGCGGTGGGGCTGGGGTTTTTGCACGATCTGGGGCGGAGGAGGAGGCGCTTTTTTGATGACGGGCGGCCGCCGCGCCTCCATCTCCTCCTCTTCATCGAGCTCGTCCATCTCGACATCGAGCGATTTAAGGAAATTCTTGAGAGTCTCTTTCTGCTTTCTTTCTTCCAGCTTGGCCTCTTCTGGATGCTGCTGGCGGCGGCGCTCCGAAAAAACGTGCCGTCCGATAATGAACAGCATCACGAAGACGCTGACAATAAAGCCAATGACGTCGGAGACTTCCATTAACCGCCTGCCTTCTTATCTTCAGGCTTGGCGATGGAGCTGCGCATCTCGGTGTCGGCCTGAATATTCTGGAAGCGCAGGTAGTCCATAATTCCCATGTTGCCCTTCTCAAACGCAGCAGCCATCGATTTCGGGATGAGCGCCTGCGCTTCGATCAGTTTGGACTCCATGTCTTTGATCTTGGCGATATTCTCCTGCTCCATCGCGACAGCCATGGCGCGCCTCTTTTCCGCTTCGGCCTGCGCGATGCGTTTGTCCGATTCCGCCTTGTCTGCGCGCAGTTTGGCCCCGATGTTTTCGCCCAGATTCATCTCGACGATATCGATGGAGAGGATCTGGAAGGCTGTAGAGGAGTCGAGCCCCTTGTCCAAAACAAGTTTTGAGATGCGCTGAGGGGCCTCGAGCACCTGCAGATGTGTGTCTGAGCCTCCAATAGCGCTGACGATGCCCTCGCCGACGCGTGCAATGATAGTCTCTTCCGTGGCTCCGCCGACGAGCTGGGCGATGTTGGTACGCACGGTGACCCGAGCGCGTACGTTAATCTGGATGCCATCCTTGGCCACGCCTGTGATGGCGCCACCGTGGCTGGGGCAGTCGATCACCTTGGGATTGACCGAAGTCGCAACAGCGTCGCGCAAATCTCGGCCGGCAAGGTCAATCGCCGTGGCGCGGCGCCAGTCGAGAGGGATGTTGGCTTTGTCGGCTGCAATCATGGCAGAGACGACTTCGGGAACATGGCCCCCGGCAAGGTAGTGGGTCTCCAGGTCGGACACAGTGATATCTTTCAAACCCGCTTTGAAGAGGTTGATGCGCCCATTGACGATGACGCGGGGCGGAATCTTTCGCAGGCTAATCCCGATGATGTTGAACAACGGGATGGGCGTTCCAGAAACAAAGGCCTGAAACCAAAGGCTGAGGAATTTGCCTAAAATACTCAGGAGGACCACCACAATGATGGCCAAAATGATGAAAATGATGTAGGACGTCATGCCGGCTTCGGCCGCAAGCAGTTGAGGAATATGTATAGACATAGTCATGGTCTTGATCCTTCTGTGAGGAGAATTTTAACAATCAAACTTTCGCCTTCGCCGCCGATCACTTTGACCTGGCTCCCTTTGACGATGTAGCCGCTTTGTGAAAGCGCCTGATGCTGCCTGCCTTCAATCAGGATGTAGCCTCCTGGCTTTAAATCTGACAGGACAGTACCAGTTTTGCCGATGGCTGTTTTGTCATAGCCAGAGGCAACATAGCCCTCCTGGTCATTGTCTGAATAGATGCTGTAGTCAGGCTTTGTATGGCGGATCTTCCAGATGGCAAACCGGATCGCCAGGGCGATCGATGAGATGACACCTAAAATGTAAAGGAACGTGGCCAGCCCTGAGGCACTTTCCTGCGCAAAAATGAGGATGCTGATAAAAATCAATAGTCCACCGGCAACCCCCATGATAGCTCCTGGAAGGTAAAATTCCAGAATGACGAGCACCAGGCCGATAAGCCAGAGCAGATAGGGATTCACGCTTCCTCCTTTGTATTGACGACGATGACACTTCCATCGAGCCGTTCTACGAAGATTTTGCTTCCCTTTTCAATAAATCCCCCGGGCGTGATGGCATCATACAGCACATCCTGGATGATCACTTTTCCTGCCGGCCTTAAAGTCGTGGACGCCTCCCCTTCTGAGCCAGGCTGAGGAAGCATCTGAGGACTTTCACCGGCAATAAACCCCTCCTGCTCGCTGCCTGCCAGGACAAAGCGATTGAAGCCTGCCAGCGACGGTGTTATATAGCGGGCCAACAAGAGGATAAGGCCAAACCCTAAAACCAGCGTCCCGCATAACCAGACGAGGCGTTTAAAGAGAGCCTCTCCAGCTGCATTCAGGGTATTTGTATCGACCTCATACTGAACAGATCCAATTCCGGGCAGCATCATTCCGAACAGGCCGGCTAGGAAAAAGATAATGCCTACAAACCCTAAGAAACCAAATGTCGGCAAGACGAAAAGCTCGACCAGCAGGATGGCAAGGCCAGATAACAGAAGGATCACCTCCAGCCAATTGGCCACCTCAAGGGCAAAACTTGAGAGAATAATCATAAAGAGGCAAAGGGCGGCAATGGAACCAGGCAGGCTGACTCCGGGAGAGCTGATCTCCATGTAAAGTCCCAACATCAGCCCCAGGAAAAGCGCAGATTGGACGATGGGATTTGCAAGCAGGACGAAAAAGCGCGTCTTCCAGTCCATCTTGTAGGGTTGAATAATTGCATTGGGAATGGCATTAAAGACTGGCGCTGAAAATAAAAGCATTTTGCTGGCAGGCCATTGCCCCTTTTCCTTTTCTTCAGGAGTCACAGCAACCAGTTTTTGCGGAAGGACCTGCAGGTCAGCGACACCATATTTCATCAATTGCTCGCTATTCAATGTCAATAGCTTACCTTTTGAATTGATCACGACATCGGGATCGGGCCCTTTGCTGCGGATTTGGCTCTCACTGTCGAGCCTCACGATCTGGCCAAAGCGGTAGACTAGTATAACATCCTTATCCACCATGGCCTGGGCCAGGTCGGAATTGCGGCCATAAAAAGCTGCGCGATTGGAAAAATCGGCCCGGAAGGCCGAATTGACCTTTTCAGAAGCGACCTTCGACTCCCCGCCTTCCACAGTCAGAGGCTCTGCGGCGCCCATGGCTGCATCCTTCACAATCGCGATAAAGCGGCAGGAATAAGCCAGGAGAGCCCCGGCCGAAATTGCCCAATTGTCGATAAAGGCAACGACCGGGATGTTGTACTGCGTGTCGAGCTCTTTCAGTGCATCGGAGATTTTTTCTGCCGCAAAGACCTCTCCACCAGGCGTATTGAGCTCCAGAATGACAAAAATCGGCTTGGTCTCTTTGTAGAAATCCACCGCCTTCTTAACATAGATCCAGGTGGCATCACTGATCGAGCTGTCGCGTTCATTGATTGTGATCAAGCCCACGCGATTTGGACCAGTGTCGCTATACTTGATATGGGCTTTTATTTCTTGTTCCCGAGTATTGCTGGGAATTTCCCGAATGATTACCTCTTTTGCTTCTGGCACCTCTTTTGCTTCTGTTTTAAGCTTGAGTGCATATTGTGTCTCAAATTGATCCAATGGCATAGCCCCAGATACCAATTTGAGCTGTTGAAGCTGGTTCTGGTTGACAACCAGGGGCTCTCCAGGGGATGATAGCCTGGGCAAAGAGCGGTCTGTCCCTTCTGTGGCTATCTTCCAACCCTTATCATCGACGATCTGGACAGATGGATCGCTCATCCCTGAGGCCAAGAGATTTAAGAGAGACGCCTGAGGATGGGCAGGCGAGATGAAGCTGGTGACGCGGTTGCGCAGAATATTTGTGGAAAGAGCCTGTGCTGTCCCAAGTGGAATATCTCCCCATGAGACGGAAAGCGAAATGTAGAGTTCATCCGCAAGGAAGGGAATGATCGCGGAAGGGCCTACGGCATTGTCTTCAATGTAGACGATCGTTTGCAGCCCTTGCTTGACCTTCAGCTCATAGATTCTCTTTGCTAGCTCCAGCACCAGCCCTAAATCGCCCGAAGTCGAATTGATTTCGATGATGAGCTGGTGGGCTTTCAGCTTTTCCAGCAGTATTTCCGCTCTTTGCACATCAGTCTTTCCCAGATGGCCCCGCAATGTCATGAGAGCCTTGTCTTCACCAGAAACATGAGCAAATAAAAATACAAATGCAAGAAATAGAAATCGCATGTTCTTTTCTATACCCGATAGAGAAATTTAGAGCTATTTAAAGAGCGTATTGAACGGCGCGCTTTTCGCGTATGATGGTAATTTTAATCTTGCCGGGATAGCTGAGCTCATTTTCGATGCGTTTGGCCAGGTCCCTTGCCAGATGAACGGTAGCGGTATCATCAAGGACATCCGGAAGAACGACAGCGCGGATTTCTCGGCCAGCCTGCATCGCATAGGCTTTTTCCACACCCTCAAATTCCATCGCGATCTCTTCAAGCCTTTTCAGCCTCTTGATATATTCTTCGACTGGTTCGCTGCGCGCTCCCTGACGAGAGGCGGAAATGGCATCGGCAGCGCTGCACAGACTGCCTTCCACCGTGACCGGATCCATTTCATGGTGATGGCATCCAACCCCGTTGGCTACCTCTCTGCTCTCGCCATACTTGAGGGCCAGATCGTGACCGATAATCGCATGTGAGCCTTCGATTTCGTGTGTAACGGCTTTGCCGATATCGTGGAGCAGGCCGATGCGCCTGGCCATCCGCATATCCAGGCCAAGTTCCGCGGCCATCATGCCGAGCAGGTAGCTGACCTCCAGGGAATGGTCGAGAACATTTTGGCCATAGCTGAAACGAAATTTCAGCCGACCCAGAAGGGTGATAAGTTCGGGGTGCAAATTGATCGCTCCGGCGCGCAGCGCTGCATCCTCGCCATACTGCCTGATGAGCTTCTGCACCTGGGCCTGAGACTTTTCGACAACCTCTTCGATGCGCGTGGGATGGATGCGGCCATCCTGCACCAGTTCCGTCACGACCAGCTTGGCAACCTGCATCCTGACCGAATCGAATCCCGACAAGACTATCGCCCCCGGCGTCTCGTCGATAACAAAGTTGACTCCCGTCAGACGTTCCAGCGTGCGGATGTTGCGCCCCTCTCTGCCAATGATGCGCCCCTTCATCTCTTCGTTTGGGATGGCAACAGTATTGACAGTAGCCTCTGATACACAAGGGACGGCGAGACGATTGATCGCTGTTGCCAGGATCCTGCGCGACTCCTGCTCCGCCTGCTCCTCAGCTTCTTTGATCGTGCGTCGGATGAGGTGAGCGGCGTCAGTTTTTACTTCGCCAGAAATCTTTGCAAGAATCTGCTCTTTGGCTTCTGAAGCGCTCAGTCCCGAAAGGCTTTCAAGTTGGCTCAACAGCTTTGCCTGGATTTCGCCGACGTTCTTTTTCTCTTCGTCAAGCTGACCCTTTCGCGCGATCAGGATCGCCTCGCGCTTCTCAATGTCGGAAAGCTTCTTTTCGACAAGATGCATGCGGCCTTCCAACTTATCTTCGCGCTGCTTGAGACGCTCTTCCTCTTTTTGAACCTTGCGCTTTTCTCCCTGCCAGAACTGCTCCATCTCCCGCTGTTGATCGAATTGCTGCTGTTTCAAAAGCAACTCTTGGGCCTTCTTCATCGTGTCGCCCTCGAGCTCAGCGCGATGGAGAATGTCCGAAGCGATGCGATCAAAACCGCCTTTTTTCAATCGATAATAGAACCAAAGAAGAAGGATGCCGACGGCTGTACCGACAAGAAACGTGGTGAGATAGACCGCCAGTTGGATCGGATTCATGATAAAAAATATCTTACCAGAAACGCCCTCTTTTGCGATAGGGTTTCTTGTGGCATTCCCACTGGGCGAAAATACGGGAAATCACAAAAATTAATCGCTCGGCGGCTTCAAAGGTCTGATGCGCACCTTCTCAACAGACCTCTCGCTTGAACGCAGAATCTCGATCTCAAATTCATCGCGGTGGATCACGAAACCTTTTTGAGGAATTGCCCCGGCGCAATGGAAGATATACCCGCCGAGAGAATCGTAGTCACCCTCTTCGGGCACTGTGATGCCTAATTGCTCTTCAGCGTCGAGGATGCTGATGCGGGGATCGACAATCCAGCTTCCATCACTTTGTGGGATATAGAGCGCCTCAGCTTCATCATATTCATCTGCGATCTCACCGACGATCTGTTCGAGGATATCTTCGATGGTGACGATGCCCTCTGTGCCGCCATATTCATCGACCACGATTGCAAGGTGGACCTGCTTCTTGCGAAACTCCTGTAGAAGCTGGGAGATCTTTTTCGTCTCGGGAGTATAAAGAACAGGCTTTTGAATAGTTTCAATCGGAGCATTGAGGATCGCTGCGTTATTGCCCTTCTCTTCATATTCACGGAATTTGGACAGAATATCCTTGTACATGAGAACGCCCACAATATTGTCCACTGTGTTGCGGTAGACCGGTGTGCGGCTGTAGCCCTCATTTTCCAGCAATTTCGCGGCATCTTTGATGGACACATCGGCAGAAAGGCTGAAGAGGTCGACGCGCGGCACCATGACCTCCCGCGCCAGAAGATTGCGGAAATTCAAAACGGACTGAATCAGCTTTTTGTCATGCAGATCTATTTCGGGGCTGAGTTCCGCTTTTTGGACAATATCTATGATCTCCTGCTTGGCCTGCGCTGAGGGTTCCTGCAGGTAATCGAAGTAGGGAGTTTGTGAAAGTGCTTTGGAAAGGCGCAAAAACAGGTAAGTAATGGGAAATGCCATAAACAGAAACACGGAAGAAACTGGCGCACAAAAGCGCAGGGCCGCCTCGGGTGTGCGGGAGCCGAAGATGCGGGGAAGAAAGTCCCCAATCACAAAAATGGCCAGTAAAAATCCTATATAACTGAAGCACACCCAAAACCAGGCAAAATCTGTGACCAGCATTGTCCCCAGCAGAAAAAGAAGGGCCGAGGTAGCATAAAAAAAGCGGGTCACATTCTGGGCGCAGACGGTGGCAAAGAATAGACCTTCATATTCGTGTTCCGGAAAAAAGTAAAGGTGGAACGGACGGTAAAAGAAGAGCGGTCCCAGATTTTTCAGCAACTTCTTGGTCTCGCGACGATGAATGCGACGAAAGGCACTACTCAGCGCGGTCAAGAAAAAGGTTCCAGCAAGAAAAAGGATCGTCGCCAGAAACATTACGATCAGATACAAACAGACTCCAGGTTAAGGTTAAAAAGCGTACAAGTCATGATTTCAAGACCAGCCGCTTCTTCTCGAGATGCCGCATGTGCCTCGCTTCGGCGGCGCGCATCTTTTTTCGATCAATTTCTCTTATATCATCATAGCCCATCAGATGCAACAATCCATGTACGATATAGAGTGTTGTCTCCCAGCCAAAATCTCCACCATTCTGAAGGACATAGGCGCGCGCAACCTGCGGGCAGACGAAAACATCCCCAAGAACTTCATCGTCCAGGGGGAAGGAGATACAATCTGTCAGTGAGGGATCCTGAAAATAGAGCTCATGTAGACGGCTCATCGCCTTGGTGCCGATCAGATGGATGGCAACTTCACTGCCAGAAACACGTTCAAAAGCAACCGCCTCTCGGACGAGGGCGGCTACCATACTTGAGTCTATTGATAAAATACGCTGACGGTTAAAAACAGAGACGTTCACAACTACGGCATAATGGGCGTCTTTGGCAATCCCGTCACTTTTTTGCGCTCTTCGAGATTGATGCGGCCTAACTTTTTCAGGACGTCAACTCTTTCAAAACGCTTGAGGACATTGCGCTTCTTCGCCGAGCGGATTGCTTTACCAAAACTTGGATGTCTGGACATGGGAAATTCCTTAAGTACTAGCGGATTTTCGGTATGAAAGCCAGCTGGCCGGCTTCGCCTTCCAGGGCATTCTGATGTTCTTTGAAGCCTTTCTTCACATGGGATTTTTTTTCCCCTGTCTTGTTAGTAGGTGGACGCGGTCTTCTTGGACTCTGGGCGCGTCTTTCCGACTGTTTGCTGATGCGGACCATAGAGATCTTCTCCTCGCTGTATATGGGAAAAATTATAGAGATATCAAGGAAATCTGGCAAGAGGAATTTTTGACAATTTTTTTTTTAATCTTTATTAAACCTTCATCGTTTTTACCTATAATATAAGCATAAATTTGATTGCAATGTTGTCAATCTAACAAGTAATATAATCCATCAAGGAGAGGCAGAGCCAATGGCTCAATATCAGCAGTATCAAGCAGGAGGAGGACAGCAGCAGGCCCCGCCGGCGCCAAAATCCCATCGGAAAAATCCCTATTATGATGGGATCTCCTCGAGCA
>JAJFUZ010000211.1 GCA_021372155.1 Parachlamydia sp. | reverse complement strand
GGCGCCCGCTTTGCAGGCATGCGCCCCGATCTGGGTCCGCTTGAGAAACCTCTTGCACAGCCAGGCTACAGCACTATCCAAATCTTAGAGCAGGCTGCAAGCGGCGGCTGGGATTTCCTGTATGTCGCCGGGGCTGATCCCGCAAAGAAGTTCCCCACAAAACTCTGGAATGCGGCGAAGGCCAAACTGGGCTTCCTCGTCGTTCAGGATCTCTTTTTAACTGAGACGGCAAAACAGGCCGACGTCGTTCTCCCAGCCCTTTCTTTTGTTGAGAAAGAAGGCAGCTTCCTTAACATCGAAAAGAGGCTGCAAAAGCTAACCCCCGGAAAAAAGATCCCAAAAGGCTTTTTCACCGATGGCGAGATCTTCATCCAAATAGCAAAAAAACTCGGCATTGAGTTGAAATTAGCTGATGATTTCGCCCAGCACCTTCAGCAAGGCCGCATTCCCTTCGCCTGGCCAGAAAAAATAGCTTCTCTAAAAACCGCTCCAGTCCAAGCCGAAGGCGGCCTTTACGCCACCTTCGCTCCCTCTCTCTTCGACAATGGCGTACGCATGGCGCACGACCCGCATGTGATCCAGCTGTCCAAAGGGCCAAAGATCCGACTCCATCCCCAGGAGGCAGCCAAGCGCGGCTTCAGAGATGGCGACAAGGCCGTGGTGACAGCCAATGGAGGCAGTGCCACCGGCATCGTTAAATTAGATGTCAATGTGGCGGAGAACACAGTCGTGCTGCCTTTGGGTTTTGAGGGATTCCCTGCCCAGGAACTGAGTAGCCTGACGAACGGCATGAAAATTGAACTGAGGAAGGCCTGATGGAAACGACAACAATCATCATCATCAAAGGGCTGATTCTGGTGTTGATTCTGATGGGAGCATTCGCCTATATGACCTGGCTCGAGCGCATCGTGATGGCCAGGGTACAACTGCGGCTCGGTCCTGTCCGAGTCGGACCGCTGGGGCTTCTTCAGCCCATCGCCGATGGGATCAAGCTGCTGATGAAGGAGAGCTTTCAACCGGCTGGAGTCGACAAATTCACCTATTGGCTCGCCCCCTTCATCTCGCTCTTTACCGCGCTCTTTGCGTTTGTCCTGATCCCCATCGGAGGAACAGTGGAAATCTGGGGTCATCAGATCAGCCTCATGATCGCTGACGTCAATGCCGGCATCCTCTTTCTGCTAGCCTTCTCCTCGCTGGCGGTTTATGGAGTCGTTCTGGCCGGATGGGCCTCCAATAACCGCTACTCGCTCTTAGGGGGCTTACGCGGCACAGCCCAGATGATCAGCTATGAGATCCCGATGGGGCTTTCCCTGCTGACGGTAGCCATTCAGGCGGGAACGCTCAGTCTGCCAGGCATCATCGATGCGCAGCGCGAGCACTGGTTCATCTGGACTAACCCGATCAGCTTCCTCATCTACCTCATCACGGCCTTCGCTGAGACCAACCGCGCCCCTTTCGACCTTCCTGAAGCCGAACATGAGCTGACCGCGGGCTACCACACCGAATATGGCGGCATGAAATTCGCCATGTTCTTCATGTCGGAATATATCAACATCCTGGCCGTCTCCGCCATTGCCGTCACCCTCTTCTTCGGTGGCTGGCTGGGCCCCTTTAGCTATGGGCAGGACCTCCCCATCGTCTGGTTTTTATTGAAGATGGCGCTGTTCGTCTTTTTTTTCATGTGGGTGAGAGCCACGATGGCCCGCCTGCGCTACGACCAGCTCATGAGCTTTGGCTGGAAGATTCTGCTCCCCCTCGCCACGCTCAATTTGATCCTTACTGCCTATTTTACCCTGGTGGTCAAATGAAACAGAATAACTTGTATAAAAAGACCCTCAGGCAGACTTTTGCGCGAGTCGTGACCATGTTCCGAGGTCTGCTGATCGTCTTAAAGTACGCCTTTAAGCGTCCCGTGACCATTCGTTACCCGGAAGAGAAACGCAAGCTTCCAAGCAGGTCACGCGGTAGACACTACTTAACCTTATGGGAAGACGGCAAAGAGCGCTGCGTTGGATGCGAGCTCTGCTCGATCGTCTGTCCCTCTCAGGCCATCTATGTCAAGCCTGCAGAAAATAAACCAGACCAGGAAGTCTCGCACGGCGAGCGCTACGCCTCCGATTATCAGATCAACATGCTCCGCTGCATCTTCTGCGGCTACTGCGAGGAGGCCTGTCCGACTGGCGCCGTTATCTTAGGCAATGACTACGAGCTTTCCGGCTATACGCGCGAGTCTCTGATCTATACCAAAGAAATGCTAACCGAAAAAACGCCCGGCGAATCGGGACGCGAT
>JAJFUZ010000205.1 GCA_021372155.1 Parachlamydia sp. | reverse complement strand
TGTGGGTAAAGAGATTACTTGCTTTCTGAAAAAATTCCGCAGAAGTCGGAGGTTACGACCAATCCCACATAGAAGAGCGTTGAGCTTATCCCCTATTATCCCTTTCAGGAAATTCCGGCCCAATTTGCCTTCCGTTTTCATGTGACCAATATAAGGCTCTATCGCTTGTCTTCGCCAAATTGCTTTGCGTAAGGATTGCAATTTGCCTCGGCCGCTGCCAGAAAGAAACACTTCTTTGCCCTTAATGCCATGTCCCTTGTACCCCCCCTGTCTGCAAATGCCTGGCTTATCTTTTTGCCGCTCACTTGCTCAGCCTTGCTTAAAGCCTGCTCAAGCGTATGTCCATCGTAGGGATTACCGTGATGCGCCATACAATTTAGTGCTAGCCCTTCTCGGTGCGTTAATACAATCGATACCTTGCAACCAAATTCATATTTGCGCCCCTGCTTTGCCTTTAGCCAAGCATTCCACCTGGGGCTCATGCACGCTATAAATTTTGTCGAGACCTTCGTGTCCATGAAACAAAATTTGACCGATCAAAAGTAAGGTAGGTGCCGCCCTTTTGGTCAATTCTTGGTTGCCTTGTATTTGACGCATCAAATCGCGCCACACACGATTGCGATAGGTCTTGAGCTTTTTGACTTCTTTTGCCGCTTGTTTATACTTGCGCGCGTGCATGAGACGAGCAGCTTTTTTCTGCGCAGTCGTTGATTACCTTTGGTAAGTTTGCCGTAAAACAAGGTTCTCTTTTTTGGCAAATTTCACCAACTGCCGGAGCCCCTTTAAGTCCACTTTGGCGTCTGTTGGAAAGGTAACTGCCTTAGGCATGACTATGCTGTCAGCAATTACCTTGGAGAAGCTTTTGGCTGTACCATTCCGCAGTCGGCTGCTGCCTTAGCGATTTTTTCAAACACACTTCCGATCCCTTCGGATCCCAATCGCTGACGCCATTTTGTCAATGTTGTTGGATGAATGGGAAACTTCCACTGCAAGTAATCGTACCCACAGAAAAGCTGCCAGTATGGATTCTCCACCCATTTATAGACGGCCTCTTCGTCCGACATTTTGTACATCTGGTGTAAGAGCATGATGCCAACTATAAGCCGCACAGGCTTTGCAGGTGTGCCGGCTTCATTGCGAAGCAGGGGCTCAATTTAGCTTCGAGAGTGTCCCAATCAATAAAGTCGGCTAAGATCAAAAGTTCATGATCGGGATTGAGCTGTTTGGACAATCTCTGTTCAAAGAGTTGACCTTGGGAGTTGTTGGTGCGGTGTGGTTTCATGTTGATTTTTGCAGGATTTTAAATTAACTTTGTTACCTTTCCTGCAAAATCCTAGCACGAATTCTAGGCTTATGTAGAGCCTATAACAGATTGTGAAGGCACTTCTTTTGCCATTTCAGGGACGAATAGATAGAGTAGGGTTTTGTGAGCAAGACATACGACTGGCTGAAACAGATTTCCCCTTGCGGTGTTGAAGTGGGATGAAATTCCCCTCTATAGAGAGGGCCCGCTTTTCCCTGGAAGAAACTCTCCGAATAGCTGACCAAGATTTTTTCAATTTCCTGTCACCATTTCGCGCAAAGAGACCGACTGGTGCAATGCGGCTGAATTGACAACCGGTCTGTCGGGCGATCTGATTCTACTGCAGATAGGGGTCGCCGATTAAGCGCCTCAGCATAGTACTCGATTGCTTTTTTGGGATCTTTTAAATCTTTACAAGCTAAGCCTAGGCTGTCAAAACAAATAGCCACATCATGATGCTCATCCCCGTAGATTTTTTTATAAATACCCTAGCGTCTCTTCATTGAAGCCAGGTAGTTACAGGCAGCCACATTAAAGAGAGCCCTACGAGCCTGAAAAGGCTCTCTTTTAGCTGTTCTTTAAAATCCCCAAAGATTGGCTGATTCTGTCAAGTTCTGCAGCTGCCTGCAGCGACTCGATTCTTGAATTTCCTGCATCGTCTTTTGAGGAGGCTGTAGATTCAAAGTGATGGGCGAATCAAAGTCCAGGCTTTCCACAAAGGCCATCAGATAAAAGAGCTCACCGGGCAAGGGTGACGGATGGTTATAGACTTGGATTTCGTGCTTTTGTTGATCGAATAGCGCCTCGCCTTCTGCCCATTTGAATTTCTGGACGAGATGTTTCAAAAAGAGATTGACAGCCATAATTTTGATATCCCATTTTCCAGCAGGCACACCTCTCCTATCCCCTTCCTGCTTTACCCTGGTCATGACCAGATTGTAGAGAATCTGGATTTCGCGGGGAGTAAAAAGAGACATCCAGCCCTCCGGTTTTCCTTTATAGAGAAGAATTTTAAAGGGATTGCTCCCATTGAACTGTTTCAAAATGTGATAATTCGTTTTCTCATCCGGCAGAACTTCGATGACACGCCCATTTAATTTCATGGCATATTCGATCATTTTATCTCTCACATCAGGGGAATCGGGGGGATAACCAAGGCAGACAATGTAGATCACTTTTGCCTGCCATAAATTCGCAAGCAAAGCCCATTGATCGTTGAAAGTGAGAGAACTGCGCTCCAGATCATCGATGAGGACAATTTTGGGACTTAAGTGAAACATCGAATCCAAGGCTTCATGCAGAATGTAGATGAGATTGGATGAATTTTTTGCGAAGAGATATCCAAGCGTCAGCATAAAGGGCAGAGCACCGCTTGGAGGCAACAAAAAGACAGCCAGCAGTCCTATCAAAAAGGCAATGGAAATGAAGATAGAGCGGCTGCGCAAGGATGTCAGATTAAGAAAGGCAAATTCCAGATTGTTGATTTTGGAAAATGATTTCGAAACGCTGCGGTAAGCTGTCTGTGTCTTTAGAAAATAGTGACATTGGGTTGTTTTCCCCACTCCCAGAGGGCCCAGAAGAAAAATCAAGGGACAATTCTCGCTGATCGCCTGATCGATCTGGCGATTGATCTCTTCTCTTCTGGCACGGTGAAGCGTAGGGGGCACCGGCTGCTCAAAATGGGAGGGGGTGTTTGTCAGCTGGTTTCTGATCTCCTTGGTGATCTGCTGCATGCTCATTTTTTCCTCCTTTTACTAGTGTCTAGTTAAGTTGCTTCGTTAAAGTTTGGCTGCGTCAAAGCCTCGGGGTTGAACAATCGCAAATGGGTCCATA
>JAJFUZ010000356.1 GCA_021372155.1 Parachlamydia sp. | reverse complement strand
ATTGACTTAATATTGACCCATTTACGATCGTTTTACCGCGGGAGCTTTCACGCAGCCAAAACAGCAAAAACTTTCATAACTGAGTACTCATTCCAGATCATCGTGAATGTCAAGAATAAGTGGCTGAGACACTTCATCTTCTCTAATCTCTTCAAGAAATTGATAGCTTTCACGAAATTCCTTATGGGATCTGCATAGTTTATCGAGGATAAAGAGGCGAATATCTTTTTCGATTCCCCAGGTGATGTCGGCCCGAAGATCCTTTTTTCCTTCCCACTTTACAACGGAGGGATGTTTGACTCCAAAACGATGGGCAAAGTCCCTCACATTGAGGTCAAAATAATACCGGATGAATCGGATTTCGTTTCCAGTCAGGGTTTTGTTCTTTTTGGCCAAAGATAAGAGAACAGTTTGTGCCAAGGCATCGTAATTAATATCCGGTATCCATGAATCATGTACCTTGACTAAAGGCACATTCAAGAGAACAACAGGAAAGCCACAGGAATAATCGATGTGTTTTTTTTTGATTTTTCTTTCCATATTACTTCCTTTGTCCAAGGTCATAAACAATGATTAATAATAACTGTTCTTTCTCAAGCACCGAGACAATAATGCGCAATTCGCGTGCCTCCATCGTCCGGCCAATGATGGCATATTTCCATGTTTGATTTTTACAATCCCATTCGTCGCGCCATTCTTCATGAGATCCATTCTTCAGGACATGCAGGGGCTTCCCACAAAAATACCCTTCTTTGTTTCTCGCGAAGTTGAAAATGGTTGGTTGTCAAAAAGCGGTTTTGCTCAATCAGCTCGCGAATCCTCCTAAGGAGATTTCTCCCCTTAAAGCTCTTTTCATCCATGCTTCAGCCTAAACTTATGGTAAATGAGTGACCAAAATTTTTCAAGTCATTTGATCATCTAAAATTTTGGGTGGAGGCTTTTACCATGAAATGAGCAGAAAAATCAAGAAAATGTTCCGAACCATTTCTGCTGCGGCTTTTTGAGGTAACACAGTCTGCATTTGAACAGTCTTTAGCTGACATTCTATGAAAAGAACCTGTTCATTTATAAGTCTGCAAAAGAAAAGAACCTGTTCTTTTCTTGACTTCAGCAACTTCTTAAGCTTTAAAACAATCGTCCCTAAACTTTCTTCTGCTTCTTTTTTTCACGGTGGGTGTTGAGCGCTTCGATGATCAGTTGCTTTTCCAGATCGTGCAGGGAGGCCTGAGCAGTATTGTCCAGAAACAGCTGTGAGGGCGAGATGACAGGGGAGTCGTCCATGACGACGGCTCTTTCGATGACGTTGGCCAGTTCGCGCACATTTCCTGGCCAGGAATAGGCCAGAAGCTTTTCAGAGGCTTCTTCGGATAATTCTTTTTTCTCTTTATGGTTTTCGAGGGTCATGCGTGCGAGGAGGTAGAGTGCGAGGGGCATGATGTCCTCTGGACGTTCGCGCAGAGGGGGCAGCTGGATGGGAACGACATTCAGGCGATAGAAGAGGTCCTCCCTGAGTACCTTTTCGGCGATGGCGGCTTGGATGTCGCGGTTTGAGGTCGAGATGAGGCGCACATCCACTTTGACGGGTTTTGTCCCGCCCACCCGTTCAAATTCCTGTTCCTGGATGGCTCTGAGAAGCTTGGGCTGAAGAGAGAGGGGGATTTCGGTGATTTCATCGAGGAGAAGCGTGCCGTTGTGGGCAAGTTCAAAACGGCCCAGCTTTTTCTGCGAGGCGCCGGTGAAGGCCCCCTTCTCGTGGCCAAAAAACTCCGATTCGATCAGAGTGTCCGGGACGGCGGCGCAATTGACTTTGATGAAGGGCTTTTGCGCTCTTAGCGACTGGGTGTGGAGCGCGCGGGCAATCACTTCCTTGCCTGTTCCTGACTCGCCCGTGATAAAGACGCTGGCGTTGCTTTTGGCGACCTGCGCGACATCGCTTAAGATCTTTTGCATGGCCGGACTTTGGCCAATGACCTGAAAGGCTTGGTGTCCGCCAGTGGTGACATGCTGGCGGAGATAGTCGTTTTCTTCCACCAGCGAGCGATGATCCTGGGCCTTTTCGATCATGGCTTCTATGGTGTCGGGAGAAAAGGGCTTCAGGAGGTAGTCAAAGGCCCCAAGGCGCATGGCAGCGACGGCGTTTTCGATGCTTCCAAAAGCCGTGATGACGACCACAAGGGTTCCGGGGGAGCTTTCCTTCACTTTGCGCAGGATGTCGATCCCTGTGAGATCGGGCATTTTCATGTCGGTGATGACCAGGTCGAATGTGCTGTCCTTGAGTATCTGCAGGGCTTTGCGGCCATTTTCCGCGGTCGCGACCTCCATGCCGCTGCGCTTAAGCGTCTCGGATAAGAAATTGCGCACCAGGAGCTCATCATCGACGATCAGGATCTTTTCGATTTTCATAGCTGCCCTCTGTTCAATGGAAGGTTAAGGGTAAAAGTTGTACCGCGGTTTAATTCCGACTGGACATCGATCGTGCCGCCGTGGGCCAGGACGATTTTTTTCACTTCGGCAAGTCCAAAGCCATTGCCCGTTGGCCGCGTTGTAAAAAAGGGGGAGAAGAGCTTGGAGATGTTTTCAGGGGAGATGCCCTCGCCTGTATCGGCCACTGTAAGCTGGGCTCGTTCGCCCTGCTGTCTGACAGCGAGGCGAAGCTTGCCTCCTTGAGGCATCGCCTGGATGGCATTGACGACCAGGTTGAGGAGCGCCGATTGAAGAAGCTGGGAATCAACAGGGGCGATGACCGGAGAAGAATAGGGGGTAAAGGTGAGTTGGATGCCCGCATCCAGGGAACTGTCCGCCTCGACAGAGATGCGCAGCTCTTCCATCAGGGCATTGAGGTCGACAGGCTCAAAGTGCGCCTGCGCTGGGCGTGAGTAATTGAGGACATGAGTGACAAACTGGCTCAGGTGATCGGCCCCATCGATGATGTGCTGGGCCATTTCCTGCAGCTGGGGCTGTCCTGACAGATCTCGGTGCAGAAGGGTGGCAAAGCCGCGGATGCCTCCCAAAGGATTGCGGATTTCGTGGGCGACTGTCGCCACCATGTCGCCAAGCTCCTTCATGCGGTCATGGCGCGCGGCCAGGGCCTGCAGCTTCTTAGCCTCAGTGACATCGCGGATGATGAGGAGAAGATAACGGTCCAGAAAGCGGGTCTCAATGGTCAGCTCTTTCTGAGCACCGCCCTCTATGTGATAAGGGATGTCCAACGTTGCAGGGGCATGGGAATGCGCCAAGGCTTCGCGGATCGAGAAGCCGAGCTGGTTGTCTAATAGTTGCGCAGCCTTCATCTCAAGAATCTGCTCTGCAGCTTTATTGGTAAGCGCTATCTGCCCATCGGGAGCGAACAGGAGCAGCCCTTCGCCGATCAGATCGAGGAGGGCTTCGGTATGGGATTGATTCGGCAATGCGAGGGACATGCTGGATCCTTTGACCTCACACTATAAAAACGGCGCTTTTGGAGCAATCGCTCAAGTTTCTCTTGTTGAAAATTGAAGGTTTATGAAATAATTACTCCTTTCAGTTTATTCTGTCTGCAAATTGTTTAGGAGAACAGATGGCACGTTTCACAGGTAAGAAAAATCGCATCGCTCGCCGTTTCGGGCTTAACATCTTTGGCCGCATGCGCAATCCGTTGCTGCATAAGCCAAATCCCCCCGGAGTCCACGGTGCGCGTCGACGCAAGAAATCAGACTACGGACTGTTGCTTGAAGAAAAGCAAAAGCTCAAGGCTGTCTATGGCATGCTCAGCGAAAAGCAGCTTGTCAACTACTACAAAAAAGCGCTGCGCAAGCAGGGCAACACGGCAGAACTTCTGGCAGAAATGCTGGAGACGCGCCTAGATAACGTCGTTTACCGCCTCAAGCTGGCGCCGACAATTTTTGCCGCGCAGCAGCTCGTTTCGCACGGCCACATCCTGGTCGATGGCAAAAAGGTCGACCGCCGCTCCTTCCAGGTGCGCCCGGGCATGACCATTTCCATCAAAGAAAAATCGCGCAATATCAAGCAGGTGAAAGAAGCGATTGACGGCTCCCAGCGCAATGTTCCCGAGTATTTCTCGGCCGACCATGAGCATTTTTCTGGCCAGCTGCTCCAAAGGCCATCTGTGGGTCAACTGCCCTGGCCGATCGAGATCAACCTTCCTGAAATCTGCGACTTCCTCGCACACACCACCTAAAATAAGAAAGCGTCAGCAAGCTTAAGCTTGCTGACGCTTTCAATTTCTTAAAGACGGGTTCTATCCGTTGTAGACGATTGCTGCCATTGGGAACCAGCCTTTGATGGCAAGCGTTCCAACAACAAGCGCAATGGATGTCCAGCTCATAGGCAGTTGTTTGGCCAATTCAGTCGCCATAATGGGAGCATTCCCATTGACGATTTGGGCGATTGTCATTGCGGGTGCTGCCAGCGCATTGGCAGCAGAGGCGACGATGCTGCAAGTTCCATTAGACACTGCCGCTGGAGCGACCATTTGCGCGAGCGATAAAGCAGGGGCTGCAAGGGCTGTCGCATTGCTTACGGTTGCCTGGGACAGAAGGGCTGGAGCGATCGACGGCACTACTTGCTCCGTAACGTTTGCCAAAGTGGCGACTAACGTTGGCGCGACGACATCTCTAAAAGCGGACTCAGCTACAGCTGCAAGAGTGCTGGACACATTTTGGGTTGCTGTCAGAATACTGTTCACCGACGGCAAGGTTGTCAGGCTAGCAGGGTTATTTAAACTTGCAGCAGTTTTAGCGAGGACGAGTGTGCCGACACCTGCTACTGTGCCAAACACTAAGCCAGGATTGGTGCCAGATGCATTCTTTTCATATGCATCCTTTATGGAGGTATCTTTTTTCTGCACATCTGCTGCTGGCAGATCTTTCTGAGGAGACTTTTGCTTCTCTAGCTCCTTCTCCATTCTCCTTGTGGGAATTGGGCGCACTTGGACTAAAGCCTTTTCAGGAGCAAAATGCACCTTTCTTTGCGGAAGAGAGGGTTTGGCAAGTTTCATATTCTGAAACGTTTTCAAAAACTCATTCATGCGGACCTTCGCCAACTTTCTGCGTGTGGGCCTCGAGGCGGCTTTTTGTTTTGCAAGAGGCTGTTTCAGGCGGGATTTTGGCGCTGCTTTCTTATTTTCAAGAATAAGAGGTTTAATTTGGCGGTCACTGAACCTGGCTTCTTCTTTTGGTGGCTGAGGCACCTGCGCTGGCTTCTCTTCAGGAGATGGCTGTGTCTCATGTTTTCTGATGAAATGGCCGAGTTCTTCCTGGCGGCGCAAATTAAAACCTGGAACCGCCAGCCCTAGTAGGGAATAGAAGATGCCCAGCATCAGCTTGCAGATCTTGATAAATGTCTTGATGAGGCTCTTCCCATCGGGCAATTTCTTGTAGAGCGACTCACAGGCATTCGACCAAGTGAGGACGCGCAGGGTCCCAATCGCGCCATACTTTGCACCGGCGAGACAGAGTTGTCCCAGCAGATGCAGACTTTCACTGGCTGCAGCCGCAACGTTGGTGATTAGAACGGCGCCGCTCAAGGGTAAAAGCAGGGCTGCTTTTTCAATAGATGGGCGATTTGAATTTGCTGCCCTGTCTAGTTGATTAAGCGCAGAGCGATGCAGGTTTTCCGGAATAATTTGTTTGATTTGACTCATATAAATATTTCTTATGTTTGTTTAAAATTAATATTGTATTAAGTTTTTATAAAAAAAGCAAGAATAAATATTAATTAAATTTGAGATTGATAAGCAGCTTATTAGTCTTCGTCTTCAACGCCTTTGAGCAATTTGTCCCAATCGCTATCCCAATCGTCTTTGACATCTTTTAGTTTTGAGGGATTGGCCAAGCCATCTTCATAGAGCAGGTCGATGAATTGTTCAAAAAGGGGATCGTTTTCAATCCTTTCCAGTCTTTGTTTCATGGCATCTCCCTTATATTTTTCTATCTTTTCAACAGATCGAGGATGTCGTCGCAGCGAATGACCTTGGCAACTAACAGAAGGGCACCACCAAAGATAGCGGTGGGTAGCAGAAGATGCATTGCCTGCTGGGCAAAATGACGCGGAAAAGAGGCTGGCAGATTTAGGGCGATCTCTTTGAGAGGCATCTCCTGGCCAAGGGCGGCCATTACCAGCATGCAGATAGCCGCTGAGGCTATGGTCGTGAAGGTGACTTTGCCAAAGTGGAGCCAGAAATCTTCAGATAGGTAGCTTCCGGAGTTTTTATGCAGGGACCAGGCGAGAAGGGCGAAGTT
>JAJFUZ010000113.1 GCA_021372155.1 Parachlamydia sp. | reverse complement strand
TTGTGATGACCCCCGACGGCACCGAGATCGCCCTATTCAAATGCGAAGGCCAGATCTGCGCCATCGAAAACACCTGCCCACATCAGGGCGGCCCTTTGGGCGAAGGCATCCTCGAAGATAGCTGCGTCACCTGCCCCTGGCACGGCTGGCAGTTCGACATTCGATCGGGTGCCTGCCAGAACATGCCTGGGGAAGATGTGCGCTCTTATCCCATCGCGATTAAAGATGACGAAATCTTTCTCAGCTAGGTACAACTAATGAATCATGAACCGGCAAGCTAGGCTGCAGACAGTTCTCTACGTACATCGATAAGAATTGGGATATAATCAGAAGTTTCCGGTCTCTTTAGATAATGGGAGAGCTGGGGGATGCTGATTTCATTGTACAACTCCTTAAAATCAGATGGTTTCCGACGAAGGTATTCAAGCAGGTATAGGCGAAGATAGACCTCTGTTGTTGGAGCGATCCTTGCGAAATGATCTCCTCTGTTTTCCCATTTTAGCACGGCACTGTGTGTATAGCCGAAAAGGTGACCAAAGGCCTTTGCAGTCATTGAAAAATATTTACGGATGAATTGGATTTCGTTTCCCGTCAGAGGCATTTTTTTATGGCTCAGATGCAACAAAACGGCTTTTTGCAGTTTGTTATAGTCGATATCAGGAACAAAATCTCCTCTCAATTCCACCATGGGTACATTGCTTAATTGGATAGGGAAACCCAAAGCCTCGAGTACAAAAAGTTTGACAGTTTTCCTTTTCATCACTTACCTCTCTATTCATTTGTAACTCAGTTTCTTTTGTTACGCAAGGAAAAGAGGAATCAAGATCGTTCATTCTATTTTTTTGTCCAAAACGGTCCAAATTTTATACAGTAAAATCATTTTGTTTGGAATATTTTTATTATAGGAGGTGCATTCCCCCTGCGCGGGAATGGGAAATTGTCCATAACTCTTTTAATTAGTCATCAAAATGGCTCAGATGAGCTGAAACAAACAAAAAGGCAGTCGACCCTTAATGGGTCATCTTTCCACGATTACGCCACAGGGCGGTTGACCACTTTTGGAGTTAGTTGAGAAAATCAGCTGACACTTTTGTTGAAAGGGGAACATTGGGCAGCATATGGATGGGCAATCCTTGGCCTGTTGTCAAAGTAGGAGCATCTATATTTGAGCTCGAAAGCTTAGCGTCTATTGGCAGATCTAGAATTTCTCTTACTTGCATGCCACTCAAGCTTTGGATCTCGTTTAATGAGAAATGAACTTTGCATGTCCTGAAGAAATTCGGCGATACCCAGGCGAACATATTGTAAAGAGTTCCATTATTCAAAACTCCAAAAAAAATATCGAATACGTATAAGTTCATTAAATGGTATTTTTACGGTTACTTTTCCTGCAGTCTTTACCTGATACGGCGCTATTAATCTATAATCACAATCAAAAAAATCAATAAATGCTTTTTTTTCATAACTACACTCGTATAAATACGAATTGATATCTAGTTTCATTATTCTGTTTGTAGGAACAACTTGCAGTGCGGATGCAACCATCACAATTCGCCATTAAGATCTTCCCCAGAAAATGAAAATTTTTTACTTCCTTTATCATTTAAATAAACAGTATTATGCTCCAGCTTGATTCCATAGTCTATTTGTTCCCAGTGATATGAATATACAAATAAAGGTATGCAAAGCAAAAGACAGAGAAAAATGCTTTTCATAAATTTACTCTGTTTTAACTTTTCTTTTCCTTAAAATTGAGAAGGCATAGATAGCTGAACGGCCATGAACAGCAGTCATGTTTTTTCCTTAGTTAAAAGAGATTTAACAGCTCAAAGCTTATACATCGATGAAATAAAATTCAATTCAAATATCCTCATCACAATACATTGAAAATTCATCGTCCTAATGCCTGGTTCAGCAGCCTTGGGATCTCCCCAATGAGATACAAAGGCACTGAGAGGATCCGTTCTTGAAAATCGAGTGGATACTGCGATATTCGGATGGCGATCCGACTCTTTTTTTCTTCCATAAAGAGGTGAAGGGAGCGCAGCCATCCCGTCGTCCCGGCTTTGACTTCTACAGGGATGATTGAAGTTCCTTCTTGAATCACAAAATCGACCTCAGCACTACTCCCCTTTTTCTCTCGCATCCAGTAATAAAGCTGGCGCGGCTCATGGCAATCCGAGTAGGCGAGCAGTTCCTGAGCTACGAACTGTTCCGCCAAACTGCCGCGATTCAGCAGCATGAGTTCTTCATTTAAAAGGAGCTCCAAATCCAGGCGCATAGCACGATGCACAAGCCCTATATCAAGGAAATAAAACTTAAATTTTTTTTCGTTTTTTGTAAGCAGAAGAGGCAGCCCATTAGCTGATACAGCATGAACTTGATAAATCAAACCCGCATAATTCAGCTTTTCCAGGGCCACACGAATGGAACGAGGGTCGGCCTGTGGGTCGATTTTAGAATATTGAAAATTTTCCCCGATCAGGCCGGGCGTTTTATCGAATAGTGCATGCAGATACTTCAATTGGGTATCTTTTGCATATTTCCCAAAATCGTCTCGGTAGGTGTTGAGAATAGTCGATTGTTCGCGCTGGCTGTTCAGCCAACTTTTGGATTCATTGTATTCTTCAATAACTGCTGGCATACCACCCAAGATCGTGTATTCTCGGACGGATTCTAACGCTTTGCGATGCAACACCTCGTCGGGAGGGTCCGACAATGTCACCGATGTCAGACGATCTTTGATTAAATCCTTCCCTGTTGCTGTAAGAAATTCCATGAAACTTAAAGGTTTCAGGAATAAATATTCTACCCTACCCACAGGCATGCTGAACTCTGGACTATTCAAAGCAAACTCTAATAGTGAACCGGCAGCTATGACGTGCAAGTTGGGCATTTGCTCCTTAAAATAACGCAGTGCCATAATGGCCGGCGGGCATACCTGGATTTCATCGAGAAAGAGCAATGTCTCACCAGGAATAATTTTTTTGCCTGACAATACTTCGAGCCTGGCCACAATTTTTTCTGGAACAAGTGTTTCAAAACATTTGGCTGCCTCTTTGGTCTGTTCAAAGTCGATTTTTACAAATCGGGCAAACTCTTTCTCAAGCAGGTGCTCAATTAGGTATGTTTTTCCGACTTGACGGGCTCCACGCAAAATCAAGGGTTTACGGTTGTGGCGATTTTTCCAGACTAGAAGGTTCTCTTCTAGATCTCGTTTCATGATATTGCCTTCTATTTTTAGATGATCTTACCATTTTTTGACGGCAATTTCAAGTGGAATCTCCCGATTATAATGGGTAATTTTCAGATTTCCTGATAGGCAGGCAAGCGTGGCACGAAGTGATAGCCTTTCTTCGCAGGATCATACCAGCCGGTGCGAACTTCCGCCTCATTGGCCACGGCGACATAGCGAGCCTGGACATGGAGGTTATAGCCCAGGACCTGGTTAATAACCTTATCAGTGAGAGGAATGGCTTTGCATTCGATCAGCAGGGCAGGCACCAACCCTTCCTTTCCCTTTGCAAAGCAAAGGATGTCCGCTCTGCGGTCGGGAAAGGGACCGGGTTTGCTTTGAAGATGAGGCAATTGCGCGAGTGATTTTTCAACGACGATGAGCGCTTTGGGATAGCCGAGCTCCAGCATCATGAGCGAGAGCAGCCTCTGGCGCACTCTCTCTTCTGGCAGGTTGGATACCCAACTCTCGCGAATGGGGCAGTAGATCATGCCTCTTCAGGGGCGATGATGATCCCGTAATGGCCGTCAGAACGCTTGTAGATCACCTTCATTTTGCGATCCTCTTCCGAGCGGAAGATGAGAAATGCATCGCCTGAAAGCTCCATTTTGACGATGGCCTCATTGTTTGTGAGGGTCTTTAAGGGCTTGGTCTCCTGCGCCACGATCTTGTGAGGCGTGTAACGGTCCATGGCAGAGTTCGCGTTTTCTGCCTCGATATCATCATTGACCAGCTCCTCATCGGTGGGCGACGCATAAACTTCGACCTTCATGGCAACCTCTTCATGGCTGATCGACTGATGGTCCTGGATACGCGTCTTATAGCGGCGCAGCTGCTCCAGCAGCTTGGCAATGGCGATATCGATGGAGGAATACATGTTATCGCTTGCAGCGTGGCTTTTGATCTTGAGGTTGTCGACTTTGACGATAATGTCAAGGCGGTGTTCCAACTTTTGGATATCCATGACCACATTGACATCGACGATGCGTTTGCTGAACAGCTCGATCTTGGAGATCTTTTCCATCGCGTAGTCTTTCATGGGATCCGTCACAAGAACATTTCGACCTGTAATCTGAATATCCCATCCCTCTTTCACAAACTCGGAAGCTTTAGATTTGCGAGACATAGAACCCTCATGTGGTTGGACAGGGCGGGTACCCTGGAGTAACCTCATTATACTCCTAACTTTAACAGCCTGCAAGCGTCAACTTTTGAGACCCATTCTCGCTGTGGAAAATTCTATTGACCCTGAGTCTCAAAAGGTCTATTCATCGAAAAAAGGGTGAGAAAGGAGAGTCGATGAAGCCTCTACAAGGGTTATTTAAAACATTCCTCATTGGCAGCATGCTGATGGATGCTACGGCATTCGCCCAAACGGCTGAAAAACAGCCAAATTCAGAAAAAAAACCAAATATCGTCGTGATCATGACAGACGATACGGGCTGGCAGGATTTTGGCCCTTATTCGGGAGGTGGTGCGGCTCTTGGACATCCGACACCCAACGTCGATCGCCTCGCAAAAGAGGGAGCGGTCTTCACGAGCTGGTACGGTCAAGCAAGCTGCACAGCGGGTCGTGCCTCATTCATCACAGGTAGAATTCCTATCCGCTCGGCATTATCCATCGTGGTGGCTCCTGCGGATGAGAACTACTTGCGAAAAGAAACTCCGACAATCGCCGAATTTTTTAAGAAGAATGGCTACAAAACCTACTTCTCTGGCAAGTGGCATTTAGGAGATAAACCCGAGTCCTATCCCATCGAGCATGGCTTCGATGAGATGAAGAATTTTGCTGCTTATTATGCAGGCGTCTATGCGTACAATGACACCTCAAAGTGGTTTCACCCCTGGTTTCCTTCTTTCAATCCAGAATTCAATAAGATGTACAACGAAGCCGTGAATTTGGGCGAATGGGAAGGTGTTGCCGGTCAACCTGCCAAAAGAGTGGCAACGATCAACTATGACTACCTGGCAAACTTTGATGTGCGGCAGGCTGACTCAGCTGTAGAATATATCAAGAAGAATGCCAAAGGCGATCAACCGTTCTTCATGGATATCAACTTCATGAAGATGCACAATCCTACGAATGCTGCTCCTGAATTTAAAGGCAAATCTCACCTAGGTGACTACTCCGATTCGCTCATGGAACTTGACGCCGATATTGGAAAAGTCATGGAAGCTATCCGCAAAGAGGCTCCCAATACCATCGTCATTTTGACAGCCGACAATGGTGCCTGGCAGGATGCCTATCCCGATGCGGGGACATCCCCTTTCCGCGGTGAAAAAGGATCTGCATTTGAGGGAGGCTGGCGCGTTCCTGGAATCATGTGGTGGCCAAATCATATTCCCGCTGGGGCAAAATACCATGAAATGATGTCTCATATCGATGCCTGGGCAACACTTGCTTCGATGGCTGGCATTAAACCTCCACCGCATGATTGGGTGGGCAACGATGGCAAAGGCATCTATTTCGACAGCATCGATAACAGCGCCTACATTCTCGGAAAAGCGGATCATTCCGCCCGCCGCTCATGGATCTATATCGATGGAGAGACTTTCCAAGGTGCTCGCGTGGATATCGCCGGCGATCCTAATGCCCCCTGGGTTAACATCGCCTGGAAATACCTTTACACCGCGAAGGATTCTTGGCTGGGAGTGGAAGCTAATCTGGGCGCCATCGGTGCGCTTTATAACCTCACGATGGATCCTTACGAGAAGTATGATATGACCTTTAATGGGGCTGCGCCCGTGCGCGTCTTGTCATCGTCGCCTGGTAAGTACGCGGGTCAGGATAACGGTTGGGTCTTGTCTCTGATCTCCCCAGTCATCATTGACTTTGATAA
>JAJFUZ010000104.1 GCA_021372155.1 Parachlamydia sp. | reverse complement strand
TAGGTCGCCGCCAAGGTTTTTTTCGCCCTGACATAGCAATGTGTCAGGGCTTTTTTTTTGACACAACCCCTAAAAAATCAGTCAGCAGCCAGCCTAGCAGCATTGCCTACAGCAGCTGTCAAAACGGCAGCTGCTCAACGCAGTGCTTATTAGCCAACAGGTCGGGCGAAGATATTCCTCTCCCAACTAAGGGGTCGTGTGAAAAAAAACGATCACAAGCACAGACCTCGCTGATAGCTGGCAAGAGGCTTGGAGAAGTAAATGCTGAACCCCAAACAATTTAAAATTTGACAGTGCAGTTGATTCAACGCTATGAGGAGGTTACTCATCATGGTTTTCCAGTCACTTTATTTTATTGCATAATAAAGCAATAGTTGAAAAAAAAATTGAAAATTATTGTGATGCAAAATGCGACCAAATATGGGCGTCTCTGGAGGAATCTGCTGAATAAACAACGGCTTGCTTCCTTTTTGTTTCATTCACTTGGCTGTAAATTTATTTATATTCATTTGAACTCAGAAAGTAGTCCCTTATTAGTTTTACCCACTTCATATTAGGCATTAAAGAAGACGGGGCAAGCCATGCTGATAGGCTTTCCCAGGGAGAGCCTATCAGCGTGGCTTGAATTTACTATCCTTCAGTGGCCTTTTCTTTCAATTGACAAACTAATATTAGTTTTAAATAATTAATGGTAGTGGAGGTGTTGTTATGATGCCTGCAGGAAATTCACCTATTCGTCCATGTACTGAACATTCCGGGGAAGGGGAAGTGGGTGCTGATGAAGTTATTGAAAATACTTTCTTAACCCCACAAGCATTTGAAAAAGTCGTAAACAGCGTAGTGGGTTATCGCTTTGAAAATGGAGGCTATAAGGGATGGAATGCTTTAGGATCTGCTTCAGCTAACGGAAATGTAAAAGTTATCCGATATATCCTGACTAATGGGGATCCGAAAAAACTTGTCAATCTTGGCAATCGTTTTGGTTGTACTCCGCTCTATATTGCTTTCGCAGAAATTAAAGAACCTCGCCTCATTATAAAGGTGGCAAAAGAACTCATTAAGCAGGGTGCAGACGTTAACTTAGCTGTGTCATCATCAGGCAAGTCATTTAAAGCGGGCGATACCCCCCTGACTGTAGCAGCAGAAAAACTTAAAAACCTGGAATTAATAAAATTTTTACTTCAAAACGGTGCCAGCAGTGAAGTAAATTTATCTGTAGAAGCTAAAAAACTTGTTGATAGGGCAGTGCTTGAATTGCAAAGCAATAAAAGGCCTGTACAACCTATAAAAATTTGTAAAGCAAAATCGACATTTGAAAGTTATCTTGCTAAACAAGTTGTGGGTAGTATAAATGAAAAAACAACCCCACAAGAGTTTGATGAAAAAATGGCTGAGATCCCTGAATATAGTCTTGAGCAAGGTGGAAGAATGGCTATGAATGCTTTAGGGCGAGCAGCTTCTTATGGAAATGTCGCCCTTGTAAGACATATTCTCACTATTGGCGATGCTAAAAAATTAATCAATCTGGGAAATTATTTTGGATGTACTCCTCTGTTCCTGTCACTTCTGGATTGTAAACTTGATGATAATATCAAGGTCATTAAGGAACTCATTCGGTCGGGAGCCAATGTCAATATGGCCATCAGTACCCCATTCGGCCAAGACTTTATCCAACTTCAAAAGGGAGATACTCCTCTTACATTAGCAGCGGAACATTTGAAAAGTTCTAAACTAATAAAATTACTACTTAAGAACGGAGCAAATACAAATATTAATTTATCTCCTGATGCTCGCAAACGAGTTGAAAAAGCAGAAAAAGAAATCGAGAACCAAAAGCGCCAAATGACTTTTCAAGCAGGTTCAAGAAAAAATCCTGGCTCGCCTCTCAGTGCACTTCCTCCTGATGTGCGTCGAATCATCGCTCACGAGATTCATAAAGCAGATAAGGATACATTTGAAAAAGAGTAACATTCCCCATTTGTTGCTCAATACGCCCACGCATATGAGCGATAAATCCTTCCAAACTATCTTTGGGGGCAATCTGCTGGAAAAGGGTATGCAGGAGACAATTATTTCCTAAAGGCGTAGCTTTGCCCTTTCGCTATCCATTGGCCGCAAGGTTCTGATCGATGTGATAATCGCGCAGGTGCAGGAGATGCTGATCATAGGCATACATCCTGACCTTTTGGCGCGTTGTCATGGCGAAAGAATTTTGCTGCTTTTTGGAAATGCGTTTGATGCGGCATTAGAAGCGGGGGCAATCGGTTCCATAAAGCAACAGTGTTTACCTCATTCTGAAATTGAAGTTCGTTAAATACAAATTATACTCACCCTGAGTAATTCCTGGCAGGCGTGCTGCATCGTAAGAGGTTACGTCTAATCGCAGAAAGGTGTATGGGTTTACATCCCACGCTAAGCTGAAAAAAGGTTCCAACCTTGTCAATCGCGAATAATCATTGTGACGAAAGGCTTCGACAAAAGCCTTCACTTTTTGAAATAGTTGCTCCAAGTAGACACTTTTCATTTGCTCCCTTTCTGAGAGACGTGCCTCGAACTGTGCCAGCAGCTGCCTTTCACCATTTTGGAAAAGAGTCGCAATATAATCGTGGATGACTTGCACTTTGAGCCTTTGGGCTGGCACCTGCATGGTTTGCAGAAAACGTTCCAAGATCGATCGATTGAGCGCAAGTCTTTCCTCTTTTACTCTTGTGATCAAGGGTCTCACGTTAGGAATCATTTGGTTATGCTGATCATCGGAATTCCTGACGCTTAAAAAGCTTAAACAGAGGTCATGATAGAAAGGCTTTGCAGCATTGATCTGATTATCCGTACGACAACCATTGGCAATGTAGCCATGCATTGGGTTCGCGAGAGAATTAAAAAATCGACACAAAAATGCATATTGCTCGCGGTTTTCATTGGGGATGACGAGCGATTGATAAAATTGCCGGCATAACCGGGCTCTTTCCACATCCATTCCATCATTGCGACCAGTGGTTTGTCCCCATTCTTTAGCCTGTCCAGAAGCCTCTAGCAAACGTTTTGCGCTTAAGATGGCAAGGGAGGCGCTGGCCACAACTACAGCTATTCCGAATAGCGCCATTTCTGGCAACAGGATAGCACCAGCTGCCAAACCACCTGCGCTTGCAACCAGGAGCCATGTGGAATAGCTTTTAAATGTATTCCACATCTGCATAATTTTCTCGATCTCGGCTGAGTGTTTATTTTCAAAATTTTTAAAAACATAAGCGCAGCCCTGCATGGAGGTTCCGCGCACTAAAAAAGTACCATACGAAAGCCTAAATAATGACATAGTTATCCTTATTTAGGCTTTCGTAATATAATGGCGGTATTCAGCTTCGCTGATACCTGGCAATCTTGCGGGATTGTAAGGAATTGTTTCGATTGCTGGAAGGCTAATCAACCGCCATTGTCACGACTGTCATCAAGATTTTTTGATCGCGTTTTCTTGCTAGGGGAGGGGGATCTGTCCTTCTTGCAATACGCGGATGATGGCCGAAATAGCGGCTAATCTATTAGAGAATTTAATTCCTGCGATTCCTGTTAGACAATGGGTGATCAGTTTTCCCAAGCGGATTCGCCATTACCTTCAAACAGATGTTATCCTTCAAGCGGTTCTACGCATCGTTGTCGATGAAGTGCGCAAAAGCGTGATCGCCTGCAGCCCTGAAATTCCCGGCGCTCAATTTGGCGCCATCAGCTTTATTCAACGATTTCGCTCTACACTCAATCTGCATCTGCATTTTCATCTTGTTGTCACAGATGGCGTGTTTGAAAGCGGATCATACAAGTTTCATCAGGTTTTTCGATGAATGCGAAAGTACGGATAGAACCTTGGGATTGGGAAGGCTTAGAGCGGCTCATCAGATTATTGTTCTAGACCCTGTTTTGCTGGCGAAAATTTGCGATGGAATGGCCGTGGCTTATTTATCGTTTGCCAAAGCCTACCCATAATACCGGTCAAACCTTCGTGCAACTCCAACCCCTTGATTTCATCAACAGAATCGCGGCTTTCATTCCTCCGCCGCGCCGGCACCGGCATCACTATCATGGAGTATTTGCCCCGAATGCCCCTCAAAGAGCCCTGATCGCAGCTCAGACACAAAAAAACTTTGTTCCTCCAAATGAAGCTTCCGATAATATCAAAAAGGTTACGCTCAGTTGGGCCCGATTGTTGCGAATTTACGAGGTAAATCCTCTTCTTTGTACCTGCGGAAAAGAAATGAAGATCATTGCCATTGACACTCATTCCAGCGAGAAATGGCGCATTTTATCCCGCATTGGCTGGCCAACGAAGGCCCTCGATTTCGACCCGCCTGCTGATCTCAACTAGTCATGGGAACTCTTGATGCTATGGAATATAACTATTGTGCGGGAGGTCCTGATCCTCCGCCTGCTCTGCCGCAATGGGACAGTGATCTTCTTCTATCCTTTCATGCCTGACGTTTTGACACCGTTTTCCGTTTTAAGGTATTCCAAGAGGCTATTCAGGTCGGTTAGATATTAAGTCAAATATATAGTTTTCTGCTTCCTGAGCACATCTCTCTTGGGAAATTATTTTTGTGCATAAATTTTTTGCTTTAGAAATTAATTCTGCATTGGATTTGTTTGGATTGTCTAATTCTAAAATAGTTTGCATATATTGTTTTGCCACAAACCCATGCATTTTGGCTCTAGCTAAACCTACATCTTGCAAATAATTCCGCAATTCACCTGTATTTACAGTTTTTTTGTCACGAATAGTATCAACTACTCTTTTGGCAGTACCAAAAAGGGCATCATTATCTTTCGAAATTCCTTCTAATAACTGCATAAACTCTACTTGACCATATCCATATGCTGGTCTTTCCCCTTTCGTAGTAAAAACTAAATCTTTATCAGTAACTTTCTCAATCGGATTGTTGATATCCATTTTTGGAAAATTATCTGGTGTAATTGATGACATATAAATCTCCTAAATTAAGCAGTATCTATCTAAAACAGAGTATATCAAAAATACATTTAGCATAACAATAATTTTTTACAGACAGTTTTTTAAAGTATAGTTTATTGTAATTGACTCATCGCTCAAATAAGTGCTTCTTCTCCATGCATTTGCGGTATACCCAACCATTTATCTCATACCTTTCTCTTTGGATGTTGCATCAGCTATCAGCGTGTAACGACCGATGCCAATATTGCCTCTCTCGCTGGGCTCGTCAATTTGCGGGAACTCCACCTTCCTTTGATCGCCATGAGGGACATAATATTATTCACCCGAACCATTTGCAAGAGGCGGCGTTTGCTGGAGAGCTCTCGTTACCTGGTTGACAGAATGCGAGATCCAACGTAACATATTTAGGCAAATGGAGATATGAACTTGATTAGACCCGATGTTACTCAATTTAACTGTGATCTTTTTCCTAGCGTTTCCCACATTTCGGCATGCCCGCCTTTTGAAGAGGAGCTATTAATCGCTGCTGTCAGACAAAATCCCAACTTGTTGCAACAATCTGTTTCCTTTATTAGGCCAGCTTCGGGGCTCGCCTGAGCGCATGCATTAAGCAGCCTGCCAAAGTGGATATCATCTTGGAATCTTTTTTCGTATCAGCATCTTGTAGTGATTTTGCTTCTTTTTCTAAAAATTGCGCGACTCAGGTCCAATCATCTTTTTGCCAGAAGTTATTGACAAATCGATCGCGTATCATTTTAAAACGATCCTCATCGATGAATCGGTCTTTTGTCCATTGTCCAAATTGAAGAACTTCAGCAACAGCCGTTCTAAATGCCAGAGGCTCGAATCTTACAACATGATTGAATAGACCTCGTCCTGCTTCAGAGACATTATCGAAAGACATGATGCGCTCCTTTTTATTGCATGAATGTATTTTTTGGCTTGAGTTACCTTACTGTTTTTTGGCTGCCAAAAGCTGCAGCAGTGCCGCCCCATCATCGACGCCCGGATCTAGTTATGAAGTCTGAGTTTGAGCCGCTACAAGATGTAAGCCATGCTCTCCTGTGAAAGGCTCAGGGGACAGAAAGCGCTTGAGAACGTTGCAGGTGATGTGTGAGATATTGTTCTCATACCTGTTATGTGACAAAGCGCCGGACCAGGCAATGGATCCCGTGCTAAACACAGCTCCTCCGGAAGGGGTTTCAAAAAATGACACATCTGCCCGAACAAGAGAATTTTGCTGGCCATCCACTCCCAGGTAGTTGTTATAGATATCTTCGATGGCAACCAGATGCGCGGAAGAGTGATTTTCTGAAGAGGCCACGACCAGGGCATGGCGGGGCGACCCTAAGTGGAGGTCATAGCGATCGACTTCCATTCCGGCAGCTCCGCCTCCTATTAAGCCAAAATCACCTAAGATGTTGTCGTTAATCCCTTCAAAAATAAAAGCTGCGCGGGGGTTGTCCGCATCTGCTGTTCTTTTGTAATAGCTGGAGCGGTCAAAGCCTTGTGCGGCAAAACCTACGCCGCATAATTTGTTGGGAGCTCGATTGTGATACCTCCATAATCCTCCGGCTTCACCATTAAAGCTGTGTGTCCCTTCGCCTGGGGCGATTTCCCAGGCGCGCGTCCCCGCGGTTCGGCGCACTTCAATGACGCCAGGAAGATACTGGTGAAAGGCGACCCGCCAGTAGAAGCCATTGCCACCCATATACATCAGCCGTCCGCCCTGATGAATATAGTCATCCACAGCCTGCAGCATCTTCGTCGAATAGTACTCGGGGTGAGTGGTTGTCATCAGCACGCGATAGTCTTGGATCTCGCTGAGTCCTCGTTCTTCCAGATCTTCATCTGTCACAATGTCGTACTCAAAATCATTAGCTTCCAGCCAATCGGTAATGTGCGTGTCGGCATTAAACTGCCACAAGAAGGACGAGCCTCCGCCAATCCCAAACAGTCTTTTAGGTCGCATATTAAGCATCGGGCGCAAGCGCGACGAATAGTGCACGCCGCTACCATCCGAATGCACATCGTAGAGGGAGTTGCCATATTCGCGGTGTTGTTTGAGAAAGAGTTGGTAGGGATTAATCTGGATCGCCCGTTGGTTGATCAGTTCACCCATCGCAGGGTCAATCATGATGTGCTCATTGGCATAGGCCATATAGGTCGCCGTTGGGAACAGGAGGGCAATTTTGTTTCTTTTTTTGCCAGGACGGACGACAAAAGGCAGGTATTCATCCTGATCCGAAATTCTTAAACGCATAGCATAGAGGCCGCTTTTCAATTCTTCGGGTACGGCAAGGCTAAAATCCACTTCCCATTGGGCATCATAAACATCATCATCATGAAAGTGGATGGCAGAATAGTGCATAGGATGGGTGACCCAAGAGGTCTCCTGACCTGTGTAGCGGTACCCCGTGACCCCTCGTGTGGGCAAGTTTTCCAGGACCCCATGAAGCTGCAGTTTTCCTTCATCTTTGATATGAATGGTGGGAATTTCTTGAGAAAAGTTCCATTTTACCCAGTACTCGCCAAGCTGAGATGTCAATTGTGCGGGATCTAGCAGAGCTGAAAGTTTCATCAACGCAGGACTATCGATCTTTCCATTCCAGCTGTCTTTCCCGTTCAAGCTTCCAGCCAGGGTGATCGGCCGAAATGGAAATTGGATCGCGTTTTCTGTATCTGCTGAAACGGCCTGAAAAAGATGCCGATGGTATTTGTTCAGGGACTGCTGGACAAGGTAACAGCGACCGCGATAAAAGAGGCAGAGAATGCGATACCAGGCATGGCTGATTAAGGGTTGAGTGGTCCGTAATTGCGTGCTACCAAACCTGGCTTCCAGGGTTCCCTGTTGGGACATTCTTAAGTAAAAGCCATGACTATCTTGGAAAAAATCAAAAATGACCTGTGAGCCTTTGCCAGGCAATGTCGGGTAGAGATAAGTTTCAAAACAGAAACCATCGGCAAGTTGAGACAAGCCCGCATGCTGATCTCTGGAGAGGGGAACCTTGGCATAGGATCCCGCATGGATTGTTTGCGTTCTGCCTGTGTAGCTCCCATTAATCTTTGAGTCTATTTCCTCTTCTTTTAAGCCAGGACCTTCGGGGTTGATGTCTCCACAACGTATTCTCACAAGCTGTGCTTGATAACTGGGTTCTTCGCAGTTCACATAGAAGTGGATGTTTTCACCTGGGAGAACCGTCAGGCGATCGCAATATCCAGTGATTCTTAACATAGACCTTGGTTAGTTTGGTATTTCCAGCGTCTTCGAAAGATCTCCCGCTCAGCATCCGCAAGATTTGTGAAAACACACTCATGATGAATTTCGATGGACAGTTCTGGTCCGCGCATTGTGATTAACACCCACTCCTGATGCGGCTTGGTGCAGAGCAAACCATAGCGCAGCTCTCCGCAGCCACGAAAGAGATTGAGAACTCTTTGCAAACGTGGGCTATGAGGTCCAAAAGGGTTTTTCATAAACTCATCAAAAGTGGTTTTGTCCTCTTCTTGAAGTTGATAGCGCGATACAAACATTGCTTCACGCTTGTATCAGCGGAGATGTTTCAGAGAGACGTTTACTTCTGCGGACCCTTTTGTGCAAAGCAACACCTCCTGCTACGGTAACTGCAACGCCTCCCACGGCTGCTGCAGCGATACCCGCAATTTTTCCAATCGATCGTTTTCTTTTTGTCGAACGAAAATTATTGAAGGCAGGCAGGAGTGTCCCGTAGAACTTTGCCTGATTTTCTTGCGGCATGGAGAGCACATAGACATTTTTTTCTGCATCTGTTGCATTTTGATTTACGATGACCTGGCCAATGTTGCCAATGCTGACCGACATAGGAGTGACAGTGTACAGTTCAGGATAGAGGAGGTTAGCCGTTGCCTGCAGGTCGTGCATGGGATAGGTGCCATTGGGAAAACAGGGGGCATCCAGATAGGGTACAACATTTGTCACCTTTGCCCACTGTGTAGCGACAGGATTGCCAGTTTGATTGAGTGTGGCGACCTGACTTTTTGTCCAGAGCAGCCCGGGCTGTTGTGTGAGGTCTAATGGGGCAAGCAGAATGGGGATGCGATGCTGCTGGCAAATCGAAAAGACAGTTTGGGCAGCCAAGGGATCGAAATAGAAATTGGCCTCGGATGTTTTCTGGCTGTCAGGCACGTTAAAGGGAGCGTTGCACCCAGTCACTTGAGGATTCATGCAGCCGCCCATGATCGAAATGACGTTGATGTTTTTCGCAAACGATCCAGGAGGCAACCCATTTTTGGCATCGCGGCTGACCAGTTCGGTCAGGATTTGGGACAACTCTGTAAGAGCCGAGGTCGACACCAGCGTCAAAGGGGCTTCAGGGGAAGCTGCAGAGATGGCATCAGCACCAAAAATGTATCCTGGCTTCGTCTGGAGCTTCATCTTAACCTTGGGCCAGCCACCCACATCCTCTTCTCCATCACCGCCATAAAAACGAGTGGCGTTGATCCCTTTATCGTCGATGTTGATCGCTGTCTGGTTATTCTGGTCGGCAAGCGGGGCAACAGCTCCGGCCGCGACCTTGATCTGGGTGTCACCGGTCAGCTCTAAAAACTGCATGGTGTTTTGCTCTGTCTGTGAGAGCACAGCATTTCCGCAACTTGGAATGAGGCCTACAATCTCAACCTTTTTGGCTTGAGTTCCCGTACTGTTTTTTGTAGCTGCCAGAAGCTGCAGCAGGGCAGCCCCATCATCGACTCCAGGATCGAGTTCTGCATAGAGGACTCTGAGCGTGTCTTGGGGAAATAGTTTTTTGTAGACGTCCATAAAGGGGACCGTTTCATTTTGCACCGGTTGTTGACGAGGGACAACTTTTGCCCTTTTGATCGGCCTTTGAAGCTCAGGTTCGTCGGTGACTGTCCCTAGTGCTTTTCCAAGCATGCGTCCGAGACCATATCCCAGAGAGTTGCGACGCTCCATTTCATTGGCAATTTTCTGCACACTGTTCTGTACAGGGGAGTGCACCGTTGCAGGAGCAGGAGCAAAAGCTGTCGATAGGGCAGCTTCTGCAGCTGCGGTTTGGGCATGAGCCGCCGCAAGATTTGTGGTTAACGTAAGCATTTATTTTTTCCGTTATTTTTCTATTGTTATTTCAAGTGTGATGTTGGGGTGCTGCATGTTGACTAATCCTGGGGCAAAGGCGGGCAGGATATGTCTAAAGACTTTTTGCGTTTTCATGGCTTTGTCCCTAAGAGCGGCATCCGGTGAGGTGTCGATCGTCTGTTTCAAGCTTTCCCAATTGCCGTAAAATTCGAGCATACGTCTTTCAAGTGATTCAGGATTATCAAGAGATGAACGCATGTCTCCAAGGGGCACATTGGCCACGGCAGAGTGCAATTTCATCTGGATCGTTTTGCCCGTTTCCTGTTTGAAGCGTATTTTAAATTGCTCTAAGTAACGCAAAGCAGCGCCAATGTTTTTAAAGCTCTCAATCGTGGGCGCAATCTCATCTTTTCCATCTAAGCCATGATCGCCAAGGAGTGCGTTTCGAAAGACCCTTGAGCCAGCGCCTGTTTGCATCGTGACAACAAACACACCGTCATCTGCCAGCATTTGGAAATACTTATACAGAGGATGCTCTGAAAGAGGCCGCGATGGATCAAGAGATGCCTGCATCATGTCGGCAATTTCAAAATAGAGCGCATGCGAAGAGAAAATGAGATCGACCTTTTCGCCTCCAAAGTGAGCCATGACCTCTTTGGCATCGAGATCTTGTGATCGTTTTGGCAGAGAGTGCACCTGTTGAACGCCGATGCGCTGATGCGCCTGAGCATACGATTCGAAGGTTCTTTCTTCCGGATCAATGTTGAGAAGGTTTATCTTGATTCCTCGCTCGGCGAGAGCCTGCGGAACGGCGTTGGTTTCCCCGTAACTTCCGCCGATATCGAGCATGTTCACTTTTTGGCGTTTAAAAAGCCGCTGGATGGCCTGATCTTGCGCCTCACCATCTGCTTCTTTTATAAAGGGGATGGCAAGCTCACTTCCATTGAGATTCTGAATTTGTTTGGTCTTGTCGAGCTGGCCAAAGGAGATCTCGTTGCTGCCGCTCTGTTTATGCTGGAGTCGATAGGAGTTAAAGTCTCCGACAGGCTTGAAGGAGCGTTTAGCTACATCTTGGGGTGATTTTGGCGAAATTTTCAAGGTCAGGTTGCAGTCGATCACATGGTCGTCGACAATAAAGGCCGAAATAAGCTTAACATACCGTTCTCGCTGATTTTCAGGGAGCTTTGCAATCTCAGGTAATGCAGCTGAATAACCCTCACAAAATGTTTGGAGGGGGATTTTTGGCATCGAATAGGAAACATCGCAAGCAAGACTCTGGCCGCAAAGCTGTTCGTAATGTCTTTTAAAAATGTCAAAGCAGCGCAAGAAGGTTTCAACGTTGCTGAAAATTTTTAAATCAGGTGTCGATGCGTCAAAGTCAAGATCATGTTTTTGCAGCATGATATGGGTAAAGTCCTGAATATTGGGCCCGCTATTGTGCGTTACTAAGAGAGAGCCATCCGGGCGCAAGCGGCTGATCATCTGATAGATTGGATGACGCTGAAGGACTTCCAAAGAGGGATTGAGAAGAAGTTCTTCAGAAGCTTTTAATATCGATTCCATCTCCCCATCAAGACTGTGAGAGGCGACGATGAGATCGCAGGGACCAGAATTTTTCACAGGCACAGCTTCCACGGATAAAGAGGCAAGACATTCTTGAAGGCAAGGATTCATGGGACCAGCGAAGGCGACAGAGCTAGCTTTTTGAACATTTTTAAGTACGTCTTGAGCGGCAAGAGCGCGCACTTCTGGCAAGCTTTTCCACCAATCAGCTGGTTGAGGCAGCTTGGAACTGGCAAGGGCGTTATTCAGGGCAAAACGCACTTTAGCGAGCTGATTCTTGAAAAAATCTGTCGTAGGAGCATACATCTGTTTAGGTTGCGTTGAGATGCCTGAAGGGAACGTTGCGCTTTGCATCATTTTCCATTTTGTTTATTTTTAAATGAAAATTATAGCAACTGAGAGATTTAGAAAAATACCGTACTTTATACTCTATTTAGACGTGTTCGAAAGTTTTTTTATAAAGATGGGATAGACAAGCCATGCCGAGGGTTGTTCAAAAGAACCCCCTCAGCATGTGAGAATTTCAACTTTAAGAATCGAGTTCGTCAATATTGAGCAACTTCAGACGATCACGTTTTTGTTCAGCTTCTGGACGGCACTTAAACACGGCAACAGCCTATTGTTAATGGCTTTAATTTCTATAATGCTTCAATTCCTCATCTTCTTTTGTTGCACACAATATTCTGAGCGTATTAATAGCGGCTCCATGCGAACAGACAAAAGCCGTTTTTCCAGCGTTTTCTGTTGCCACTACTAGACACTAGGCGTATCGAAAGTTACCATTTTTAATCATAGCTTCGAGAGCTTTTCCTTCTAAGGCTGTCATTTTGTCTTTGGATTTATAAGATCCTTCGGCATCTCGAATTTTTACTAACTTGAATTCTGCTGGCTGCTGAAAAAAATAGACCCTGATTTCGGTTTTTTCATCGGACGCGTGATTATCACCAGCTAAAGCAGTCAGATATTTAAAAGCGACGCCTATCGTTTTGCCTTTTTCAGTTACGCGCATCATATTTGAGGTCATGGCGTCAGGTTCAATCCCAAGAACTTCCTTCCTCTCGAAATAATTAACGGCATTGCCCTGTCTCGGATGAATGTCGATTTTGGTCCGCTTTACTTCTGGAAGACGTTCAAGCTTTTCTTGGCTGCCTATAAGATGAATGAGCGCTTTTTCTAAAGGGTTTCCTTTGTACAAAAAGTAAAACCCTATACCCCCAAAAATACCACCTAATAGCGCTACATTTAATCCAAGTTCTGGT
>JAJFUZ010000095.1 GCA_021372155.1 Parachlamydia sp. | reverse complement strand
TCTGTACCCACATAAGGGACACAAAGATCATGCTCAACGATAAGCAAGTGGCCTCAGCCGGCTCAAAAAAGGTCATTATGAGTTAAAATTCTCAAAATATTGGGCAAAACATCGTCCAAATTAAGTCATTTTGATAAATTTTGGCATTTATCAAGGGCTCAGGATATCAGGAATGGCGAAAAAATGTCGGTTACACGTTTGAAAATTCGGGCTTTTTCAGGGACGACTATCTACCCCCTTTCAATCCGATGGTGACATTTTAACTTTGGCGAAAAGGTGACATTACAACTTTGACGTTACAGTATGTGGAATCTGCATTGACAGCTAAAGGTTGCAAGCTCATAGTAGCTGACCCAAGTGAATTAAAGGATGATCTTGTTCAAGATATAATTGAAGTAGCGACCTCGTTTTGTGCTCGTCTTTATGGGAAGCGTTCGGCAAAAAATAAGGCAAAAAATGCTGTAGAGATGCTCCAGAATGATAATTAATCTAGCTTATCGCTATGAACTAGACCCCAATGTTCAGCAGCGCATTCTTTGTGCCAAACATGATCGAATTAAGTCCTCATTAAAGTTAGCAAGACAGCACCGTAAAATCGGCAATCAGCGTTGCGACTTTCTGCACAAACTTTCAACAAAACTGGCAAAAGCCACGCCAGTGATTGTTGTGAAGGATCTGTGCATCAAAGAAATGTTGCAGAACCCTGGTTTGAGTAGACGAATTGCCGATATGGGCTGGTCAAGTTTCATCCGCATGTTAGAGTATAAAACATGCTGGTATGGATCTCGCTTAATAAAAGCACCGCGCTTTTACGCGTCGACAAAAGCCTGTTCATGCTGTGGTAATACTTTAAAGGCACTGCCTCTCAATATACGTGCATGGTCATGCCTAAAATGTGAGATGAGGCATGATAGAGACATTAATGCTGCAATCAACTTACTAAAAATTTATACCGAGAGTACCTCGGGAATTAACGCTTGTGAGGATTCCTCTGGCGGGGCAGATCAACAATCTGCTAGTCATGGGTCGATGAAGTGACATTGCCCCCAAAACAGATCCAATCCGATCAAGAAAATCTTATGCTACCAAAATATTTGTAACTCCCCCCTCATGAGCCCTTTTAAACTTTTCTGGGGCTAGACCACATAGAGCACTATGAGGTCGATGGCCATTATAATCCTTTCTCCAGCCTTCAGCCTTCAGCTAGTTCTTTAATCTCTTTTATACTCATAAACCAATGCTTGGTCTGCGACAAGGCGTTTGAGCTTAATGTTTTCTGCTTCAAGAGCCCTTAACCTTTGAGCTTCCGAGACTTCCATTCCACCGAATTTGGCTTTCCATTTATAAAAAGACGCAGTGCTGACGCCGTGTTTGCGGCAAACCTCTGCAAGAGGCGCTCCTGCGTCAACTTCCTTTAGAATGCCTACGATCTGTTCTTCTGAGTACCTTTTTCTCATGCTGTTTTCCTTTTTGGGTTAAAGGAAAGCATGATTTTCTACTTCAGAGTGGACTTTTTTTGAGGGGCAATGTCAGCTTCCATAACAGTACAAGAAGAATCTCTTGGACTTATTTACGAAAAGATAGAAAACTATTTGTAGAGGGGGAAAAGAGGTTAAAGGTATGGAATCTCGTGCGAGAATAACCTTTACATCAAGGTGCAGCAACAAGAATTGGAATCATTTATTTCTTCTGATTTGCCTAGAAGGTGTGTTTCTTCGGTGCCGTCGTTCTGCGCTTTGGCACGTTGCTGCTTTGCCTCCTTACAAGCTCGCCTGGCATGATGGAGATCGGTGTTTATTAAAGCTAGCCCTGGATGTCCATCTAAAACCATTTTGCCGATTTGATATGATTCTTCTAAATAAACAATGGCTTTTTGAGCATCCTTCAATTTTATCCAGATTTTACCGAGATAATGAAGAATTATAGCATTTGTACGATGCGCATCGCCATGGACCTGTTTATTAATCCTTAAAGCTTCTTCAAAGTATTCAATTGCTTTTTTGTTATCTTTTAACTCTAGCCAGGCATTACCAAGATTAGCGAGAGTTGTAACCAAAGTTGGATGATCATCGCCTAAGTTTTTTTTGTCGATTCTTAAAGCTTCAGTATAATATCCAATGGCTTTCTCACCATTCCCTAAAGAATTCCAGACATTGCCAAGATTGTTAAGCGTCGTTCCAATAGAAGGATGTTCCTCGCCATAAGCCTGTTTGCGTATCCGATAAGACTGTTCTAAATAAGCGCAAGCCTTCTGATCTTCCCCGGATTTATGCCAAGCAATGCCGAGAAGGTTATAGCAGCTGGCCACATCAGGATGGTCCTTGTGAAAGACCTTCATGTCCATCCTTAAGGCCTCTTCGTATAAGGCAATCGCTTTCTTGACATCTCCGTATTCTTCCCATGCATTACCGAGATTACATAAACAGCTGGCCACATCTGGATGCTCATCGCGATAGATTTTTTTCTGGATTCTTAAAGCTTCTTCCAAATAACCGATTGCTTTTTTGGGATCTTCCAACAGGCACCAGGCACGTCCAAGATTGATGAGGCAGGCTGCCACATCTTGATGTTCATTGTGATAAACACGTTTGAGGAAACTCAAGGCCTGTTCAAAGAGTTTGACCGCTTCCTTGGCGTTCCCTAATTTCTCATAGGCACAGCCGGTATTGCTTAAGCACTCTGCATATCCATTTTTATTGCTACTGACTTTTATGATCATTAAAGCCTGGTAGTAATACATAATTGCTCTCGCAGGCTCTCCTAGAATTTGCAAGGCGTTCCCAATATTAATGAGATTGTTTACTAAAGTGGGGTTCGAATCGCCATAGACTTTTTTGTTGATTCTCAGCGCCTCTTCAAAGTATTGGATCGCATTTTTTAAATCGCCTAAAATTTGGCAAATCAATCCCCGAAGATTACAAGCCTGAGCAAGAACTTTTTCATTATTTTGTTCTGAAGCCAATACAAAGGCTTTTATCGCATAGTCATTGGCTTTAGTGTAGTCAGCTAATTGCATGAATAGCTCTGCCAGCTTGAGTTGAGCTTCAGGATCGGCAGGATTGAGGGCCAAGGCATCTTGGTAACATTTTTTCGCAGCAGAATATTGGTGAAGCTTTTCATGCGCCTCTCCTTGAGCTTTTAAGGTCATGTCACGGAATGTTTCTTTAGAGAGATCATCAAATTTTCCAGCTAGGCAGACCTGTTTGCAAATCCGATGGAGGGGAAAGAGTACTTGGTAAATCTTGATGATATTGTCGATGTCGGTATCTGTGAGTACAAACATATTCTGAAGTTCTTCTCTCCGCCCCTTGAACTGCATTGAAGAATGATAGACTTCATCACACTCTTGGCGATAGTGCAGGTGGCAGCGGATGCGTAGGTTCATAGCTTTGGCCAGGGCCGCTTGAAGATGCTGGCCAGCATCTTTGCTTAAGATGTTCCTATTAGCTAGCATGTTAAGTCTTTTCCAAGTGTTTTGTTCTTCAATTTCATAGTATTCAGCTATACAAGCAATTAAAAAGCTAAGAGGACGATATAGTTCAATTTTAATATTAAAGGTTGGGTTCTCTTCTTTTCTATCCATACAGGGCGCATATTGATCTAAGTGATCCCTCAAGAGTTTTATTGATCGTTCTTGACCAATAGATAGCGTTGATTTGGGAGCTATTATTTCTAATTGAGTCTGAACGGCTTGGATATATTGCTGGTAGAGCGACTCATCTCCGTCGATGATATCCGCAATACGGAGCACATTAGATAAAATAACATCTTCTTGATAAAAGCGCTCTGATTGTAACTTAGCAAGTTCTTCAGGGGTTCCAATTAGTTCGACATAGCCCTGTTTCCCCAAAGGAGTGTTGCCTCCCTCATCCTAGGAAAATCCCCGCGGGACGGGGCTTTTTTGGCCCTTGTCGAGAATCTTAATGGCTGTTTCTCCCAAATTAATCACCTGAAGCTCGAGCCACTGGACCATTTTTCGGAAGAACTCATGTTCTTGAGAAGAGTGTTTTTTGATTAGCAGAGCAAACTCAAAATCAGAGTAGGGACTCATCTCTCTGCGGGCTAGGGAGCCTAGGCCAATCAGGGCGAACTCACAAGGAGGATTTCCTAAGACTTCGAAGCCACTTTTTATGATCTTCTTGAGAAATTGTGAGATTGCTTCGGAAAAATCAAGTAATATTTTTTTTGGAATCTCTTGTTTTGTATGGGCTTGAGCTATTTGAAGAACGTGTTGATGCATTTGATCAGAGATCGGTTGGGAAAACCCTACTGGGATAATATTCGGAACTTCAATTTTTTCTAATTTGACTTGAGAGGCTTGACGAAGGGCGTCAAGAGCTTGACGTCGTTCTAAATACACCATTGGGTTTGGATTTTTATTAATCCCACAGACTCTTGTTAAAAAGCGCCTTTCGACTTCAGCCATTAAAGCTAGAACTTTCTTCTGGGCACTATCGTTCAATGTTTTTTGCAAGAGAGCTAAGGCTCCATTGAAAATTTTAGCCGCAATAGTCGCGTTGAAAATATTTCCTTGAGGAAGCCATTGCTCTTTTTCTAGATAAGTTCTCCCGATGTCTTTGAGACTATCGGCGATTAATTCCCTGTCGTTTTGTTCCTCGGATGCTTGCAGAGCCTTTGTATAAGATTCAAGGGCAAGATCAAACTCGTTGCGATTTAGGTGGTAATCGCCCCGATTTTTCCACGTCATGCAATAAGTAGAGCTGGGGGCTGCTGCTCGAATTGCCTCTTCAGGCTCTCTCATAAGTTGCGAGGTCGTTTTGGATAAAGTAGGAGAAAAGGGGGTAGCTTGGGGTGGCGGTTGTAAACCACTTGGTGAAACAGGATGCATCCTAAACCTCCGACCAAATGCAATTACTATCGTTTAACCTAATATTTTTTTACCATGAAATTTTGCGATGCAGCTGCTATCTCTTAGTCCTGCTGGCAGATAGATTAAATAGTTTCAATTTCCAAACGTTTGTCGCGCTTGGCTATTCTTCTTCTTAAGAATTTCTATGCGATTGGATACAGCTTCTCTTGCCTGGAGTTTTTGATTCAGCATCTTTTCCGGCTCCTCGAGTTTAATTATTCTCCCTTTTGCTAGCATATATTTTTTGATTGCTTGATACGTATGCTCAGTCGTTTTTATTGAAACTAGTGCTTTTAAAAATGCTTCATTCTGTAATGCTTCATCAAATTCGATAACAACGCTTGTGCGTTTATATGTTTTGCCATCCACAAGGATCCCATGCTCCCCATGAAGTTCTTGATCGCTAATGACTTCGCCGCGGTTATGCAGGACAATCTGATACTTTCACTCTTGAGTTTTACGAAATTCATACCCCAACGCATGACTGGACTGCCTCGTTCTATTGTAAATGTTGAGTATTTTTTGCCATTGTAATCGACATGAACGAATTTATCAGATCCTGGATCGGCTAATGCTTCAATTCGGGATTGGATCTCTTTAATAAAAAGCTTTCTTAGCCCCTCACCTAATTTCTGCAATTCATGAGTTATTTGACGATTTTTAACATTGAATATCGATAAATGAAACAAAAAGGAGGTGTGCTACTGTTTCCAGTAGATTCCTCCTGGGTTCCCAAAGAAGAAAGGTTAATCATAGATGACATAATTCGGATCACCCCAATGAGGAGGATCAGCATCATTCTTCCATCAGGTCAGCTTGATTCTAAACCCTCCACAAAGGACAATTCAGGAAATTCAAGAAGCGATTCGCTTCAGGCAGCTCCAGAACTTGTCAGAATCAGCTAATCTCTGGGGATTCCAAAATAAGAGAGCCTTTTCAGGCTCTCTCTAGGTCTTACTTCGGGTTTTTCTAATGGATAAAAGTCAAGGGTTCCAGGGAGCTGATCTGGCTCAGCACCTGACGGGCATGGATCTCTTCATTGAGGTTTGTTTTCAGCAGATCTTCGGCATCATTATGCTCGATCCTTTGCACAAGCCTGATGAGAAGCTCATAACAGCCAATCTCCAGCTGTTCAATCTGTTGTCCACCCACTGCCAATACGGTGTCCTGGATTTCATTGTCCTCCCTGGCACACAGATCAAACAGGGCTCTGTTTTCAGCTATCAGCGATGCCAGAAGCTCCTCTTTGGAAGGTGCGCCAACATGAGCCATCTCCTTAAGGATTTTCTTGCCTTTGCCCAAAAGCTTGTGAATCTCCGACTCTTCTGGATAATCAAGCTCTAGTTTGTCGAAGACATCTTCCAGACGGTTGATCTGCTTTCTGGTTTCCGAGTGATGATCGTGAAAGATCTGTTTCAAACGAGGTGAGGTCGCCTTGTCAGCCATCATGGGCAGATTTTCCAGGATGCTCTTTTCCATGGCATAAATTTGATTCAAGAGTGTTTTGATGAGACTTAAAGTAGTATCCATACATCCCTCCCTTTGTT
>JAJFUZ010000079.1 GCA_021372155.1 Parachlamydia sp. | reverse complement strand
CTGCAGAGAAGCAAGATTGGAAGCTTTTTAAATGGGGGTATGAAAAAGGATTCCCTTGTACGATATTTTCACACTTTCTCGTTGTCCAGTATGGACAGATGGAATTATTGGATCTGCTTGCTCAAGATAGATCGAATTGGTCTGACGTTATTTTCACCATTGCTGGAGCGCGTGGTGATCTGCAAATGCTCCAATGGGCTGTACTCAACCAACCAAAATTTGAGCAACTCACGCTAGAGCAATGGGCTCAAAAAGAATGCTCTCTCTGGAATCAAACCGTTTTTGCCGCCGTAAGAGGAGGACATTTGGAAATGCTCCAGCAAGCCTGTGCGTTGGGGTGCCCATTGCCTCCAGAGGCAGCTTGTACAATCGCATCCAAGAAGCGTGATTGGAGAACGCTCAGGTGGCTGTTGGATCAAGGAGTTACAAAAACCGAAGAGCTTCGCGCAGTTCTTTCAGCGTATGCTTTACCTGATCTTATGACCCTCAATGCGATCGGTATTCCCGTAGATGTGCTCATTTCTAAAGAGACTTTCAAAGAGGGAAATTTCTCCAAAATCCAATGGGCCTTATCTATTGGTTTTAAATTGACTTTCGAGCTCTATCGCCTTGGCGTCAGTTCAGACAATCCACAACTGATCGATTTGCTCAGAAAACAAGCTTTACGTCAAATTTTCTTAACCTCGTTTGGATACAAAGGCTTTAGCTAATGTCAATCTGGTCAGCGTTTACAAAATCAATCGAGAATCTCATCGATGTCAGTCGGACAGTAACATCTTCCCTATTTCCTCCCTCTGGTCAGAGGCCCTTTTCCGACATCCCAGACGATGTCTTAAATCTAATATTCGCGAAATTAGATTTTGCGTCTCAAGCGTCTATGAGTTTTGTCAATCGACGCTCCCGAAAACTTATTAAGATCGAGGAAATGCGCGTGTGTCCTGCAGCCGCATATTATGGATATATGAAGCTTTTACAATGGGCGCGTGAAAACCATTTTCCCTGGGGGAAAAACAATTTTTCTATAGATCCTGAAAATCTTGCGAATAAAAAGCCTTCTAGCGATTTATTTGAAGTGATCGATACATGTTCAAGCGCAAGCCTGGCTGGCCGCTTAAAGATCCTTCAATGGGCCAAAGAGCAAGGTTGCCCACTCACTGGTCGTACAATCGAAATGGCAGGTGCTGGTAATCATTCCCATATTCTCAAATGGGCTAAAGAGAATGATTGTCCCGAATCCTATCACATTCTTCATGTCGCTTATTGCTTTGGCCAGATCGAATTCGTGAAAAGAATGTCCGCTGTTGATTCATGGATACCAAACGTCTGCTCCACAGCTGCATACAAAGGGGATTTATCTTTTTTAGAATGGGCTCGTTCCACCGGAAAAAGCCTAGGGAATACCTTATGCGAACAAGCTGCACGCGGTGGGCATATGAACGTTTTAGCGTTTGCCCATGATATCGGCTGCCCGTGGGGGGATAGCGTTAAAAATGCAGCCCAAAATGGACATATCCACATTTTGAAATGGCTCTATGATAAGGGATGTTCTTATACGGCAGAAGTCTATGCCCATGTCTTGGGAGGGGGCTATAATGACGAGACTTATCAACGCAACGTGATCCTCCCTTTATTACAATGGCTTTACGAATTAAATATCCCTTTCTCGATCGAGTTACCACAGATCAGTTTGCGCGGAGCACCACTGTTTCTGCCCCTAGTGATCCAAAGACGGTATCTGATCGTGCTTGAGTGGTTACCGGAAATCCATTTACCCTACTTGAGGAAGGTGCTATGCAAACTAGCTGTGGAATATGGTTCTTTGGAAATTTTACAATGGGCACGCGCGCGCGCGTATCCCTGGGATGCAGAACTCGCTCTTCAAGCCTTAAACAGTCACACCGATATGTTTCTTTGGGTCGTAAATAATGGGTGCCCTTGGGATCAAAAAGTTTGCGATAAAATTGAACGCAGGGAATCAATATGGCTATTGTTATGGCTTGCCAAAAAAGTTACAACGTTACGGCAAAACTCCATATTTATAATATGCCATAACAAAAGTTTTGAAGATCTGCAAAAAATGCATGCGGAAGGAATACCAGCGCAATTTCTTATTGGTGAAGAAACTTTGTGCGACGGGCGGCTTGAAGTATTAGAATGGGCACTCTCAAAAGGAGCCAAGTTGCTTCCTTTTCATTGTGCCATAGCTGCTGGTTTGGGAAATCTTCCCCTTTTGCAATGGCTGCGCAAGCATGAAGCGCCTTACGACTCTTTAACATGCACCTTGGCGCGTTTGAATGAGCTTACTGATCTTTTAGAATGGGCACTTGCGGACGGCGCTCCTTCTTCCCAGTATATGCCATCTGGCGATGCCGAGGAAGGCGATTTTGAACTATCGATAAATGTTACAAAACGCCGTTCTCTGAAGCGATAGCAAATATAGTATTTTTACAAAATTACAAGAAATCTTCCCAATGGAGATTGGAAATATCTTCTGAAAAATAGATAATCAATTCTATTTCAAGACGAATTATTCAGCAATTTTCAAAGGAACAAAGTTCAGATAATCGGCAGATGCAAGATGGTATTCTATTCCATTTTTTTTGCCGAAGAGCGTCGACTCTGTCTTGACACTGTGAAGATGGCCGAAGACGCAGATGTTGATATGATACTTTTCCAAAAGAGCCGATGCCCGCGAATCCTCCAGCGTCGCGCTGAGCGGTGGATAATGCGTCATGGCAATCCGCAATGAAGCCTCAGGCATGGCTTTGAGGCTCAATTCCAGGCGCCCCAGCTCGCGCAAAAAAATCTTTTCCGCATCGGGGGAAGTGTCCTCGGCTTCGGTGAGAGCCTTGGCGCGCGGGTTCACGTTATATTGAATGTAGGGAGAAAAATGATACTCTGACGTATCCCAAAGCCTGGCGCCACCGATTGACACCCCATTCCATAAAAAGGCATTATTCTGGATAAGATGAATGGAGGGAGGGAGCACCTGTTCTATCTGCCGCATCGAGGTCCACCAATAGTCGTGGTTGCCCTTCAGCATCACCTTAGTCCCGGGTAACTGGTGGATCCATTCCAGATCGGTGCGCGCCTCTTCTGGACGCATGGCCCACGAAATATCTCCAGGAAGCAGGACGAGGTCATCCGCAAAGATGCGCTCTTTCCAGTTAGTTTGGATTTTATCGATGTAATTGAGCCACGGTTCGCCAAAGGCCTCCATGCTCTTTTCAGGAACACCGATCGCAAGATGTAAGTCGGCAATGGCCCAGATAGTCATCGTGGAAATATCATAAATGACTCATAGCGATTCGTCTATCAATATTTCAGTCTGGCAAAAATGCCATGATTGCTATTTAATCTTTTTTTTGTATTCTGTGATGATTATGTTTGAATACACGCCCCCACCTATCGTCTGCGAACATGTCATTCCACATAAAATGACTGAGGAATGCTCTTGGAGCTTCCCTTTGCGCCAGATGGCACAAACGCAGCTCGACACGCTGAGCGACGAAGAGCTGGATGACAATTGGAAACTGCATGAATTCTTTGAAACCATCGCCGTCATCAATCTCCCTCAAGCTCATGAGCGTCTGCAAAAGATCACCCAGGAACTCTATGACATTGGGACAACAACTTTTGAGGTGTTCCAGGGGGTTGACGGCAGGAAAGAGGTTGACCCATCCATCTGGAACAAATTCTACCTTAACCTGCACAACATCGACACCAGCACAGAAGAGGGAAAACATGCCATGGACCTGTTGCATCAGGGCCAGGCGGGATGTTACTTAAGTCATTATCAGCTGATCAAAAAGGTCAAAGCAGCCTTTGAATCGGCTCAGAACGAATGGATCTCAGCCAAAGCGCGTCATGATGCCGAAGCAATCGGGCGGGCTGAAAGGGATCTCAGAAAATATGGCCGAGTGCTTATCTTTGAAGATGATGGCTGCTTTGGCTTTCTTCAAGATGATAGCTGCATCTCCCGGCAGGGAGCTGGAAAAGTTTTGCGCGAGGCCTTCAGGGAACTTCCCGATGATTGGGACATGCTCTATTTTGTTGTCCATGCCTCAGAGCCTACTGAAGAAATATCGCCGCGCTTGCGCAAGCTCGGACGTACCTGGGCCTTGACGGCCTATGCGATCAACTATTCCATGTATGGCCCTCTGATCGAACTTCTAAAAAAAATTGAAGATCCTGCTGTCACACACGTGTGGCCCGTCGATAATGAAATCGCCGAAATCCAACACCTCCACAATGTCTATGCGATTTACCCTTCGGTTGTTTACACCGCTGCCGGATTCAGCTATATCACTGGTAAAACGTGGGATCTCTGGCAGGAACAGCCTATCTATCAAAAATATAGGAACAAAAAGAGAAACACCCCTTGAATTTGATTGCCATTATCCTGTGTCTTTTTTGTTCTTTTCCGGTGTTCTCCGCAGCGGGAACTGCTGTAGCCTCCGCAACTCCCCGTTTGATTATCACCTTAGGTCCCAAATGTGATTTTACCCATCAAGATCTTCAACAACAGATCGACGCTGTCATCGTCTCTGGAACAGATGATGAAATGAAAGAGGCGATCAGGAAAAATGAGCGGTCGAAATCCAACCATTTGACGATTTTTCAAGAAAAAATGAAAGATATTCATGCTTTCTGCAAGGATATGGGATACGTCTATCTGCACTTGAATAACAGGCAGAATTGGGCCTTGGTACGGGTGAGAAGGACTCTTGCAACCATTCCTTTGACAGATGCCGATCTGCCCCGGACAGATCCCTGCCATGCCGGTTTATTTTATGATATGCTAATGAAAACCAGCCGAATCTTAAAACAAAATAATATTCCCTTTTGGGCCACTTGTGGAACTCTTTTAGGGGCCATTCGCCATCAAGGCATGATCCCCTGGGATGACGATATCGATATTGCCATTTTTGAAAAGGATGTTCCTGCTCTTTTAGAGCTGAAAGATACCCTTGAAAGCTATGGACTTGAGCTATGCTTTCATCCCAGATTTGAGTTCTACAAAATATGTCTGAAAGATGGCCCGAGAATTATAGACGAAAACGGCGAAACCTGCCCCTGGTCATTTCCATTTCTGGATATCTTTCCTTTGAAGGAGGTTAAAGGAAGGTACACCTATATAGGGAAATTGTGGCAGGAATGGCATTTTGATAATGATTACTATTTCCAGGAAGATTTAATTCTTCCTTTGTCTGAGTTACCCTTCGGACCCTTGACAATTCCAGTTCCTCGAAACTCCCTCCCTTATATCCTGAGAATGTATGGAGAAGATTGGAATGATGTTGCTTATGTCACCTATTCCCATCAATTTGAGCAATTTCAAAAAAAAATCAAAGTGGATCTGCACGATCGCTCGCCCGCACCCTATATTCTTCCTGGCGATGCTATAAAATAAACCCGTCTGGCAAAGACACACCGCGCGGCACAACGATGATACCATCGCGAATGAAGACGATGCCCCCGTCATAGTGGTTCAGCTGCTGCTTGTTGATCAGCTGCACGCCTTTCCCCACATGCACATGCTTGTCCAGAATGGTCTTCTGAATGACGCAATTTTCGCCGATATGCAGCTGCTCCGGAAGGCGGGATGTATGGATAGGTGGGATGTAGAAATCGTTGCCCATGATGTAGGTGTCGCGAATAATAGCACCCGATTTAATGACTGTGCGAGGACCGAGGATGCTGTGGGTAATTTCGTCGGCCTCCACGATGCAGCCTTCGCATATAATGGAATTCTTGATATTGGTATTAAAAATCTTG
>JAJFUZ010000057.1 GCA_021372155.1 Parachlamydia sp. | reverse complement strand
TGAGGGATAAAGCAAATTGGATACCAGCAACACCCCTTCTCCTGCAACTGTCAGGCCAAGGCAGACATAATCTCCTCGCCTTCGCTTGATATTTTCCCAGCATCGAGCCGGCCTAATAGCCACGACTCCAGGATGCACTCTTGGGTGTTGAAAACGATCCTGAGCCCCGACATCGAGAAAGGAGAGTGCTACACCGGAAGTGATGTTGGCGACGGCAGCAACCACATCCATGCGCAAGCCGGCCGAAGGGGCATTGATCGTCACAGCCATAGCCGTGCAGATTCCCATATTGATTAGGACGGGCATCAGGCTTCCTGCAATCCCCAGCAGCCGTTTTGCTGCAGGAGCTAAATTACTGTTAAGGTAACGCATCACACTCTCTCCGCGCCGATTGATCAGCATGGTCGCTTGCTGGGCAGGGATCATGCCAAGGCCGATGCCGCTCGCTACCCAACCCAGCCGCCATACCGTAAAACTTTGCTTAGAGTACCCAATGAAGGCCATGGCTACCCCTGAGACACCCAAAGCCACTGACTTGACCAAAAAGGGTTTCAAGGATGCAAAAACCCCATCTGGGGAGCCCCATGTGTTTCCCTCCAGCAACGGCCGCTCTTCGATGACAGTTTGAAAATCAAACTGGCCACCTTGTGTCCCGGTTAACCTGAAGATGATATAGCCGCTGATGATATATCCAGCATGGCAAAAGATCGCTGGAAACCAGACTTGCCTCATATCTGTTGTTTGCTTCACCGCTTGCTGAAACATCGAGAGGCTTTGAAAAATGACATGGTCATACCGCGTCGTGTACCGGTAGATCTTCTGATCTATACGGGTTGGTATGATGATCTTTTGCGTCACGCGTACAAGTGCACCAGCTGCAAGATCCGCTCCCAAAGCGATCACAGGGTTTGCATTAAATTGTTCCGCATACGCCAGTCCTGTTGTGAACCAGCAAGTAAACATCGTGGCAGAAGTGACCAGGATCGCAACTTTGGCCCACTTAGGAACAAATTCCTCGTTTACTGTCTTCTGCACGGATGCAATTAAGGGGCTTTGCTCACTTAGTACTGCCTGCACTACATCCCCAGCTGCTGATAATGGTTGCATCGTTGCTCCCTCTTTTTTGTTGATGCATCCCTATGACATAAAACAGTTACCTATTTATTGCCAATAACTTAAGCATCAAAGCTGAGAGTGATGCTGCCACTTCTCCATCTGCCGCAGCATGCGATTGGTGTGGCTGCCATCCCAATAGACCTTCTGGCACTGCTCGCAAAACCAGAAGGTGTACGGCTCGCCGCGAATATCTTCTGAAACAAGCTGGAGAGCGGAATCATCGGCTAAGATGAGTTCGTGGTTGCAGACAAGACATCTTGAAAAGGGTTTATGCAGCCAGTTGATCGGCACCTTTTGGGACAATTCCTGGATACATTCCGCCAGAATGTTGCCCTTCAGCCAGACGACAAGGGGTTGTGGGGTTGCCATTTCCATAAAATGGCGGTCGCGCGTCAGTAGCAGGCGCCCTTCCCTGAGCGCCTGCTCCAGAATAGTGCGATCATCGCAAGCCTTTTCAACGATAACGGTGTCGTAACCCGCGGCACGCAGCCAACGCCCTAAGCGCACCAGCATCTGATCGCAAAGAAATTTCATTTCCAATCGTGCCTTCAACGCCTGCCAAGCGCCCTCTCAATAAACGCGCGAGCTTGATTCCACTCCTCGATCACAATCTGTGGCCCCGGCTCGTTGGCACGATACCTGGCCCGTTCGACTTCATCTGGAACAACATTTAAATCGATGACATCGCGATACTCGTCAGCATGCCGCGTGAGATACTCCTTACAGGCCCGGCCTAATTCAGTCGCGTGATGATGAGGGCCAAATTCACTGCTTCTGGAAATCTTAAACAGGGTGAAGGCTTCGCGCGCTAGCCTCTGCAGTGTGGGAACCTGTTCACGATGCAATCTGTGCTCTACCTGGCGCAAGGCGCGATTAAACTCTGACTGGTCGACGCGCAGGTTATATTGAATATCGTGAGAATCCATTTCCAAAATCCGCTCGATACAGGTATCGCGGAAGTGTGTCAGTTGCCACCTAAGGGCGTTGAGCAGCATCTGGGCGGGGTTAGCGAATGACAGATCGGGTCCATTGGGATCGCGCGCATGGCCCATGCAGTAGGCCAAAAGTGTATTGCAGGCCCTAGGCATGCGCTGAAGCGCAAGATTCGTCTGGGCGAAGTCTTTGAGCCTGCCAGCCCAAGGCATTCTCTGCCACCAGTTGGTCTCGCTGAAGTTCTGCAGCATGGATAGCTTTCCCTCATCATTGGCAATCTCCCACATCCTTCCCAGGTGGCTTGGCCAGTTCAAGGAATAGCTCTGAGGATGCAACGACTTCATTAAAATCGCGCTCTGCAGATTGCGCACCTGCTCGGGATTGTTTCTCCAGGCAATACGCGCCAGCTCCTCCGGACTGTTGTAGATAGGACGGGCAGTGATACTTTCCAGCCAGTCGCTCCAGCCCGCAACGCTAAACTCGCGCCGCCGAATAATCTCGCACATCTGGTCAAAAGAGATCAACCCTGCGATTGCAGCCGCACCGATGCTGCGCTCGCGTCTGGTAATGATTGGATGAAGCACGGCCCGCTGGCCGAGAAATTGTTTTAGGTCAGAGAATCCTGGAATGTTCGATGCATTTGGATCAAGCAATGCAGGAGCCTCAATAAGTTCAGGAAGGATCTCATCGAGTTTTGGACAGTTCCTGAGCGGAGCGATGAAGGGTGCAAGTGTCGCAGCATTGGCCTGCCGCACTTCCCACAAAAGGAGTGCCGCACTTAACAAGTAATTGGGAAAGCGCGTGAGGAGAGACCTTAGGGCCACAGCATCGGCAGCTGTGATGGGAATGCTCTGGTCCACAATCCCTCTTGCGATTCCGGGACATAATTGCTGCAGGAGTTGATAGCTGTAATTAAATAATTCGGGCGTGTGTCTCTGGTTAGGTGTTAACAAAAGAGCTTTCGCAGCCAGCACATCAAGCCCTGCGACAACCAGGCTCTGTACCCTTCCCTGAGCATTTTTGACCGTCCAACCATCGAGAAACCCTCCGACGAAATGTTGGAGGGCTCTATGTTCTTCCTGAGACAGGGTGGCAACGGCTCTGCCACCTGATGCCATGGCTGCTGCAATCTTTTGGTTGTACTTGGGATGGCCTGGATTCTGGATGATCTCCATGAGTTCGTTTGGATAGATCTGGGTATTGTAATTTGTTATTCTGTTTCCATCTAAGACCGCTTCAGAGGAGGTAATCCCTGCCAGAAATCCCTTAGCAAACAGAGCCAGGCGCATGGCCTCAAGCTTGGGACGAATTTCACTTATCTGTCTGACATATTTGGGATTGGGCAATACTCCAAAGCGCTGGCGCAATTCTAATTTTTGCATGCGGGAATATAACACTGTGTGAACGACAACAAGGGCATTGACATGCTGATTGACATTGGGAAGCTCATCGAGAATTCTGAGAAGGTGATTTGTTTTCAGATCGTCTAGCCTTATTTGACAAAGCCACTCGTCGGCTTGATTTGCAAAGAGCTCCTTGACGAGTTTTTCAGATTCATATTTTTTTAACAGTTGCTCGCATTTAAATAGCAACCCAACATCGACACGTAACTCTTTGGCACCTTTTGCGGCCAGCACTTCCCTGACCATGGGCGCCATCGCCGGAAACTTTTGCGGGAGCATCTTCTCAACGAAGGGAACAGGATACAACTCTGGAGTGTCTCCCCGTTTCGCTACCCAGCCCAATTGGAAGAGCTCTTTGCGCACTTTGTCGTTTAATTCCTTTGACATCGAACGTTTCCAGAGATCCTTTACAAAATCTACCTTGGCAGGGCCTTGAGACACCTCTTTCCAGACCAGATCAAATCCTTCAGGCGTCAGCTTGCTGCAGAGATTGGCCAACTCCTTCCAACGCCAATCATCCTTGTCCCAAGTACGATTATGGGCTGGAATTGAACGGTAGCAGGCGCGCGCTTCCTGGCTTCGGAAGGTCTCCATCAATGGCTTGAAATGCTTGCAAGCATACAAGGATGCTTTGGTTCTGCTGCCTGCTTCCCGCGCATTCTGCCATGACTGGTTTTGCACTCTTCCAAAGGAAATTAAAGCTTTTGGCAAACTCAGAATGCTCCAGCCGATTGTCGCAATTAAATTGGCCAGCAGCGTCCAGCAGCGTCGCTCTGCCCCCGCCTCCTTTCCAGTTATTTTGTATCTGCGGTAATCGATCAACATGCGATTCTGGCTTGTTTGCCAGGTATCAAATGTAAGACGGGAAAAATAGAGAGAATTAGAATATCCCATATAACTCCGAATTAATTATGTATGATCACTTTAAAATAACATTTTCTTTTAAGCAAGTTATCTACCACGTTTGCTGTACCATTCGCTTTTTAACAAAGCCAGCATCCAGGAAATGCGCGTCACCGCCTCGCCTGGACTTAAAGATTCAAAGAATCTCTCCATCACATAAATGTGAGGATGGTTTTGAACCGACAGCTGCACCTCATGATAGACAACTTCCTCTTCGGGCGTTACTTCGCAAACCTCATCATAGGATTCCACACAAGCTCTCCGGCAGTAATTGACGGAGACATGCACGCCATGCTTTTCCACTCCTCTGGCACCCTGAAGCTCGAGTTCAAACAGCGCCTCATGCGAGCAGTTATGTGTTTTGGCGAAATCCTCATGGAGATGCAAAATGGCACTGCGGTACTGTTCAAACAAGACTAAAAAGCAAGGCGACAGAGATGGTAAAAGCGAAAATCCACCCTCGAGATTCCAGACATTCCCTTTTGCCGCGTAGGCCACAAGGTCTCTTGAAGGAGAGGCGGGTTTCGGCTGAGCTAGATCCCAGAATCCGATGCGCACCCCCTGTTTGAGCCCGATTAGGACTTGAAGCAGCAGAAGGAGCATGCGATCATGGCTGGGATCCTCATTGCGGAAGGCGACGACGCGCTCAGCAAGTTCAGGGGCTTCCTGCATTGCGTTTTCAAGCAATAGAAGGGTGTGCTCAGGTTCGGGAGAAAGGTCAGGCACCACCTGGCGTTCATCGCACATTAACTGGCAAAGATCGAAGGCCAATTCGACAAATGCAGGATTAGCCAGCATGGGCCTTTCGTTATGGGGAAGTCGCTTGGATAAGGCAACCTTGACGCTCCTGGTCTGAAGCTTCAGCCGCGATTCCACAAGGCGGATGATCAAATAGAGACCGTGATCATCTTCGCGGTCCTCCACCAGGATGGCTCGGCCCTCTGGATGCTGCAAAGAAGTCAATTCACAGCGATGGACGTCAACCCATCTTTTTTTCTTTTCTTTCACAATATCTCCAACAACCTGCAAATGTCGCATGAACAAGCGTTGATAAAAGTGATGGATGCCTGTCGGCAGCAAAGCCTGATTCACCGCGTTGACGACAAAGAGAAAAATATCCATTGTTTCCTTGTTCCAGTGGCCCAAGGCAACAATCTCATCGCCGACACCCAATCCAAACAGTGCCGTCTCGCAGTCGATCAGTGTCTTGATCAATTCAGAAGGAAAAAAGACGCGGGAATGACGCAATCGAATCTCGCTCGCTAGTTTGTCTCTCTGTTCAAAAAGCTCTTTCAGCTTCCGCGGAAAAAAAAGCCTTTCCAGGGATATGAAAGCCATCTCCTTGGGAATGGATACGCGTGCCCTGCGCTCTACATCTCGAAGCAATTGAAAGGCTTCGTAAAAGGTGAGCGGTTCCACATGCCTAGTCAAAAGCAAAGGAAAAGGGTTGGGTCGAAGATTTTTTTTATCCAGGGCCTGACGAACCATCAGGAAAGCCTTTTCATCCTCTGTAAATGTGTAGTCATTCCAGACTTGTTGCAGAGGTAAATCTTGATGATCTCTTTTCTGCCAGTCGTACTGCGGACGAACAAGTGCCTCAGCCAATTTCATGCGTTGGTCAGGCTGCATTTTGCAAAAGGCCTGCAGCCAGCCCCGCTTCTCTTCTGGAGAGGTGGCCTGAAGCTGCTCCATGTGGCAGGCCAGGATCCAGCTCATCAACTTGTGGTAGAGATCCGGCTTGGAATCAGCTACCCTGAAAGCATGCTCTAACGTATCGCGGGCATTTTGCAGGCGTAAGACGGATTGATTGTACTGGTGGCTGTTTTGCACTTTCTCATTCCAGGGCGTGTACAATCTCAAAAGTGCAATTAAGGGCTCAAACCAATCTTTCCCGCAACTGGAACAAACGCGGCAGAAGTCAAGGAGGCAGGGGTCAACAAATTGAGCTTCTAAAAGGATTGAAACAAGTTCGCGCGGCCATCTTAATTCATGCAGGTTCTCCAGATAGCGGCTTTCTCCCAGAGTAATGCTGGAATTGCACGCCAAGCGCAGCAGAAAGAGGTAGAGGCGCACTTTATCGGCGAGGTTCAATTCAAACAAAGTTTCCCTTTCATTCACTAAGGTGAGAATCGCAGCATGCTTCTCACGGTCTATCTTGCGCATGAAAAAATCAAAAATGGTCTCACGCCCTTGTGGATCCAGCGTATCGAGCCCTTCAAACAGGGCGATCTTTTCTTCTAATTCAAACGGAACCAGCTTGGCCAGATGCGTCAACAGCATCAGGGAGCAGGCCAAACGATGCCCAGCAGGCCTTTCTGCATATTCGTTAAACAGATCGTCGATTTGCGTTTTTACTATTTCCAGATGCATCATACCTTCAAAGCGAGCTGTTTTAGGATAATCACCCGTGATCTCAAGAATGGCGATCACAGTTTTGCTCTGGATAGCAGGATCGAGGCATTCAAACGCATACTTGCGGGCAAAGGCAAGACGATGAGAGCCTTTTGCATCTTGCTGAAACAGCTGGTCGAAGGCGTATTCCATTGTGCAGGTGGCAATATGGAAAGCAAATGATTCTGTATCTTGCAATTGCATGTCAGAACATATAAGAGTAAACACTTGGGTAAGCTGATTGCGATTTGGGTCAGTTACCTGAATCAGTGGAGTGAGCGCCAGCCGTTGAAACAGGCGGCTGACGATTCTTTCCTGGCATTCACCCTTTTTAGCCCAGCTTTTCAGAAGAGTGATGCAGGATTGATTGGGAAGAGGGGTATGGCAGTTCCAGCGGATTTCAAAACTGAGCAGCTCCTCTGCGTGCATGGTGATGGTTTCGGAGTGCTTTGCCTTGCCAAAACGATAGAGAAAGGCCATCGCCGCAATACGTCCAGCCACGACTTTCCCGCAGAAATCTCTCATTCTGGCATTTCCCTCCATGCGCTCTACCAGCATAATCTGATTCAACCGATAATCAAGAATGTATTTTTCTGGCATGGGAGTACAGGGAAGGTAGCGCTTGATCGTCACAATTGGTGTCGAGGTAAGATCCAGAGAATCGAGTTTGCGCGCATGTTGTAAGGGAGAGCCTGAAACAGGCTGAAAGGGTTCCTGCCTGATGAGCGACTGTGCGTAATGGGTGCATACTTCAAGGAATTTGGAGCGTTCTTTCTGCTGAACCTTGTCATATTTGGCTTTTGCCGCTCCAATCAATTTTTCGCTGACTTTTTGTTGATTCGATTCGCCGAATGTCGCCTGCAGGCGACGCACACCCTCTTTTAAATTCTGACCACTTCGACAGATCAGTTCCAGCGTCAAGGGCTGCAAAGGCAATAGTCCATTGAGATAGTGTGCTGGATCCATAGTCTTACGTTTGTTTTGGAATGATTTTCGCAAACCATTTGGCTTTCAGCATCAGCGTCAGCCAGGTAAAATAGCGAAGTCTCTCTTCATCCGTATCTGTCAGATTCAATTTTGCTGTCACAGAATGCTTTGGTTCTTCATGAAAGGAGAGGCGCATCTCAGCCTCTTCGGCCGTTCTGTTCAGGATCTGAATATCAACTGGGCTGTTGACACACTGAGTTCGCACCTGTCTGGATGGCACATGTATAGGCATCTTAATAACATCTTTGCCTTCCATGAGAGTTCTTAAGAATGGTTCCATTTCATTAAAGCGAACGATCATGCCAGGCTGGAACAGAGAACTTGGAACCAGACTTAACCCCCCTTGGCTTGCGTAGACATTCCCTCGAGCTGCAACCGTGGCAAGATCTTCCCTTGGATAATCTATCCAGGAATGACATAGGGCAAAGCGCCATTTTATTTTCAATTCTGTCAGAAATCGAACAGCTTCCAGGCCATATTCTCTGACTTTGTCGCCGCGGCTCATATAATTTTTCAGGCGAAGCTTCAAATCTTCACAACCTTTCAGGTGCTGCAGCGCCTCACAGGGCGTTTTAGGATCAATTTGCTTATCGTCACTTGGAAGCCAGTCGTTACAGATATAGGCACTCAAACGAATGATCAGATCGACAAGCTCGCCCTCTTTCTCCAGTACCCCTTTTGGGATATTCAAAAGCTCATCGAGAGCAAACGTCTGCATGCTGGACTTGCTGTCTACAAATCGCATGTGAAGTTCAAAGCCCTCTTCGCAGCATTGTCCCTGAGTCCAGATCGCCCTAAATCCTGGCAATAATTCAATCAGCTTTCCATTTTCTGCCATGGCCCTTTTCCGCTCTTCAGGAAAGCTTGCAGCAGGTAGCGGCAGAAGATAGAGCAGGCGGTTTATCAGCTCATGGCTGTCAGGGTGCATGCTCATCCATTTTGCGGCAGCCACCAGCCAATCCAAACACTCGTGTTCCTGCGGGCCAAGTTTCAGAGTTGTTTTGAGGCGTGCGCCTTCAGCTATCAGGTTAGCCTGACATGTTCTTACCTGATTCAAAAAGGCCATTGGAAGCAAAGGCTTTGTACGGTGAAACTGCAAGATAAAGTTTTGGAAACCCAAAATATCTTCGTAGAGGTTTGTGAATTGTCGGGAGATAAATTGTCCATTGAGCAGCAAAAATGCCCTTTGGGCAGACAGCGGCATTCCGGTTCTGCTTTCCAACCGATTAATGAAGTTGTTGAGAGCAACAAAGTCGGCCATCTCCTCTTCCTTGACCAGACTGAGCTCATGTTTCATGTATAGACAGTGTAATAAAATGAACGGGCGTTGTTCATTGGAAAATCCATAACGCGCGATAAGATTTGTGAAACCTTCTGAAAGAAGAATGAACCGCTTGCGATAAAGTTGAGCTGCACATAAGTGATAGAGCTCCTCGCGCTTCGCAGGGGCCATGCCGTAAATCTGCTCAAACAATTCCTCAGCATTCCTGATTTCGAATGTCGCCAAAGCACGCAGATGGGCAACTAGAAGAGCTGTGAGCAGAAAGGCGTATTGAGGCGTGTCAAAAGCCTCTTCATAGATAGCCTCAAGGGACTCTCGATTAGTATGCAAGTTCTCCTGGCTTTTTGCCGCGATTTCCTTGGAATCTCTTGCGATCGTCTCATAATCTTTAATGATATGGCAGATGCAGCGGCTCACCAGTTCCTGCTGGAGAATATCTTCGCAGAGGGGGGCATGGTGGATTACGAATCGGCTGTTGATATTCGCAGGGATTGCAGGAAACTTCAGGATCCTGTCATAAACGTCTCTGATGGTAGCCCGCTGTACAAAAGGCTGCAGCGTCTCTTCTTTTGCCAGTGTGATTCCTCCCCGGTCAAAGGTCAGAGTTTCTTGCCTCGTGCCATTGGGAAGATCGGGATGGACAAGATGGCTCAAACAAAGAAAACGGAAAAATGCGGCTGCGGCTGCATGCTGATTGCGGCCGCTGCTTCCCCACTCCTGCACGATCTCTATCCAGTTCTTATCTCCCACCGCTGCGCCGGGCAGCCAGGTTTCTACCTCGCACTCTAGTACTTTGATCCTTGCCTTGCTGACAGGATAGGGAACTGACTCCTGCATCAAAGAGTAGAGAAATCCCACATTCGCCAGTTTGCTGCGCAGACGCTCCTGATAAAAGAATGCCATCCCAAATCTGGATTCATAGGTGTCCGAAACCATGATTTTGTCCAATTGCAATACCTTGAAACGTGCAAGAGGTGCTGGGTTAACTATCACGTATTGTTTCAACGAAGCACAGATTTGCAATTTGAGAGGGACTTTGTTGAACTCAGCCTCCCGGGCCAATAGAGAATTTACCTTGGCATCCTTTTTGGATTCGCGATCTAGCTGATCAGCGCATGCTGCAAATAGGCTTTGGATTTTTGCTTGATGATCCAGGTAGGGCTTTAAGAAGGGCGTTAAGGCTCCAGAATTAAGACAGCGAGCCATCCTGGTTTCATTCAACTTGCCAAAGAGATCGACGAGGAGCTTCGCCTTTGCCACTACATCCTTTTCTTGGGAAATGAGACGCTCCAGAGTCATCGACCCAAAGCGTACGTAGAGCCCCTCGACTTTGCTTATGGCATCTTGCAGCATAAAGATTTAGATCGTGTGCTCCACATAGCCATCAGCCGTCACCCCTGTTTCTGCAAGATAGGTTGTAGAAGGGCCTTCCCAGCTATTTGGATCCTGATCAAAATTTGGTTTGATAAAAAGCCCCATCAAGACTCCATAGACAGCCCACATCGCGGTAAACTCTCCTGCAGAAAGGCGGCCGAGAAAATAATTGGTCAAAAAGATGAGATAGACGGCGTTGACGATATGGAGCGAACGGGTGGCACGGAAGTTAATCTGATTCAGATACGGATTTTTTGAAGGTGGACAAGTTGATTCCACCAGATAGGCAAGTGCCGCAGTGCCCACAGTGGTGGTGACAATGATGGTGGCATCCATGGTGCTTCCAGGAGAAGGGTCAAGAACATTTGATACCAACAGGACCCCTCCCGATACCAGAGTCAATCCGATTCCGACATAATCTCCCGACCTTCGCTTGAGATCCTCCCAGCAACGCATGCAAATGGTTTTTTCGGAAGCCTGCCTGTCCGCAACGCTTGTCGGGTGTTGATAACGATCCTGCGCGGCGACATCAAGAAATGAAAGGGCGAATCCTGCGGAGAGATTAACCACGGCTGCAACTGCATCCATGCGCACTGCAGATCGAGCATTAATCGATATACCCATACAGACGCAAACTCCCACGGTGCCAATCGCCGGCATCAGGCTGACAGCTAATGCCAGCATGTTTCTGGCTTTTGGGGAAAGATGACTGGTCAGGGTGCGCATAAAGCTTTCGCGATGGCGATGGAGCTGCATGATCAGCTGCTGGGCGGGAATCAATCCAAGGCCGATGCCGCCTGCCACCCAGCCGAGTCGCCAAACAGTAAAACTTTGCACAGAGTGGCCAATGACGGACATGGCTGCCCCCGAGACAGCGAAAGCCACTGATTTTACCAGGAAGGGTTTCAGGGATGCGAGCATGCCATCCGGGGAGCCCCATGTGTCCCCCTCTAATAATGGTCTCTCTTCGATAAAGCCTTGATATTCTGGCTGATTGCCCTTTGTCTCCGTCGCCTTGAAGATGATATAGCCGCTGATCACATAGCCTGCGTGAAAAAAAATAACCGGAAACCAGGCCTGTCGCTCATGCACCGTATTCTTTAGGGCCTGCTGAAAAATGGATAGATTCTGAAAAATGACATGGTCATACCGCGTTGTGAAATGATAGACTTTCTGATCCAAATAGGGAGTACAAATGATTTTCAGGGTGACGCGTCCCAACACTCCTGCAGCGAGGTTTGCTCCCATCGCGATTGCAGGATTTGCATTAAATTGGCTTGCAAAGACCTGTCCAACCACATACCAGCCTGCCCCTGTTACAAATGATGAGACCCCGATAGCGACCTTGGCCCACGTCGGCACAAAAACTTCGCTGTGTTCCAGCTGAGGCGCCGGTTCCACCAAAGGACTACTATCACCAGGTTCTGCCAGCCGCCAATTCCTTCTTCCTGAAGCTGCTTGCATATCGCACCCTCCTATTTATGCCCCCTTATTCACATACATCAGCTATCCCTTTGTTGCCAAGAACTTAAAAGCCTTGTTCTTGCCTTGACATTTTCAGCTAAATCAATCATAACTATCTTAGAAATATTTGTTATATCAAACATTATCAAAATAGTTCATGTCAATAATCAATACTGACTATACAAGCAAGCTCGTGCAACAGCTGGAGCAGGCTGCCAAATGGGGCGAAATTGAGCTTACATGCATCACTCAAATGCTCATGAGCCTGCGCTGGGTCACCTCACCCCAAGAGATGATCAGACTCGCTCAAACCTTTGAGTTGTCATCGGAGGAAACTTCGTGGAACTTGCTCTGTTTAGCGGAAAAAGTCAGCGTCTTTTATCGATCGCGGGGCATTGAAGCCACCTGCCAAGCCATCCCTGCGCTCAATGCTCCTACAGCCATGGTTGAGCAATTGACCCAATTCCAGAAAGATGTTTGCAGCCTGACAAATGGTGTGTTGCACAGTCAGAAACTGAATGGCTATTTTATCTTGCGCACTCTGTTACTGGCTGATGCTGCCCATCTGTTGACTGCCGAACGTCGGGCAAAGAAAAGCACTTCGATCGTCCACAAGGGGCAAACATCGGCGATAGAGTCTTTGGAATATCTCTTCGTTCATTTGAATACCTTATTTATCTTCATCGATCGCCATTTGAACAGTGATCCAATCGATTTGAACGCTGCTCTTTCAGAACGCTGTTCAGATCTGGAGGACGATTTGGCGATGCTGGAGGTCTATAAAAAGGCTCTGGCGGCAGAAAGCGATAAGCTGACGACGAGAAGCAGGACAACGCGCCTCGAGAACATGTCCCATATTATGAAGAAACTTAGAGAAGTTCTCCAGAATCCCATCTGCTTTCTTCCTATTCTGTTAGCCCCTGTTCAATCGCAAGCGCTGGTTGGAGAAGCTTCTAAATCTGAAAAACACATTGATCTACGCGCTACAGAATGGCTGGAGGCACAGCTGGAAGTCTGCGAATTTCAGTCTGAAGCTTTTTTTCGTTTGTTGAATAACGAATCCATCCTGAAATCCGAAGCCGAAACCCTGCAAAGTACCTGCAATGGAGCTTTCCAAAAAGCTCGCCAGATCAATGGTCAGCTCCTTAGAGGCGTTAAAGAATTGCATGCATTTCTTGTCTTGCCAGGGGATACCCAGCGCAAAAGACTGGATCAATTGAAAGGCACGCTGGATAAATGCGCTCGCTGCGCCCAATCACTTTCAGAACTTGAGACCGATGAGGTCAAAATAGCAAAAAAGGCTCTTGTTCTTGCAAAGGGGAAGTCGAGCATTGTCCAACAGCTTGTCGTCTTTCCTAATCACTATCATCACACTCTCCTCAAGGATTTGATTCGAGGCTTAAATGATATCAAGGGGCAAATGATCTCCATTCATGAACAGCTACCCTCTCTTCTGCCTGAGGAGTTCAAAAATATCGACAGCCCCTATATCAATTGTCTCGACCTTCTAGATCTTCGCCGGCGAAGGGAGTTTGCAAAGTTGAGGAAAAAGGCATTTCCCACAACTGACGATCCTGCTACTCAAAAGCTGTTTGTAGAATTGCACAAATTTCTGCAAAGCTTGCTGATAAAATCCAGCCTTCAGTTTCTGGCGCTGCGCACTTATTATAGCTGTCCTCTTGATGACCAGGACAATAGTTTCGATACGGCTTCCCAGCTTTATCAACTGAGCCAGGATATATCCAAAGCAGCTGTTGATTCGAAGATCGTCAAAATTTTTGCCAATCCCCAGACAGAGCCCTGTGTCAAATACTTGGAGAGTTTAGACGCTCTCATTCAAAAGCTGTGCACCCTGAGGCACTGGCATGGCATGATGAAGGCAAGCCCTGTTGCTGCGAGACAGCAGTCGGATCCAACCGTGCGCAAATTCTTTCACGAACTCTATGCGATCCTGTTCCAGACATTAATCGAGACGGATGGAGATTTTCTTTATAAGCCTCTGGAAGATCTGGTTGATAATTCATGGATGAAATCTCAAGGAGATTTGAACAGCCTCTTTAAGGCTGCTCTGGTTGATATCAAAGCCTTCTTTAAAGAATTTCAGCTGGAATTGAAGCAGAGACAGATCCCCCCGCTCAAGAAATTTGAACCCCTGGCATATGAGACCGTCCTTTTCATTGCAGAAACTATGGAAAGAATGGATCAAAAATTCGATGCCCTGTTTCAAGCTCTTATTGATCATCTGCAATCTTATCCCGAGCAGGAAGAGAGTGTTGACTCATCCGTCACAGTCCTGAAAGTGACCAAAGAGGCTTGGGATCCCCTCATCCTTGATTCCAGTAATGGACTGGTGCGCTATTTGCAGGGTGCTCATTGCATGGCAGAATCCAAAACTGCTGCTCCGAAACAGAAGATCGTCCGCAAAGCTCCTGCAAAAGGACATGTTGAACCAAAGACAGTTCCTCAGCCAATGCCTGTCATACTAACTGCCGCCCCTACTTCAGGGCCAGTTCCAGAAACACTTCCCGGGCTGTTGCAGGCGGTGGAACAACGTTGTGCCAAGCTGGCTGGACACTACATGGGCTTTTCCACACATACTCACGATACAGGCCTCCAATTCGCCAATCAATTCAGTGCCATGAATGCCAGGAACCTGCTTGACACGGCAGCCTCGCTCAAGGAATTAGTCGCCAATGTGCACAAATATGGTGCGCATCCCGGATTTACTGCTGAGATATACCTGCGCCTCGCCATCTTTCTGGAGCAGGCATTAAAGCTAAAAGCCGCAGGCAGCGGCGTGTCCATTTCTGAAGATGATCCAACCCCTCTTCTATTATTGAAATCTGGCCGAGAATGTCTCTGGCAAACCCATTCACCCTTTCGCATCTACAAAACCCTCAATCTTGATCTCCTGTCAGCAGAGCAAGAAGAGCTCCTGAAAAAGCTTGCGCGCGTCATCGCTATCTCCAGCCGCTATCCTGTTACTGGAAATGATGCTCTTCTGCGCCACATCCAGCAACTGTTTGCAAGCGATGAAGAGAGTTGCAGTGAAAGCCAAAAGGTTTTGCAGATGGGTCTTTCCGCAGCTCTTCACCTTCTTAACGCAGTTCCAGCTGATCAAAGCGTGGAACCCTTTAAGATCCCCTTGGAGGTCAAACAAATCGAAGATTGCCTCACGAGTTACCCTAAAACAGAAATAAAAGTTCAACCTCTGCAGTCCATCCTGGATAAACTGAAAAACCTCCAACTGATCAGACTGGCTCCCCAAAACAGGGTGATCTCTGGCGACGCGGCTTCCTCTCAACGTTCTGGAACGATCCAGGCATCTCTGTCCGATCTATCGCTAGTCCTGCGGCTTTGCGAGGATCTTTTGCAGATGCCCGAGGATCCTGCCATTTGTCTCACACTGGGCAAAAGTATTCTGAGGCAGGAAGCTGTAGGACTGGAATTGGCCCTTTTGATTCTCCTCTCCCATTTACCCGTCGTTTCCCCCGAAAATCCGGATCTCCATTACCTATGGGATGCCTCTCCTCCCAGACGCTTCAGCCACCGTATCGATCAGTTTGCGAAACAGCTGGCTCAAAAAAACGATAATCCCATAAGCAAGCGAGCGCAGGAGCTCGTCGATTATTTAAGGACGAGCTACCGTTATCCCTCAGAAAAGGAATCTCTTCCCATCCTGGGAAAGCTGTATACCCTCTCTCTGCTGTGGGAGCGTCTTCTGGCAGGAACTTTGAGTGAAACTGAAGGCAAAACAATTGATCGTATAATGAATATTTCAAATCCTGACGATCGCGGAACGAGGTTGGCAAGCCATATTCAGGAGACGATTCAGTATGGGATCAAACAGCCGTTCTACCAAACAATGGCGCTTGTTGCAGATCTATTGGAGCGTTATGAAAAAAACATAAGGTAGGCAGTAAATTAACATCCTCCTTATAATCGATCTGAAGAAATGGGAGGGATTTATGAATGAAGCAACTCAGGATAAGCCGGCAGGATTTGGCACTTTCGTCGGGGTTTTCGTCCCCTGCATTCTGATGCTGTTCGGTGTCATCATTTTCCTTCGCCTGGGATGGATTACAGGGCATGCAGGCCTTTATCAAACATGGATGATCGTCACTCTTTCGGCCCTTATCGCACTTTTGACAGCGCTGTCGATGTCTGCCATTGCGACAAACACGGAACTGGGCAAGGGAGGAATCTACTACATTCTCTCGCGCTCTTTAGGTCTGGAAGTTGGGGCGGCGCTTGGCCTGCCTCTCTTTATCAAACAGGCTCTTTCTGTCGCTTTCTGCACTGTCGGATTTGCTGAATCGCTGCACGATTTGATGCCCTCCTGGCCCATGACAACGATAGGCATTATCACCCTGATCCTTTTCACAATCTGCGCCTGCGCCTCCTTAAAAGGGGCCTTAAAGCTGCAAGTCGCGATTTTTATTGCCCTCCTTGCATCACTTGTGGCCCTTTTCACTGGAGGCGAACTGCGCCATGACCTCCCAGCCGCCTATGAACCTCCTCCTGCCATACTTGGCTTTTGGGGCATATTCGCTATCTATTTTCCCGCCATGACGGGGATGGAATCGAGCCTCTCGCTCTCAGGTGACCTGCGCAATCCAAGCCGCTCCCTGCCTCTTGGAACGATCGCAGCGCTCCTCACCGCTTATGCCGTTTATATGGCGATCCCGTATTTTTTAGTCGCGCATGTTCCAATGGAACTCTTGCAACAGGATACCCTCGTCATTCAGAAACTGGCTAAAATCCCCGCGCTCATTATCGTCGGGATCTGGGCGGCAACCCTGTCAAGCGCCCTGGGAGGTCTCCTTGGAGCACCTCGAACACTGCAGGCAATTGCAGAGGATGGCGTCGTCCCCTCTATTTTCGCCAAAACATACGGACCAAACAAAGAGCCCATTGTCGCCACGCTGGTCACCTTTGCCATCGCCCTCATCAGCATCTACTTCGGCAGCGTCAATAAACTGGCGCCCATGCTGACTATGATCTGCCTGATCTGCTATGGAGTCCTCAACTTTTCTGCCGGCTTGGAGACCTTGATGGGCAATCCGAGCTGGCGCCCGCGCTTTCACGTCCACTGGGTGCTCTCCTTTGCTGGCGCTATCCTATGCCTTGTGGCTATGCTGATGATTGACCCAGGCAATTCTATGCTTGCGTTCGCCCTTGTCATAGGCATCTATCTCTTGATGAAACGCAGGCAGATGCACACTTCCTGGGAGGATTTGAGGCAAGGTATTCTGCTTTTCATTTCCCGTTTTGCCGTCTATCGACTGGCCTACAGCGAAGGCTGCTCCAAATCGTGGCGACCCCATTTTCTCGTATTTACAAAGCGCCCTGAAGAGCATTCGCACAGCCTGGTCAAATTTTCGCAATCGATCAGCCAAAGCAAAAGCTTCCTCACCATGGCCTCCTTCTTATCCGGACCGATCCAGAACGAAAAGGATAAACGCTCTCTTAGCCTCGATATCAAACGCTCTCTGCAGGAAAAAAACATCGACGCCCTCGTCCAGCTGAGCCATTCCTCTAATGTCACCGAAGGCATGAAGCAGATTATCGAGCATTATGGTTTTGGCCCCCTTGTGCCCAACACGATCGTCTTTGGCGGTGTCCAGGAAAACAGCACAGAATTTGCCTCCGTCGTCCAGTCAGCTTATCTGAAGCATTACAATCTGGTCATACTGAACGACACCAACCCAGCCAGCGGCGACATCCATGTGTGGTGGGATAATGAAAGTCAGCAAAACGGCGATTTCATGCTAGTGCTCGCCTATATGATGCAGCGCAATCCCGCCTGGAATAAGGCTAGAATCTGCCTCAATGCTATTGTCCCAAGCGAACTGCAGCGACAATCCAAGACAGCCGAGTTTCGTGAACTGGGGATCAAAAGACGACTGCCTCTCCAGGTGCAGGTCTATGTTTCGGCAAAGCCAGAGGAAGAATTGTCTGCTATGATCGCCACCCTTTCAAAAGATGCGGCAATCGTCTTCACGGGCTTTCGTCCTCCTTTGTCCGATGAGCCGATGGAAAACTATGCCCATTATTTAAAAAGGATCTTTCAAGCTGCGGACGCTTTTCCCCCAACCGCGCTTGTATTAAGCTCCGATCATACGCCCTTCGAGCATATCATGCAGTAGTCTTACGATTGGTGTTGCATGTAAATATATATTTTAGTATCTCCTGATTTGCCTCAAAAAAATTTTGCAAAACAGGAGAGCTGCTATGAATCCAGTATTCCTCAAAAATAATGCGGGTTTGTCTTTCATCTATCAAGGTGATAGATCCATACATGTTAAGGATAAATTTGGATTCGATTTGGGAGAGGCTTCCCACATCTATCTGAATGATTTGACATCTCAGGAAATGGAGTGCATAGAATCTTCTGAAGGCGAAGGTCGCGAAAGATTGGTCACCCAATTCTTGCATGACAGATTTGCAACATTGGGAAAACAAGATCGCACATTTGAAGTCCAATGTTATATCCATCAAAATAGACCTTTTATCGTTTTTGAACCCTATGGTCTGCAGGCAGGAGGATTTAAAAAACTCGCTGCATTGGCAACCGGCGCTGGGAAAATCGCTTATGGCATTATATTGGCTGGAGGTTCCGCGGTGGCAACAGTTGCAACGGGAGGAGCTGCTGCTGCACCCACCCTACCAGCAGCATTAACTGGCGCAGGTTTGTTGGCTTCTGGCTTCGGAGACATGGCTTATGCCTTTAGAACTCCTGAAGAAAACATGTCACTAGGCAATTTTGCTGCGCAATCTGCCATCGGATTTGCTGCAGGTGCAGCGGGAGGAGCTGCTGGAGTTGGTGTCACCGCGGTTGCAGGTCAGAGTTTACATGTTTTAGCTACAACCGCGTTATCAGGTGCCGCCTCCACTGCAGCCTCTACAACCGCAAGCACGGTCACTGAAGCTGCTATCAAGGGAGATGCAAAAGTTTTAAAACGTTTGACGGTAAAAAAATTGGCGACAAGTGCAGCAGTTGGAGTTTTAACGGGAGGAGTGTCAAGCCTAACAAAGGCTGGCGTGGAATCTGGTAGTCAATACCTACTTAATTCCTCAACTAGAGCAGTCAGTGATCTTGCTGCCAAAACCGCAGTGGGAGCGGCTGCTGGAGCCGCCAGCGGCTCCGCTGTAAAAATAACGGAGAATTTCATTAACCAACGCACTTTCTTGCAGGTAACATATGGCTCCAAACCGGACGATCATGTCATAGAACCAGGGAAGTTATATGTCTATATTCATGAACATAAAATTCATTTCCAATCCATAGATGAAAAAGGCCGAGGAAAAATTACGGTTATAAAATCACAAGATAATTTCTTAGTGCCTTTTGAACGAGAAACCCAAATCGAAAAGATTATAGATGTTTTAAATTCTAAAGGACGTAGAGAATTCAATGATAAACAAAAAAAGTTTATTTTAGAAAGCGCTGCAAAGCATCATCATGTTCCTTTGAAACTATTAAACGGGGTAGCTGATGCAGCCGCTGTCGGAGCAAGTTCTGGAGCAGTCATAGGTTTAACTAAAGCTGCCGCCGATCGGGTGAAAATAACTGCCAGCCAGGTTAAGAAAGAAGTAGCTAAGGAAGTGGTGAAAGTAAAGACACCTTCGATCAAAAGAAATCCATCCAAAACTTCCCACATAACGGTTTTCAAGAGAGCGAGACTGGAGTCGCAGACAGCATCTCAAAAAGTATCTAAGTCAACAGAGGGACATTTTTTAAGGCGCAAAACAACCACTGAAGTCAAAAAGACTGAAAATCATGAGGCGGAAAGGGCACCGATAGCAGCTGCAGCAACTGAAAGAAAAACTTCTCTTCTGGTCGGGAAGAGGATCAGGGTTGAAGAGTCAAGAACAACAGAGGGAAATTTCTTGAGACGACGAACAACCCATGAAGTTAAAAAGACCGAAATCCATGATGCTGAAAGGATTCATACTGTAGCAACCGAAAAAAAACCATCTCTTCTATTCGGGAAGAGGGTCAGAGTCGAACAGAAAGAGGATAGTACCAAAGTTTCAAGTGTTGCAACAGAAAAACTTGCTGATAGATCTTGCTTAAAGCGGCGAGTTTGTGAAGCTAAGCCCTCGGAGCCCGATGCTAAAAAACCAAAAGAAGCTGTTGCGCGATTAGCTTCAAAAACCGAACAAAAAAATCCTATTTCTCTTCTCGGTAAGCGTGCCAAAGATGAAAATCAAACAGCTACTCCCGGCGAATCTGCTCTACAATCAAAAAAAATTGATCAAAGATTTTCTCCAATCTTGAAGAATTTCCGTTTTAAAGCAAAAAACAAGACACCTTCTGAAAATGGCAAGAAGCCATATGGAGAGCCTGATAAATCAAACTCTGGGACGAAAGCAAAACAAGCGCCAGAGCAACCAGCGAAGAAACAAGTTTTAGAAAGCCAGAAAAAAGAAGCTGGTTGCGTCGTCAACCAAGCAACCCCTGAACAGGTTGCAGCAGCGCAGAAATCTGTCGATAAAGCAAATCAACAGCATGCCAATTTAGTGACTCTTTCAACTTATTCGCCATTGGACTTTGAAAACAAAGCAACTGAAATTTACAATGGAGCCAAAAACCAGGGTTTATATGGTGCTGATGCCATAAAATATATCGAGAAAACCCTCTCTGATCAATACGGTATTCCAATGGGGACATTAACCGACTCTCTAAAAGCAGCGTTTATAAGCAAGCCTGATAAGTATGTTCCAACGCCTATCATGAACGCACTCCTTCAAAGAAACAATGGGAATGCTATCTCTAATGCGAAGCAGGATGTAAATAATGCCACACAAATACTCAACAATTTAAAAGAACCTGCTTGTGCGTCACCTGGTTTAACGCAAACACAGCCTCCAGTTGCTCCACCTAGCTTTAATATTTTATCTTTAGTAACAGACTCAGAAAATGTGGCAAGGAACACTGGTTATGAAAATAACATCAATGTTCAAATGAGGTATTTAACGACACAACTTGTAGGTACTGATCATGGCGATCAATACGATAAAGTTTATACTGCCTATCTAGATGCAAGCTTTAAGTGGGACGCCTATCATGGAAACGATAAGCCCACTCAATATGGCTTTTTGTCATCGATCACAGATTTAATTGTTAATGGTACCACCACTGTTCCGGTAGAAGTTAAAACAAAGCCATGGTACCAAACTGCTTTAGGTTATGTAGGGGCTTCTGGAGTCGGCTTTCAATTAAATGGGTCAGGGCTCCAGGTGGGGACAATGAATCACCCAAATCTTGCGACCGTTTATTCAACGGAAAAGCCGTCAGGGATAGAGGGATTCCAATTGCCAGTCAGCTCTTCCCCAAACCCATCTGCACCATCAACCATCATACCAACATCATTTACTCCAACTGCTGTCCAAGAACCTCTCCCCATACAAAAAGTGAACAGTGCTCCAACACCCTCAAAGCCTGTATCTGTGCAGCCAAGCGCTCCTGTGCCTACTCATGCACAGCCTTCTGGAGTTACTGGAGGCGATACAAACAAACTTCCTACGCACTTGGAGATAAATCCCAACGTCTATATTGCAGCAGATAGCGTGCAACCTCTTTTGAGACAATTGAATACAGTTCCAGGATTGGATGGTTTAGGATCTTACGCAAGCGGAGCGGTCGAAAAGGTTGCAATCACTTTATCCACCTTGGAGCGGATCGATGATCCCCTGTTTCAAAACCAACCAATTGCTCAGCGAATTGGATGTGCTCTCTGGGGAAGCACTGTAGAACTTGTTGGGGTGTCACCTTCAGCGCCTATCGGATTGGTGCATCCTGTTTTAGGAGCAGAAGTAGCGGCTGTTTTGTCGCCTCTTGCAAGTGAGGCTGGTGACAATGCTCAACAAAATTGCCACGACGTTATCAATATGTTTAAACCTACATCATAGTGCAGTCTGAATAAATCGAAATCCCACCCCTTCCTTAAGGGGTGGGATTATTTCATCTTGCAGATTTGTTGCGTTTTTCACTCAGCCGTTTTAAGATAGCAGCAATCTTTTGAAGGTTGCGCATGGTTTATCAAAATATGCTCTTTGAAGATACCGACTATCCTCGCATTTCCGTTTTGGTGCGGGAAGGCAGAACGATTTGCGCTACTGATGATGCAAATAACCGTTTTGGAGATGTCTACAGCAATGGCAAACAGGGCATGCACCTTTTTGGCCACAGCTATTTTTTATCCTCGCTGGCAGTCCACTATGGCCAACGCACAGTTGACGATGCGGCCAGGGAAATCATCACACATTTTCATGACTCTGTTTTGCTCAAAGCCTTCTTTAGTTTGATGTTTAAGCGGGGCGGAAGGACGCCTGTCTTTAAAGAAAGCCGCCCGCATTACATTCCGGCTCTGGAGGAAAGATTCAACGATCTTAAAGAAATTTTATCCAACCGAAGTCTGACAGTCGAACAGCAGGCAAGCAGATTAGAGGACTATCTGAACTTTGCAGCGGCCATGCAATATGTGTTGCCTTGCAATGTGACGTACGCAAACAATAGCCAGGATGGCCCCGGCGGCGCTAAAGTACGAATAGCCGTTCAAAACCTTCGGACAAATAGCAGAAAGCTCCAAGAAGTCATTAAAGACACTGTGGATCCAAAAGTTGTGAACGCCCTCTTTGGCGGTGGCTTTACGCCTAACAATAATTTCTGCGTGGCTTTTATCATCATCCAATATGCCGAACTTCTTTTCCTGCGCAAACCGTACAGCCCCTGGGTTCACTCACAAAATTGGCTTAATGCGCTTCAAGGCTTGAGCGCAGAAGTCTACGAATATACCCAATTTAAAGATGTGGGTGTGAATCAAAGCGAATTTAATGCGGCATTTGACAATGCTTTTGCCAAAATCTCAGACGCGCGCAGCAAAATGGAAACTGTAAAGATTGCTTTGCGTTATTATTAGGCGCTTCTTGTCTAAGTCGAACCATGCCGAACATAATGATTCCGCTAGTATAATTGGTCGTACATCTCATTGCGAATTTTACTATCGGCAACCCAATTGATTGCTTCAAACAACATATGCGCAGTTAATAAATTAAACATAGCACACTCCACTGATTTATTAATATAAAACAACATAGAAATGACATTTGAAAGATCAAAGCAATCCAAACTCAGAAAAACAATTGCTTTTATCTAGTTAATAAACTACAATTTGTTGCTTATGATTCCAGTTAATTTACATTCAATTGATCCTGAGATAGAATTTAATATTCAACCTCAGGTCCAAGCTCCGCAGTCATTCCAAGACGAACGACATGCTAATTCGATTCTCAGGAAACTTGTAGGCGAAGCCCTCCCTATTCAGGGAGGCGGTGAAGAGAGACGTCCTCATAAAAGAAAGTATACAAGCCCTGTTGAATGGAAACTGCAGAATTTTAACGATAAGCTTGCCAACTTTAATCCTCTGGAATTTCCTGGCATACGTTGGAAGGACTTTCAAGCGCTTTTTTCCGATCGCACATTGACCCTCCAATTAGAATCTGGTCCTCTCACTCTTGCATTAGAAACGGGCCCTTGGAAAAGCTGGGCATGCAGGGAAGAAGATCAACTTTGGCCTGAGAAGGCACCTACAGGTCAAAACTATGACTATATTCATTTATATAGCCCGGAAATGACCTACTTTAAAATTCGACGGGGGCTAAAGGGAAGAGTCGCCGAGCTGGTATCCCTTAACAAAGGAACCCTGATAAAAGGTAAACCATGCTTAGACCTTTGCATGCGCATCATCAATTACTTAAATTTTGAACGCGTGTTTCTGAATGATGACTCTTTTATTAATGAAACCGATAAGCCCATTGAAAGAGCGAACCTCCCTCTTAATGGAAAGAATTTTCCTCTTGAGATACGCGTCTTTAAGCCGATTGTTTGTGCAAAAAAGCATACCCTCTATTCAGATGTAGGATTTGTCCTTTGGGATAATAATCCACCCGTTGCTCACGATGGGTCAAAACTTGAACCTCAATGTCAAAGAAGCTATGAAGAGGCTGTCGACTTCGTGCGGAATACTAAATTGAGCGATATAAAGAAACTTCAAGTGGCTTCTGATAAACAAATCACTCAATTAAAAAAGCTGTGCGTCAGATATAGCATCGATTACGAAGACGCTACTGTACACACGTTAGGTGCTGCCATTTCCAGCGCTTTCAAAATTCCAGAAGCTAAAGAAAATGCAACTAAAGATTTTCGCACATTCTATCAAGCCTGCTTATTTGCAAGCGATAGCCCAAAAGCCGAAAAATACAATGCGGCTTTAGACATCCTTGTGAATTACAAATATTGGATCAAAACAAGGCAAATTGCCTTACAAGAATCTGTGCAGCGCATGCTGTATCAGGTTTAAACCTATTATTTCTTCAAAACTGAATCCCCCTTTGTGAAAGACATTCTTGTTCAATGTCCTCTAGAGTCCCCCAATCAGGTATACGCTAATTTCTCAATGGGACACGATGCGCGCATGATTCCTTTGGCTGGTGGCCTGATCAAACCTGCGATTCAATTAAAATACCATTAATGAAACGATTAGATAGATTAATCGCTTCAAAAAATGAAGCGATTAAAAATAGCTGTCGACCTTCTCAAAGAGAGAGTTTAGAGGCTCGCGAAAGACAGTTGCAAAGGCGCGAAAACGCAGTTGCGCATTCGCGCGCGACAATAGAGGCAGAGAATGAGCGCGTCAATCGATCCAAAAAGGAGGTTGTAGAATTATCCAGAAATGGGTTTGAAGCTCTAAAAGCCTTCGGATCAAGATGTGAGACATTATTAGAGCTTTGCAAAACCAGGAAACTATCTGAACTCATCCCCGTAGATACTGTCTCACTGGATCCGTTGGAGTTTCCTGTTGTTGATGAGAATGGCCACTCGTTTGAACTCCCCTCCCTTTTGCATTGGCTGGAAAGAAAGAAAAGTTCTCCCGTTACTAATGACCCCTATCAAAATCCCGATTTTCATCCTCAAAACTATGCTTTAAGAGAATTGATCGGAAAATTCGAACAGCTGGATGAGGAAAATCAAAAGCTGGCTGCAACACTTGAAGAAGAGATCAAACACTTCAACAGCATGCTTAAAGGGCTCACTAAAGAGATGGTACAGGTTGACCAGCCACTTAAGAAGCTCCGTGGAGAAGAGATTTTGGAAAATATGCCGGAAATTGGCAACACTTTAAAAAAATCGCTTGAGGAATCAGCTTAAGTCCTGATAGGCCAGCGTCGATATTTTCTGAATCATGCTGGCAGCCAGGAAAATAAAGGGAACCACAGGCGGCACGGTGAAAAAGAACAGAGTGATGGCAATGAAGCTTATTATATTCGCCAACAAATTTCCTGCATCGACCACCATCTTTTTCTTGAGAAGATGGGAGATCTTGTCCAGGCTCCTCAAAAGAGCGGCCGCTTCTCTTTCTGTCAGCGTTTTCTGACCTTTAAGAAGATCGGCGATCTTCTCAAACTCCTGCACCACTTCCGATGGAGCTGCCCGCAGAAGCGCGGCTCGCTTTTTCTCCTTCAGACGGAGTAATTCCCCGCTCTTGTCGGCTTTTCCTTCCATCAGTTGCTTTTCTTCCGGGGTCACGCCCAGCTTAGCCTCCAGAAACTGCTCCAGAGCGCGCCGTTTGCCCATATTCTGCGTGAGGACCTGCCCTTGAAACTTCTTGAACAGGCAATATGTTTTAACCAGCTGAATTGTGCGCGACGCGGATCCCATTCCGATCAAGGCATAGGCAATGGGCATCCCTATGGTCGAAAACAATGCGACAGGCGCTTTTGACAGCGTCGCTAATGCCGCATTGGTAAAGGTCGCAAGCGAATCGACGATATCGGTAGAGATGAGCGCAAGCGAAAGGCTCGCCAGGGCAACACCCTCTTTGTCGCGCAGATGGAAGCTCTTAAAGAGCTTCTGACCAGTAGAATGAACCGTAAATATCGAAAAGGGCACACTCACAATGGAAAACAGTTTGAGACGCGTGACTGCATTCAAAATTCTTCTGTTGAGCGAGCAGCACATGGCAACGCGCTGGCAGGTTTTGACTGTGATATTCAGCGCATGGCGGGTCAACATGAACAGCTTGCCGAGATAACTCCAGACATGCTCGCAGCCGTCAAAGACCCGTTTGGAGATGCGCGAAAGCGCGGCGGATTTCTTTGCCTCGACCTTCTGCGGCGCTCCTTTAAATGATGCAAATTGCACGGATTGCATAGAATACCTAATAGTTTTAAGTTACTATTTTAATAATTTCTTTATAAAAAGTCAAGATTTACTTAGAAAATTATTAACATAACAGATCAAACTATAATTATAAGTCAAACTATAATTGGCCAGAGAGCTGCAACAGCTGTTTGTCTTCTACAGAGAGTAAACTTTACGGACAAAATTGAAGCCAAAAAAACAGGGAATCAAGGTCAACAAACCTTGTCACGTGATGTTCTCACTGGGGACGCGAAGGTCGCATGATGAACACCGTTTTTAGATTTTTAATCTTTCCAGAATTCCGGATATACAAGCATTCCTTTTGTAGATGTTGTATCTACAGGATGAACTTCATGGATATGCAGAGCCTTCATGATATTCAGCACGAGGATGCAGTTGGTGACATCGACATGAGCAAAGGGATTATCGATCTCCTGGTCATTCTTGTTAAGTGCGGAAAGAATGTAATGGCGCAGGCCATTGCGCTGGATGACACCCTCTTCATCACCAATAGGCTTTATGCTGTGATAGAAGAGACGACCGATGCCAACAACAGGGGCTCCGCCTTGAATTTTCTTCTTAATGAGAGGATAGGCCTTTCTGGCAAAGGCGCGGGCATAACGCGAAGCGAAGTAGAAATCATCATCGTCCATGGGATTGGGAGAGGTCACTGTCTCCAGACTGTGTTCTTGAATGGAATCGATGATGTAGGATTTAAAGGCCACCGCTCCCATCTCCTCGCCCATGTAGACGGTCAACTCCCCTTTTTCATTCTGAGTGGTCATCTGCAGGCTGCCTGTTCCGATGTCCCAGACGATGATCTCTTCAGGTCGATACCCAGCCGCCACGGCGCTGAAAAAGGCAATCTCTCCCTCCTCTCTCTGTGAGATGATCCGAACAGGGATTTGCGTCTGCTGCGCGACCCTGGCAACAAAATGTTTGCCGTTGTTTGCCTTCCGAAAAGCTGAAGTGGCAATCGCCGCGACCCGTTTCACCTGGTAGGTTTCGGCCAGTTTGGCGATTTCATGAAAGGTTTTCAGGCCGAGCGCTTCCGTCTGTTCGTCAATATTGCCATCGAGCGATTTGTCTAAAGAGGCCTGATAGGGAACTGGGAAAGCTGTTTCATGGATGATCTGAACAATCTGCTGAGACTCGCCATCAACTTCTGCGATGCACACCTTTGTGCTTCCTGAACCGATGTCAATGGCTGCGCGCCTTTCCACAGCAGCTGAGAGCGAATGAACGAATAACAGAAAACTAAGTGTAAGAAGGTAAATGCGCTGCATGGGTATCCTTTTTAGTTAAAACTAGCGCTGTGATAGAGCCAGCGACCATCGATTTTTTCAAAACGGCTTTTTTCAGTAAAGGAGACATCCTGTCCTTTCTGCTTCAAAGATGCCATGAAGGTGACAAATGAGACTGGCCCCTCTTCGAAATGGAGGATCTGGAGCCCCTCAAACTGGGTATCCTGGCCGAATTGGCGAATGTGCTTTGCCCACTTTTTTTTTTTCGGGCATGAAGCCAGGATTAGAGGCATGGGTCGTCGCCATGATATAGTCTGCAAGTTTCAGTGCATAAGCGCAATACCGCGAACGCATCAGTTGAAGCGCCGTGCCCGGCCTTTCCCCTCGATGAAAGGGCTGGCAGCAGTCCGCATAGGACTTTCCGCTGTGGCAGGGACAGTTTTCAATCATGTATATTCTGCAGTTGCGACTTAATTTCTGCTTCCAAAAGCTCCTCCAGATGACTATTGGTCCCTTTCAGGACCATCAGGAGCTTTTCGCCCCAGCCAAGATAGTCGCGCACCTGGGCCTGGCTCCACTTAGGGGGCGGATTGCGCAGGTCGCGGATGTTGTAGAGCCGGTCAGCCAGCTTAACCAGCTGCGCGTTCAAAGTCATCGTCGGAGCATGGTCGACCTGGCGCTGTTTGTTTTCATCTCTTGAGAGATTGGGATCGTTAGACAACTCTTCCACTGTCTTGCGGACCCTTTTGCCAAAAAGACTTTCAATTTCCTCAGGAGTTGTATCGGTATCCTCCAGCGTGTCATGAAGCAAAGCTGCTACCAGGACATTGACGCTGCGGATTCCCCCCTCTTCCCATAAGGAGCGGGCGACGCCGATGGGGTGGACGATATAAGGGGTCGCCGCGGCATCCTTGCGCGTTCCGCCCTCATGTTTGGCAGCAGCGAAGGCAACTGCTTTCAATAGAACCGCCAACTTAAATTGCCCCTTTTGCTCCCTGTCACAGCGATGCCAGAGAGAGACCGTCTCATCAAACATCTGCATGACTTTGGGATTGTCGGAAGTGCGCTGTTGAAGCTCGGAGCGACAGAGGGCGATTTCCATAATACCTTTATTTTCATTTGCATAGGATACAGATCCAACTGCAAGCATTAAACTTATAATGAAACCGAATAAATTAAAAGTCATATCACCTCTAATTTTAGTAAATAATTAATAGTATCAGAAAACTGATTTTTCCTCAATCTTTCGATTTGACACGAAACCTGACGAAGCATTAGGGTGCAGAAAAAGGAGTGCACCATGCTACACTGGGCATTGATATTTTTAGTTGTCGCTATCGTTGCAGGTATTTTTGGCTTCAGAGGCCTTGCCGGAACATCTGCGCAAATCGCTAAAATCCTCTTTGTGATTTTTTTGATCCTGTTTTTGATTTCGCTGGTTATTGGTTATGTCCCAGCCGCCCCGGTCTAATTAAATCTTAGAGCTGGTTGCAATACTCGCTTTGGAGAAAAAATTCGATGATTTGGCCAACGGTTCGCATTCTTCGCAAGTTGGCATACTTGATTGAAAGTAGGCAACTTGCGAAGAATGTGAATCCGGTGACCAAATCATCGAATTTTTTCTCCAAAGCGAGTATTGCAACCAGCTCTTTAAACTAAGGAGAAGGGATGACACACCATCATCATCACAATGGTCATTGCGACATCTGCTGCGCGCATGGCGAACACCATGCCTCATGCCACGAATGCGCCTGCGGCCATCATCACCATCCGCATGAACATCATGAAGATTTCGCGCATGAGCTGCTCGAAATGGCCGATCAGGCTTGGATGGAAGTGCTCAAGGAAAAGATTAAAGAGCAGATCAAATCAACCAACGGACCTCATCTCGACCAGCTGGCCAAGCTTGTAGCCGAATCCAACCATGTGCGTTGGCAGCACAAGATGGGTGTACTCAAAGATGTCCAAAGCTACAAAGAGAAGCTCTCAGCGTTTTTCCATAAAGAGTAAGGGAACGCCCGCAAATTGCGGGCGTTTTTCTATGAAGCTTCACTCTTTAGAATGTGCTGCTTTGAATAGGAGTGCAGCAACAGCGCCCCCAGCCAGATTTGCCACGGCATAAATCCAGTAATTGGCCCAGGTCGCAAGATTCATGAGGACCATCCCAAGAGCTACCGCGGGATTAAATGCTCCGCCCGAGATCGCACCAACAGCATAGGCGCCAACCAGGACTGTGAATCCAATCGCAAAACCAAAGTAGGAATTGCCCTGCGTCGCTCTCGCTGTGGCTGTATTCAGGACGACATAGCAGAGGGCGAAGGTAAAAAGAAACTCGGCAATCAGCGCTGGTACGGTTTGAAGAGCCATGGGTTTTCCAGGAGCGCCCTTAAAATAAAGCGTGAGAAAGGCAGCAGCGGCTCCTCCGACTAGCTGAGCAATCCAGTAGAGCGGAAGATCAGTCAAAGAAAGTTTGCCGCGTAAAAAGGCTGCCAGAGAGACGGCCGGGTTGTAGTGGCCGCCAGAAACATGTCCGCCTGCATAAACCATCACAGCAAGAGCGCTGCCAATCGCCAGCGGCGCCAAAGGACCTGCTCCATTGGGGCTAAGGACTGTCATTCCCACTGTCAGGACCAGGAAAAAAGTTCCGATCAATTCATAGAGATACTTCATGAGTTTGCCTCCCAGTTTTTTTCATGGAGATTAGCAGATCAACTCTTTTTTTGACAGAGCTGAGAAAACAATATTTTAGGTTAGTTGGATAGCTTCATTCACATTCATTTCCATGAACTCTGCCATTCGAAAAATTCAGAGGGTCGGATCTTGAAACGAGCAAAATTTCCCTCATGAAGACTGCTTACCTCAATTTCAGCAATTTCGATAAAACGATTCCGATCTTCAGAGGAAACATTTTCATTGGCAAATTTTGAAATGAACTGAGAACTTTTCAGCCTATCCATCTTATTTTGAACAACTGTGCAAACAGTTTGCCTGATTAAATCACGATAGCGAATTCGAAATGGGTCTGGTTGTCCAATAGCCTCAAGAGTCGCTAAATAAAGCGAAGCGGAACGTTCATAAGCCCACACAAAAACGTCACGGAAAAGTTCGAGTCGATTTAATTCATAGATTGCAAGCAAGCCTTGTATGTAATCAGATTCAAGAACATCGACAAAAGAAAGAGGGCTTAAATTTTCTCGAATTAGGGGGATATTCCCAGCTAAACGAGCGACTCTCTTATTAACATCAAGAAATGGCTGTAAATAAGGCAAATGCACCATTAAGAAAAACGACTGCTCAAAAGGATTTTTGATGGCGGAAGCCTTTTGAATGATAAGTTGAAAATATTGCTCGATTAATTGCGATACCTCTATAGGATGGTAAACCGATTTCCCAATTTTAACCGGTATTGTTCGCAATCTCCCACATGCTTTTGGATCCATAAGTAAATCGTTAGAAAGAAGTCCGTGAATATTTAAAATTGTATAGCGGTTAATATCGACTTCTTCAGCCATATCCACAATAAATTCAATGGCTGCTTTGTGGTTCAGGATCATTTGAGTATCCATCCGATTTTTTCCTGGAGCCTCTTCTCCAGTTGCCAGCAACCTCTCTGTTTCAAGCAGGGAATAGGTGTTTCCTTCTAAACGGCTGGAATTCCAGGATAAATCAATCAAAAGTCGTTGATAGATTTTTCTTGCATAGGTTCCCGCAGGGCGTCCTTTATCAGCGCCTGCTCCTAGTTTAAATAATTTTTCAATAATCGATTGCGATAAGTAGAATGTCTTATTTGGTTCGTATGATTCCAAGAATTCTCTTCGATAGCTTACATGATGGCGTAGTTGAATCGGAACTGATATCCATTTTCGCACTTCTTCTCCTTCAAGCGAGAGAGGTATAGTAAAAGTTGTTTGTATTGCTTCAGCACTTTCTAATGTATTTTCTACAACTTGATTGATGTAATATTTGCTATTTCGACCGGCCCCCTCCAATCTTAAAATCCCAGATTTAACCAGAGTGGATAATCTATATTGTACAGTTCTTCTGGGTGTGACATCTTTCATGAAATGAAGCAATTCTTCTATGGAAATACCATCCGGATGGCGTTTAACGATTTCCACTAGATTTTCAATCTCATTTTTAAATTGGTTAGACATTTTTTACCTTTACTGAGAGTATAAAAGTTGCGCAATTTACCCGTTTCGCGCAATATTATCTACCTTAGTGTTGCGCGATTCCTTGTTTTCGCGCAAAATCTTGGAAAATGTTGCGCAATTCACTCGTTTCGCGCAACAACTCCTACCTTAATGTTGCGCGATTCCTTGTTTTCGCGCAACTTTTTTGTTCTTATTGATTTTTTTCTGCTCAAAAACGTGACTCTAGTGACGAAATTCTTGACAGGGCCGTCTAAATTGCCCATACATTTAATCTATGAAAACCCATCCTTTATCAGGCAAACTGGCACCAGCCAACATGCTTGTGAATGTTCCAAAACTGATTTCTGCTTATTACACGGAAACTCCCGATCCCGCTATATCCGCCCAGCGCGTGCAGTTCGGCACATCGGGACATCGCGGCTCCTCCTTTGAGAAAAGTTTTAATGAAGCGCACATTCTGGCCATCAGCCAGGCGATTTGCCTTTATCGCTCCCAAAAGGGCATCAATGGGCCATTATTTTTGGGAATGGACACGCATGCCCTTTCTGTGCCAGCCCTCTCAAGCGCCCTTGAGGTCTTAGCGGCACATGGGGTCGAAGTCATGCTGTCAGAAGGAACCGATTACACGCCGACGCCGGTCATTTCGCATGCCATCCTCACCTATAACCGTGGACGAAAAGAGGGATTAGCCGACGGCATCGTGATCACTCCTTCTCACAATCCACCCAGCGAAGGAGGCTTCAAATACAATCCTCCGCACGGAGGACCAGCGGAATCGGAGATCACCAACTGGATCCAGGATCAGGCGAACAGCCTGATTGGAAAAGAGATCAAACGCATTCCGCTCGAGCGGGCGTTAAAAGCATCAACGACACATGCTTACGACTTCCGTTCGGCTTACATTGCCGATCTGGCCAATGTAATAGATCTTAAGGCCATCCAAAGTTCAGGACTGCGCATGGGCGTCGACCCTTTGGGCGGCGCAGGCGTCCACTACTGGAAGGAGATCGCCGACCGCTATAGCCTAAATCTGGAGGTTGTCAACAGCAGCGTCGATCCCACTTTCCGCTTCATGACGCTGGATTGGGATGGCAAGATCCGCATGGATCCCTCTTCCCCTTATGCGATGGCCAGTCTGATCGGTCTCAAAGACCGTTATGAGATTGCCTTCGCCTGCGACACAGATCACGACCGCCATGGAATCGTAACGAAAAGCAGCGGCCTCCTGACACCCAACCACTATCTGACTGCCGCCATCTACTATCTATTCCAGCATAGGCCGAGATGGCCAAAGGATGCGGGCGTCGGCAAAACTGCTGTCAGCAGCCAGATGATTGATCGAGTTACTGGCAGTCTTGGAAGAAGATTGTACGAGGTGCCGGTCGGCTTTAAGTGGTTCGTCGATGGCCTTTACACAGGCAGTCTCGCCTTTGTCGGCGAAGAGAGCGCGGGCGCCACCTTTGTTCGGATGGATGGCAGCGTCTGGACAACAGACAAGGATGGCCTCATCTTAGGCCTGCTCGCTGCGGAGATGACCGCGAAAATGGGCAAGGATCCCGGCGCCCTCTATCAGGAATTAACCCGTGAGTTTGGTAACCCTGTTTATGATCGCGTCGATGCTCCTGCGACACCTGAGCAGAAAGCCAGGCTGGCCAAACTCTCTGCCGAAAAGGTGCCTTTCAAAGAGCTGGCAGGTGAGAAAATCGCTTCTATTCTCACGCATGCGCCTGGAAATGGAGCCGCTCTTGGCGGCCTGAAGGTCATCGCCCAAAACGGCTGGTTTGCCGCAAGACCATCAGGGACTGAAAACATTTACAAGATTTATGCCGAGAGCTTTCTTGGGAAAGATCATCTCCAACGCATTCTGGAAGAGGCGCAATCGGTCGTCAACGAAACCATAGCCGCGGACAAATAGATGGCAACAGCATTCAAGATTCTTTTTTTGGACATTGGCGGAGTCCTGCTGACCAACGGATGGGACAAGGCGGCGCGCGAGCGTGCCGCCAAAAAGTTTAAACTCGATCTCAATGAGATGGAAAGTCGCCACCACTTAACCTTCGACACCTACGAAGTGGGCAAGCTTTCTCTGACGGAATATCTGGATCGAATGGTGTTTTACAAGAAGCGAGCGTTTACTCAGACGCAGTTTAAAAATTTCATGTTCGCCCAGTCCAAAGCTTTTCCTGAGATGATCGAGTTGGTCTGTCGTTTGAAACAGGAGCATGGACTCAAAGTCGCCGTCGTCAGTAACGAGGGACGCGAACTGAATGCCTATCGTATCCGCAAATTCAAGTTGGGTAGCTTTGTCGATTTTTTCATCTCATCCTGCTATGTCCATTTACGCAAGCCGGACGCCGATATCTTTCGCATCGCCCTGGACATCTCACAGGTGCCAGCCCATCAGGTGCTTTATATAGAAGATCGGCCGAT
>JAJFUZ010000049.1 GCA_021372155.1 Parachlamydia sp. | reverse complement strand
TCCGGCGCTCTCTTTAATGACTTCCAGAGCTAACAGGGGCGCGGGATAGTGCCCTTTGGTTTTTTCCAGCAGGGTTTTCTTAGCTTGACGGAACAGGAGGGCGCGCCCGATCGGGTTTCTTTCGAGAAGAAGCGAGCGCATGCCTTGCGGACGGCACCTCTCTTCGGCGGCCTTTTGTCCGTTGGGTGTCAGCAGGATTTTGACCCACTCGGCGCTCTTTTCATCCTTGAATTCCTTTGCAACCAGGGCGTCGACAAGATGCAGCTTATAGGCCTTCTCACCTTTGACGGGCTTCCCAGTCAAGATCATGTTTAATCCTTCTGCCAGGCCGATCAGGCGTGGCAGCCTCTGCGAGCCTCCCCATCCGGGAATGATCCCCAAGCTTACTTCTGGGAGGCCGATCGATGTCTTGGGATTGTCGGTCGCGATCCGGTAGGTGCAGGCAAGCGCCAGCTCGCAGCCGCCTCCAAGGCAGGCTCCGTCGATGACAGCAATTGAGGGGAAAGGTAGTTTCGAGAGCTTAGTGAAAACGCGATGGCCGAGGCGCATCATGTCTTCTGTTTTGGCCTTATCTTTGAAAATCGCTTCGAAACTCTTAATGTCGGCTCCAGCGATAAAAATATCCTCTTTGCCGCTGGTGATCACGACAGCTTTGATATTTTTCTTTGTGGCCAGATCATCGATCAGGCGCTCCAATTCTTCCAAAACAGGGAGCGACAGCTTGTTTACCTTTTCTCCAGGCAAATCGAAAATCAGATGGGCGATCTCGTCAGAATCTACGGTTAACTGCCACGCTGCCATTATTCCACCTCCACAACCATTGCTTCTCCCTGACCCCCGCCGACACAAAGCGTGGCGAGTCCCCGCTGCTGATTCCTTCTCCTCAACTCTTTGAGGAGGGTGAGCACAAGGCGCCCGCCCGACGCACCCACAGGATGCCCAAGGGCCACGGCACCGCCGTTGACATTCAAAATATCGAGCGGGATTTCGCCAAGCGGTTGCTCAAGCCCAAGTTCCCTGCGGCAAAATTCGGGCGACGCGGCGGCTTTGACAACCGCCAGAACTTGTGCGGCAAAAGCTTCATTGATTTCGATCAGCTGAAAGTCGCTCAATTTCTGTCCTGTTTTGGCCAGCAGCTTATGGATGGCGTAGACTGGGCCCAGACCCATGCGGCTGGGATCTAAAGCGGCGTAAGAATACTCGGTAATATATCCCAGGGGTTTTAAACCAAGCTGCTTGGCCTTCGACTCTTTCATGAGGAGCAGGGCCACCGCTCCGTCGGTTACCTGGCTTGAGTTTCCGGCGGTGACCGAACCAGTCACTTTATCAAAGACGGGTTTTAATTTGCCTAGAATTTCGAGCGTCTGATCGGAGCGCGGGCCGTCATCGACTGCCTGCATGTCGCTGGAGGCTACTGGCAGTGGGATGGGGACGATTTCTTGAGCCAATAAACCACTTGTCGTAGCCTTCAAAGCTCTCTGCTGGCTCATGAGGGCAAACTGGTCCTGTTCCTGCCTGGTCACATGAAATTCCCGCGAGAGCTTCTCAGCTGTCTGTCCCATGTTGAGGCCGCAGAGCGGATCGGCGATTTCGGGAATCTCTGGAACTAAGAAGGATGGCCTGAAGCTCAGGAAAGCGGCGATTTTCTGTTTCCAGCCTTTGGCCTTATTCAACCGCACGAGAAATTCGCGCATTTTCTTGCCGAAGAGGACGGGAAAGTTGCTCATGGCTTCGCTGCCTCCCGCAATAATCACATCGGCCTCACCCAGAAGAATCTTATTGTACGCTGAGGCCAGCGACTCCATTCCTGAAGCGCAGTTGCGGTTGACGGTAAAAGCGGGCATGCGGATCGGCATTCCTCCTTTGACTGCGATGATGCGGGCAATGTTGGCGAGGTGAGGAGGCTGCATGACATTGCCAAAAATAAGTTCGTCGATCTTGTCTTGCGGAAACCCGGTGCGGGCCATCAATTCTTTTACAGCGAAAGCCCCCAGATCGTCTGCTTCGTAGTCGCGAAAGGCGCCCCCAGCTTTGCAGAAGGGTGTACGGATGCCATCGACGATGGCGATGCGCTCTTTCATACATTTGCTCCTTCCAAATACATGGAATCTATGAGTTGATAATATTTTTTCCCAACCGCCTCGCGTCGGATTTTCAGCGTGGGCGTCAGCTCCCCTCCTTCAATGGATGCAGGATGATCGACAAAGCGGTAGGCATGGATCTGTTCCCAATGGTTAAGGTGCTTGTTGAGCTCTCGGAAGAGCTTGCTCATCTCTTTTCTGACATAATCGCTGTCGAGAAATTCTGAATCAGAGAGATGATTCATCTTATGGGTGGCCTTGAGGCTGTCGATGACCTCCTTGGAAGGAAAGAGCAGGACTGAGGAAAATTTACGACCCTCGGCCACCACCATGGCGCTTTCGATGAGCGGAACCTTGCAGATCTCCTGCTCAATGGGAACAGGAGCCACATATTCACCCGTTGAGGTTTTAAAGAGCTCCTTGATCCTGCCAATGATCGTCAAATAGCCCTCTTCATCGAATTTCCCCTTATCTCCTGTATGGAGCCAGCCGTCCTGATCAATCGTCTGCGCGGTCAGAGCAGGATTGCGATGGTAGCCGCGCATGACGGCGGTTCCTCTGACCAGGACCTCACCCTCTGGTGAAATCTTCACTTCGCATCCCTTGTAGGGGATCCCCACCGTCCCGATTTTGACCTTTTCCGGGTTGACAGTGATAGGGCAGGCTTCTGTCATCCCCCATCCTTCGGCGATATTGATGCCGATCTCTTGATAAAAGTGATTGAGATGAGGATTAAGGGGAGCTCCACCACTGACAACAATCCTCAGGCTGCCGCCAAGGGCATTGCGCAAAGTCGAATAGACCAGCTTGTCTACAAGGGGGTGTACGAGATGTTTGAACAGGTTGTCCTCTTCAAGGTTGGCCAAGTCGAAGGCCCACTGTCCGATCTGGCGCTTAATCAGGTCCGCTTCATGCACTTTGGAAAGCATGGAATTATAGATTTTCTCCAGAATGCGCGGGACCACACAGATCATCGTTGGATGGAGCTCCTGGCAGATCTTCCCTAAGTTTTTATAGTCGTTGGAATAGTAGATGCTGACGCCCATGGCCAGCATATAGAAATTCACCGTAAAGCCAAAGATATGGGCGAGAGGCAGAATGCTCAAATACTTGTCAGATTCAGGCTTCATTTCCCAGGGTAGCGCGTGCAGATGGCCCAGAAGACTGCGCTGGGTGTGCTCCACCCCTTTTGGAGTGCCCGTGCTGCCGCTGGTATAGATGATGCTCGCGAGGTCATCTGGCCGCATTGTCGCCATCAGCTCCTGGAAACGCTGGGGCTGCTGCTCATCGATCACTTTGCCGCGCTGAATAAGCTTTTCATAGGTGAGGTAATTGGGATCAGGCTTTCTGGAGAGATCAATGACGTGGGTAAAAACGCCTTTACGCTGTTCAAAAATCGTGCTCTTCAAATCCCGATCGACAAAAATCCAGTGCATGCCTGTCTGGTCGATTTCAAAGATAAAATTTTCATCCGAGACATTGGGAAAAAAGGGCACCAGAACACCGCCTGCAAGAATGACTGCTAAATTGATCATTGTCCAGCGCGGTGAAGGAAAGGCCATCAGACCGACGCAGGCCCCTTTCGGAAGGCCGGCAGCGGTCAGCCCCAGGGCCAGATAACGGATTTCGCGCAGCATCTCCTCTGTCGCATAGGATCTCCAGCGCCCACCCTCTACCTGGTTTAGACAGTTAGAGTCAGAATGGTTCGCAGCGATATGCTGCAGAAGTCCAGAAAAGTCGTTGATTTGTTCCATAAATCCCTCTATGTTCTAATTCTATTGTACTGTAAAGAATATTTTTGAAGCGAGAGGGGAAAAAAAGAAGCGAACATGCTGACAATCAAAAACGTAAGAACGCTCGAAGGTAAGACCATACAGCTTAGCATCCCAAGCTCTCAGGAATTTTTTCTGGACGCGGAAGTTAGTTCTGAACGCAAAAACGTCCTGGACAGGCTGTTCCAAATCGCCGCTCAGCACGCCCTGGTCGTCTCAGTCAAGCTTGGAAATTCCGAGAAAGCCATGGACGTGCTCTTGGAACTGACCGAAAAGTACAACACAGAAATTGCCTTTATGGATCTCAGTACTCCAGTTGGAAAATGTGCGCGAGGCCAAAAAAAGAGAACTGATGGTCTATGGAGCGACAACATTGATCGAACTTTTCCGAAAAGACGCAGAATACCTTTGGAGAGGTATCCAGGACAATACTATTGAAATGGTCGGCAGCGCGGGCCTTCCACCTTCGCTAGTGCTCCCTCTTCTTCTGAATAGTTTCCATGAAAGGAAAATCAATTTGGAAAAGATTGTCGCCATCACGCGTCGCAATGTGGAAAATATCTATCATCTCAAGCAAAACAGCGACACCGTCCTCGTCAATCTTGATAAATTACAAAAAGCAGAAGAGGGGAAACTGGCCGGCACAAACTTAAAAGGCTGGCCGATTTTCACGATCGTTAATGGCCTCCTGTTTCGATAATCTTGGTATTAAAACCTCCAATTTGTTAAATAAAAAATTATAAAAAGGAGGTTTTTCATGAAGTTTACGACGACCATCGCCCTTATTTTCAGCTGCTGCGGGTTACTTTCCCTTCAGGCAGAGGATGTACGCGACAACGCAACCGGAGAGACATTTCCCAAGCAGGTCTCCTTCTCACATGATGGAAAAGATTACCAGCTGGAATGCACGGGCGTAGCCACGAGAAGAAAGTTAATCATCAAGGTTTACAGTGTTGCCAGCTATCTGCAGACAGGGGCCTCTGGTGCCGACAAGTTTCAACTCTTCACCCAAGATGATCTCGCCAAGCAGCTAACCCTGAAGTATGTGCATGATGTCCCCGCCGCCAAAGTCACCGATGCTTATCAGGAATCTTTTAAAAATGCCTTCGCAGGATCCGATTACGCCCAGCAGAAAAATGACATCGATAAGTACATCCAGCTCTTTAATCGCGATGTGAAAAAAGGCGACCAGCAGATCATTCGCTGGCTGCCCGGTGGATACATCGAAGTCATCATTAATGGACAAAATGCCGGAAACCTCACCAACAAGGCCTTGGCGAAAGCATTGTGGTCGATCTGGTTTGGCGACCACAGCGTCGTCGATCGGAATAAGTTGGTTTCATTGATGCAGGAAACAGCCGCTCCCGCTTCACGCTAGAGCCAAGATAGATTCGCTAGTGCCCGATCGTCTAGTTTAGGCACAAGCGAATCTATCCGTGTATAGGCACAGTTATGCCGCATCAAACCCAGCATTGGCTAAAACTGCGACGAGGGCGACATTTAATTTCTCGACAAGGTCTTGCTCGGTTTTGATATTGGCAAAATCCAAATCGAGCTGATTGTAGCAAGTGTGGAAGAAGATCGAGTCGCCGTTGAAAATTTGAATCTTCGCATCGCTTCCCAGCGCACCTGATCCACTGACGGCAAATAGGAAATGCTGAATGGTTTTGTCATCCGCTTCTTGGATCCATTTTTTTAGCCAGTTTTGAATCGGCTCTGGGGTAGACAAAGTAAACCGAAGCTTGTTTAAAATGTCTTCCTTTGAAACGGTCCCCTGGATGCTGCGAGAAAGCTCCACCGGGCTCATCCGTTGCACATCTTGGAAGTTCAATTTGGAGTTAAATGGGGCTTCTTTCATGCCCCTTGCCATTGCATGAATTGGCGCAAATAGGGGCCGCAAATTGTTGTCGATCACATATTGCCTGACAGCAGCCTTTATGTCAGTTTGATGCTGTTGCATCTTTTTCACATCGTTGCCGATATTGAGCTGTTTCACACTCGGCTCATCTTGCACCAAGGAATAAGCCTCTTTGAGATCGGAATCCTTTTGGGGCTCTAAATACCGCTCCAGCCGTTTCAGCATATCCATATCTTCTTCGATGTAACGATTGATCCCTTTATAGAGGTCGAGCATTTTGTTGAAGGTCTGTGGGTCTTTAAAATCGATCTCATCAAACTCTTTTTCTAAGTACTGAGGATCCATTTTAGCTATCGCGGTAAAGACTGCCTGATCAAACAGCATCCCGATCGGATAGGGAATCGTAGCATTGAGACAAAACATCATCAATTGTCCTAAGTTTCGATAGATACTTTTGTCATTTTCGCTAAGAGGTTGGAATTCCCCTGCGCTATTTTCTGCAAGCCTAGGCCTAAAAAGCTCGTTTTCGCTTTTCCGAAAATTCATTTTGCGGCCGATCTCGGCAAACAGCAATCCGACAAACTGCCTTCCCAGGCCACCGTGATCGACCCCTTCTTCCCCAACAAAGTGAATGTTGAGTTTTGAATAAATTGCTTGCTGGAACTCTCCTGCCAGAGTCTCTAAAATTCTATCAGGGTGTGTTTGCAGCTCAGATCTCACTAATTTCATCTCATATTCTCCAGCCTCTGGTACCCTTGTGGGCTGACTGATGGGCGGTATATCTGCAAGCACGGCCTCCTTGATGTGCTCTGGATCACCTCTTGCTTGGATCCATATTTGAAAAAATCGACTCTTATCCAGAGATACTAGCCTCGCTGGCGTGTAAACGGTAAATTTAGAGGGGTTGTCGATGTTTTGGCTGATATGAAAGGGTTCATTCGGAAATGTGCTGGATAAATCCTCTGAAAGCCAATTGTTAGACATCTTTGCTACACAGATTTTCTCAAGAAAACCCAAGGCATCGACACTTCCAACTTCGAGAAGGGGAGGCAGCGCTTCATAGTTGACCAGGGGAAGAATTTCCTGGAATAGGGGATCATTGTCCATGATGCCGGAGTGCTCGAGCAAATTCCTCCACGCAGGCACAGGGTGTTGGATGGCGTACTGCAAGAGGTCACGGATCTTTCCCAGCCGGGTGTAAACTGCAATGCATTTATAAAAATCTCGATTAGAAAAAGCGATGTCAAAGGGTGTCTTGCCGTCATTGTCTACCTGGTTAATGTCCGCACCGTGAGTGACTAAGGCGTCAAAAGCGTCATAGTATCCCCTGCGGGCCGCTATGTGCAAAGGCGTTCCGTTGTCCCTGTCCACGGTGTTGACATCAGATCCATTTTGGATTAAGACTTCGCTCGTTTGCGATTCCCCGGCGTAAAATAAAGCGGTCTGACCATATTGATTTGGCTTGTGGACATCTGCCCCTGCTTCAATCAAGATTCGTATAGCATCGAGATTTCCCCTGCGGGCCGCCATGTGCAAAGGTGTAGACCCCATTAGATCTGTCGAATTGATATCCCCTGTTGCCTGGAGGAAGGCCTTAATCCCTGCCGCATCATCTCCTTTGACATACAAGGAAGAGAATATTCCCGAGCGCAAGAGCTTCTTCATGGTCGGCACATCCGCTCCTCTAAAAGCCAATTGCCAGGCTGTTTCACCACTTTTGTTCGTGAGGGCGATATCTGCTCCATAGGAGGATAAACATTTCATAGTGCTTATTGCGCCACTTTTTGCAGCAATGTGAAGCGGGGTATTGCCATCGCGATCAGCCTTGTTGATATCGGCAGTGCCTATTAATGCGATGGCCGCTTCATGGTCAGCATAGGCAGCCGTATGCAGCGGCGTCCAGCCATCTTTGTTTGCCAGGTTAACAGCAGCTCCCATCCAGAGCAAAGATTGAATGGCTACCGTATGACCCATCTCGGTGGCGACATGCAATGGGGTACAACCCTCCTTATTTGTTTGGTTGACGTCGCATTTTGCGTCATAGAATAAGAGATCGATGATGGGACGATTCCCTCCTCTCGCGGCATAATGCAGCACAGAATCTCCATTTTGATCGACCTGATTGACGTCTGCCCCTTGAGCCCATAATTCTCTTACAAGTTTAACGTCGTCACGCCGGCACGCTGCATGTAAAACCGTTTGTCCATCCTTGATGGGATAATGAAGGTCAGCTCCATCTTGCAGCCAACCCTATATTTGGTTTCTATCCGGGGATGCCGATTCGAGTTCCTCGAAAATCCTCTTGGCATTCTCTTGACGCTCTAGTTTAGCTGTCGCAATGCTTTGCAAAACAGTTGAGCAGATTCCTTCCAATGAGGAGCCAGGGAATAAAGCAATATTCAAGAAACGCCTGGCTCGATTAGGGAGCGCACTATTGTCGTACACTTTTTTAAGAATGCTCTCAAAAGAGTCGAGATCCGAGCGTTTCATCAGCTCTGGCACGCTCATCTTTTCATTGTCGCGGATTTCCCTGAGGACAGCGGCAATCTGATCTCTGTTGCCAAGAGATTGCGTTTGAACCGCTTTGATTAGAGGGGAGATATCCCAAGGTGCCACTGTTCCAAGCGTGTTTTTCAATTCGATCAGATTGTCGATGGCTGTGTAAGGAATCCTGACTTCCACAAGACCCTTTCTGCCTTCAGTTAAGTTTGCTTCGATGCCACGCTTCTGGAGAATGCCTAAGATTTCGTACGCTTTTTGTTCGACAAGATCTACCCGTAAACTTGAGCTCTCTTGCTCTTCTTGCTTCCAGGCGACGTGGGTAAGATCAGAAATATATTGGATGGGATTAAAATCGGAATTAATAGACATAATCTATCTATATCATTCATTTTTATAATAAACAATATGATAAAATAATGTAAATAGCATTACCTAGATAAAAAAGAAACCCCGCCGCGTAAATTGGCGGGGTAATGAGTGTGCGATCTATTTACTCGCAGCTTCGAGATGATGGAGATTGGCTTTCATCGTTTCGGTGCTGGCCTGGATCGACCTGGCATTCTGGCGAATCGTCTGCGTGCTCCGCTGGATGGCGCAGGTATTAGCCTCAATCGATTCTGAACTCTCATTCATCAAATCGATCATTCTGTACACAGTGCCGCAGCTTGTTAAGCTGAGCAGTGCAAAGGGAAGGATCAAAAGTCGCTTAAGCATGCTTCACCTCATTCCCCAGCTTTTTTTAATGCTTTATTGATCTCTTCGAGATGTCTGCGATTCTCTTCAATGCCTCGAGTGGCATCCTGAACTGCCTGGGCATTTTCATTGATCGCGCAGGTGCTCATGTCAATCGCTTCGCGATTGCGTTGAATGGCATACATGGTTTCATTAATTGTGCCACAACTTGTGAGGGTTGCCCCCGTCAGAAGAACAAGAGTTAACTGTTTTTTCATGTTAGACCTTTTTTTGAATGCAACTGCTATGAAATAGCAAATATATATTTTTTTTCAAGCAAGAACTTGCATGAAAAATAAACATTCATTGATGATTCGCGAAGAAAAATAGGGAAACCTGATGACGGATCTGCCTCCACCAGCCATTATCCATGAGATTGTTGTCTCCAGCGAC
>JAJFUZ010000048.1 GCA_021372155.1 Parachlamydia sp. | reverse complement strand
AGGCTTGGCGTCACGGGCAAAAACCCGCGCTGGGCGGTGGCCTATAAATTTGCGGCGGAGCAAGCGGTCACCCGCATTCATGACATCACGGTACAGGTTGGAAGGACGGGTGTTCTGACGCCTGTGGCTGAACTTGAGCCTGTTTTCCTGGCAGGCAGCACGATCTCGCGCGCTACCCTGCATAACGAGGACGAGGTCAAGCGCAAGGATATCCGCATCGGCGACATGGTCACGATCGAAAAGGGGGGAGATGTGATCCCGAAGGTGGTGAGCGTCGATCTCTCGAAGCGGCCGGCCCACTCCCATTCCTGGAAGATGCCCTCCCACTGTCCCGCCTGCGGAACAGAAGTGGTGCGCCCCGCGGGAGAGGTCGCCGTGCGCTGTCCCAACAAACATGGCTGCCCCGAGCAGGGTTTAAGGCGCCTGATCCATTTTGCCAGCAAGGCGGCGATGGATATTGACGGCATGGGCGAAAGAATTGTTGAACAGCTTGTGGAGCGCGGCTTTGTCAAGAGACCCTCCGACATCTACACTTTAACAGAAAAAGAGCTGGCGCAGCTGGAAGGGTTTAAAGATAAATCCATTCAAAACATTCTGACAAGCATCGATAAGTCGCGCGAAGTGGCGCTGGATAAGCTGATCATGGCTCTTGCAATCAAGCATGTAGGGGCCGGCACAGCCGACCTGCTGGCGCGCAAAGCGGGCAGCATCGAAGCCCTTGCGCAGATGGATGAAGCGACCCTCTTTTCCATCGAAGGGATAGGTCCCAAAGTGGCCGAGGCGATCCTCAACTACTTTGCAAGCGAAGAAAATCAAGAGGAGATCCGGCGCCTGCTGACAAATGGCGTGAAACCTAAACAGCTTAAAGTGCGCAGCTTTAAAGAGCATCCCTTTAATGGCAAAACCTTTGTACTGACAGGTACACTTCAAAAATATACCCGCAGCGCCGCAGCCACCCAGATCAAGGAGCGCGGCGGGAAGGTGACCGACAGCGTGACGCGCAAAACCGATTATGTCGTCGCAGGGGAGTCGCCTGGATCCAAACTGGACAAAGCCCGCGAGCTTGGGGTGAAGGTCCTTTCGGAAGAAGAATTTGAGAAGTTGCTTTGAGCATCATTTCAAGGACATTGAAGAGTTCTGTACTGTCCTGCTCCAGTGTCTGAAATAAGCACTTAAAATAATTATTGCAAATTTTCGCAAGCGTTCTCTATGGTGAGGTCAAATTCAACCCCATCTTATAGGAGATTGCGATGAAAAATCTATTGTTAGCATTGTGTGGATTGGCTTTTGTCTTTGTCGGATGCGAATCGCAGGTGCGCGAAGAGAAGAAAACAGAGACTCGGACAATTGAAAGGCCTGCTGATCAAAGCGGCAGACCCGCTGAGAGAGAGACAATTCAGAAAGAAACGACTGAAGATAGATAAGGAGCTCATGATGAAAATCAAGGCAATAGTTCTAGATCTGTATGCACTATGCAGCTTTGCCTTGTGTCAGGCGGCTTTGACTCCCGATATGGGCGTCAGAGCCGCCCGCGTTGGACGCGAAGAGGTCGTGGAAATGCGCAATGCGGTCTACCGCTTTCCTGCAAAAGCCATCTGCATTCTCGACCCAACCAAAGGCAATCTGGTCACGGGTGTCGTTCGCTTGGAAGCCGTCGATGGTGGCGTCCGCATTGTCGCCGATATCGATGGCCTGACCCCAGGCAAACATGCCTTTAATATCCGCGAATTTGGCGATGTCTCCGCTCCCGATGGAGCGTCGACGGGCCGCTGTTTCAATCCCTATCGAAAAAAGCATGGCGGGCCAGACCATCTCGAGCGCCAAATCGGAGATCTTGGCAATGTTGTCGCCGATGAGACGGGCCATGCCCATTATGAACGTGTCGATTCCGTAGTCAGCCTCACCGGACTTGACACGGTTATCGGTCGATCGATGGCCGTCCACTACCTTCCTGACGATTATGAGACTCAGCCGACCGGCAATTCGGGTGGCCGTATCGCCTGCGGTGTGATAGCCACCTACTAATTACGTAAAAAATACGGTATGCATTTTCCAAAAGATATGTTATAATATCAACTTGATGTTTTAATTTATTTATTTGGTAAATAGTATGTCAGATTTTAACAGAATGGTGCACAAATTCACGATTAGAGAGTCGAATACATTTAAAAAAGTGTGTGAACCTCTGCATCAGCTCCTTGGGGTCAAACATTTTTGGTATTGCGAAACGACCCCAGACGGGGCGTTTTTCAGTGTGGCAAGCAATCCTGAACTTCATGAATATTACCACGCCTCAAAGCAACACCTGCATAGTCCCTTTTTCCATAATCCCAAGCATATTCGCCCAGGATTTTACTCCTATCCTGCGATTGACGATGAAAAGTTTCAAAAGTCATTTGCTTGCTGTGGCAGCAAATTTCGGGTGACTTTTGGCGGCAGTTTTGTCGTCCATCGCGAGAAGTGCATGATCCGATTTGGGTATGCCTTTGATCGGTCTGTGGGGAATAAAGCAGGGGAGATTATACTTAATAATATTCCCATCTTGCAAAAATTTAATGATCATTTTTTGAAAGAAACGAAAATTCTCCTGCAAAAAGCGCGCGATGACGCTGTCAGTTTGCCCCAGGAGATTGGACAGATCTATCATCAAAAGCCAGGAGGTCTTGGTTCTGTTCTCAGCATCCAGGAAAAGTGCGCCTTTTTAGAAAGAATCGGCTTCTTGAAAAGCGAAAATGTCAAGAAACTGACCCTGCGAGAATTGGAGTGCCTGCAGTACCTCCATGACGGTAACTGTGCGAGAGAGATCGCAGGAATCCTCCATATTTCACCCAGAACCGTCGAAAAATACTTCGAATCGATCAAAAACAAGCTCATCTGCTATACAAAAAGCGAACTGATGCACTATGCCAACTTGCTGCATACTGCTGGCTTTTTTTAAATGGCATCGCCAAGCAAGGTCTGATGGCTGTAGCCATGCACTTTGATCTGCTGGAAGGTTCCGATTAGGCTTTCGTCGCCTGGAAAAAGGACGTTTTTCCAGCAGCGCGTGCGCCCTTTTAAGAGGGAGCTATCTCGGAAGTTGTGCTTCTCGACCAGGATTTCGACAGTTTTGCCCAGCATCTCTTGCCGCTGTCTGGTAGAGATATCTTCATGTAGTTTGAGGAGGCGTTTAAGGCGCTCCTGCTTGACCTCTTCAGGGATGTCATCCTTCCAGCGCATGGCAGGGGTGCCCTTGCGAGGGCTGTAGGCAAAAAGAAAGGCGACAGAATATTCGAGTTGTTTGAGGACATCGTAGGTCATCTCAAACTCTGCATCGGTCTCGGTGGGGAAGCCCACAATAATGTCTGTACCGAGAGCCACGTTGGGGACGATCTCCTGGAGCATGTGGACCTTTTCCAGATACTGCTCGACCGTGTACATGCGATGCATCTTTTTCAGGATGCGGTTTGAGCCAGATTGGATGGGGAAATGGACGAACTCGCACATCGATTTCAAGTCGCGGATCGCCTCCATCAGCTCGCGCGTAATATCGACAGGATGGCTGGTCATGAAGCGGATGCGCTGCATCCCGGGAATCTTGTCGAGTTGGTAGAGCAGGTCGTGGAAGAGGCAGTTCCACTCGGGCTTGTCCTTGCCATAGCTGTTGACGTTCTGTCCTAAAAGGGTGATCTCCTTGTAGCCCTTTTCGACCAGCTGACGGCACTCTTCGACAATATTGTCAGGATGGCGTGAGACTTCTGGTCCGCGGGTGTAAGGGACGACGCAGTAGGTGCAGAACTTGTCGCATCCGCGAATGATCGAGACATGGGCCTTGACCGGGTCGTCGCGCTTGGCGCCGAGATAATCAAGCTCTTCTGTGAACTGATCGTCGGTGCGGATAGTCTGCTTTCCAGTCGACAATACCTCGTCGAGCACATCGTTGAGGTTATGGATATTGTTCGTCCCTAAGACGAAGTCGATATGGGGCAGCTTTTGGAATAATGAGTCTTTCTTGGCGTTGGCCATGCAGCCCGTGACGCCGATCATGGCGTTTTTCTGCGGCGTCAGCCCTAAAAGCCCGAGCTTGCCCATCGCTTTGCGCTCCGCCAAGTCGCGAATGGAGCAGGTGTTGAAGATGAGCAGATCCGCAGCCGTTTCATCTTCTGTCCGCGTGAGGCCGCGCTGTTCGAGCTGGCCGACCATGATTTCCGAGTCGAGCTCGTTCATCTGGCAGCCGTAGGTTCTGACGTAGAAAGTCTTCAGATTACGCATGCCAGGAGATATTAGCGAAAATGGGGAATGAGTTCAAGCTTCCGAACGAGAGATTGCATTTATTTGCTTTTTTATAGATAATTAATAAGCAAATAATAAACCTAACGGAAATACGATGGAACCAAATTTTCCCCCTTCCTGGCCACTTCCGCCCGGAGCTTTGCCTAACCCCAATCCAGCCTCTGCGACTGATACGTCGAACAAACGTCGTGGTTCCGGAGACGACCGCATGGGCAAGGCAAACTCTTATGAGAATCGCCAAGAACAGGTGCAAGTTGTCGCTGTAAATATTTTTATGGCAAATGCTGGCAGCAAGGTTGTCCTGATTGCAGGGCGCTGTGGCAAATGGCTCCCTCGTGAAGAATGCCAGGCACTTACATCTTCGATGCCCGTCAGACTGTTGCAGATCTTGGGTACATATCCACAGGAAGTTCCTAAGACTGAGGTTTTACGTTTCTATAACGATTTTCTGGCCAGTCCACTTATGCGTGTTCGCGATAGGTTGGCTCAAGTTGGTCAGGCGCAATTTGTCCAGGATTGCACTATGCTCATCAACAGTGTCAATCGTATGGATGATGGCGATCTGCAGGATAAGATTAATACTTTTCTCGATCAGGCTGAACAGGTTGTACAGCTGTAGATTAATGGGGGCATCGACTTTTGTCGCTGCCTTGATCAAACTGCGATTAAAAAAACCTATCTTAGCGCTCAAAATCATTTGCAAAAATCGGCGGCAATCGGTATGATTGATGCTTCATTATAAGGAATAGGAATTCCATGGCTGAAAAAACAAAAATGACACAAACGCCGATGCTTAAAAAGAAAGAGATTCGGCACTCCTGGTATATTCTCGACGCGACGGGCAAGACGCTGGGGCGCTTTGCGGCGGAAGTTGCAAAGATTCTGCGCGGCAAGCATAAGCCGTCATTCACTCCGTATGAAGATTGCGGCGATGGCGTTATCGTCCTCAATGCCGACAAGATTAAGGTAACGGGCAATAAAGAGGCGGCAAAGATTTACCGCCGTTATACCGGTTATATGGGCGGGATGCGCGAGACGACCTACAGAACGATGCTGGCCCGAAAACCAGAATACATTATTGAACATGCTGTCTCCGGGATGATGAGCAAATCGCGCCTCGGACATCAGCAGGTGAGACGCCTGCGCGTCTTCAATGGAACTGAACATCAGATGGAGGCACAAAACCCCATCGTCGCAAACATTTAACAGAATTAGGGGATTATGTTGCAAGAGACAGTAGCTAGCGGAAGAAGAAAAACAGCAGTGTCAGCTGTGCGGATCAGAGCCGGCAGTGGAAAGATCGATGTCAATGGCCGCCCATTCGAAGTCTATTTTCCGCAGGAAATCCAGCGTAAAACCATTTTAGCCCCCTTCGAAAAGCTTGGCGGCGTCGGACGCTACGATCTCATTATCCGCGTCAATGGCGGCGGGATTGAAGGCCAGGCAATCGCTACGCGCCTTTCGCTTTCGCGTGCCCTTCTCAAAGACAACGAGCAACTGCACCACGACTACAAGGAAAAGGGTTTTCTTACCCGCGATTCCCGTAAGAGAGAGCGCAAGAAGTATGGCCGCGCAGGTGCCCGCAAGCGCTTCCAGTTCTCGAAACGATAAACTTTACTGTTTCTTACAGTTCAGACTCGACACAAAAGGCTGCACATCGTGCAGCCTTTTTGCATAAATATTCAGTTTACACTCAAATCTTCAGGGATTGTCGAGAGAGAGGCATAGCGACCGCCCATCTCCATCAAAAGCTGCTGCCAGAGTTTCTCTGGGGTCGTATGAAAGACATGCTGCTCATTCGCCGGGCTTGCGATCCATCTTCCATCCTGGTACTCCTTTTCGAGTTGTCCCTGGGACCAGCAGCATACCCAAAACACATGTAGACATTGGGCCCATTCTCATCAGCGATGATCGTCTGGAGAAACTGCAGGTCGCCCCCCAGGTAGACTCCCTTGCACAGCTGGATGCTCTTTTCGGGAGGAGGATTGGCATTATGCAGAAGCATCATCTGATTGGTCTGGACCGGGCCGCTGGCGCGAAAGCCGACGCTCGGATTGATCAAATGCTGGATATTGACCAGGTCTTCAGGCAGTTCCACATCTAAAACTTTATTGATCACCAGTCCGAACGAAGTCTTATCTGTATGCTCGCAGAGTAAGACAACGGCACGGATAAAGAAGCCCTCCCTGAAATCGGGCGAGGCGATCAGGAAGTTACCGGCTTTTAGAGATTCATTCATATCAATTCAGGCTTAAATCTTCTGGGATCATGGATAGAGTCGCATATTTCCCCCCCATTTCGCGCAGGAGCTGCTGCCACAACTTTTCAGGAGGTGTTTGGAAGATATGCTCGCTTTTCGCAGGAAAGAGAAACCAGCTGCCATCCAGGAATTCTCTCTCCAGCTGTCCTGCTCCCCAGCCGGAATACCCGAAGCAGAGGTAGATGCTGGGTCCATTCGCATCGGTGATGACCTCCTGGAGAAACTGCAGATCCCCTCCCAGATAGACTCCTTCGCAGGTTTGCAGAGTCTGCTGGGGCAGGTTTGTCGAGGTATGCAGGAGCATCATCTGGTTCGTCTGAACTGGGCCGCCGGCTCGGATGCCGACGTGGGGGTTGGCCATCTGCTGGATGTTGATGATTTCCTCTGGAAGCTCAACATCGAGGGTTTTGTTGATTACCAGACCGAAGGAGCCATTGGCGCCATGCTCGCAGAGCAGTATGACGGCGCGGAAAAAAATGCCCGACTCTATGTCTGGAGTGGCGATCAGAAAAGTGCCTCGCTCAAGCTGAGAGTAGGGTTTTTCCATTAGTAGCTTAGTTCCGTTTCATGTATGGCTGTGTCCGCGACCTGCTGGTTGTACATTTTGATCGATTCATCGATCGCATCGACCCGACGCATCAGTTCCGCATAGGTTTTGACGAAATCGGGATTCTGCAGCATGTCATAGCAGCCGGTGCAGGTGAGGTTGTCCATCTGTTCCAGCACCATCGAAACGCGCGCGAGCGATGTGGAGACCTGGTCGATCTCGTCGTTGAAATAGTTGCGGAACTCCTGCGGTGTACTCAATTTCTGCAGCAGGTTCATGCGACGGGCACGCATGCGCTGCCAGCCTTTGTCCAGATGGAAGAGCACCCCATAGTGGTTGACGTCGTTGAGAACGGTTTCTGCCTTGTTTGTGAGGGCAACAAAGCGGATGTAGAGATCGTCGCTTGAGACAATCTTTCCAACGGTTCCCTTGCCCTTGTTGATCTTGTCGGTTATTGAGCGCGTGTTCTGGGCCGTTTTGTCGATGTTGGCTACTGATTTGTCTACAGTATCCCAGGTTTTGTTTACCTTTCCAGAGACCTGATGGATATTGTCGATGGTCTCAGACCACATCTTGGGCTGGTCGAGAGATTTTGCAATTTCATTGACATGTTTGGCTGTGCTACTCAGGTTGTCCCAGAATTTTTTGTCATTGAGTGTGGAAAATGCCGAGTTGACATTATCGAGCGCAACTTCAAACTTTGATCCTAGATCGCTCAGTTCCTTGAGGGTATCTTCCACTCCGCCTGTCTCTGTCGCGTAGATGATCTCGTCATTGACGATGCGGATCTCTTCTCCCTCTTTGGGGGGCTTTGGGATGATGGCGACCGATTTATCACCGAGTAGTCCCGAAGAGCGCGAGGAGATTTCGTCGGTATTGAACACTCTGACGCCTGAATCGACGCGCAAGGTCAGTTCATACACGTAGATGTAGCCATTGATGGCTTTGCGCTCTGTATCGACATCGGGCAGTTCGCGAATTTCGACTACTTCGCCGACCGGTTTTCCGGCAAAATTGACTCTTGTGCCCACTGTGATCTTATCGATATTGGCGAAGCGGGCGCGCAGGATGAGCGTCTCATCGCCGACGGATGGGTGGATGAACATCAGGATAAAGATGAAGATGGCGGCCGCCGCCACGACAAAGACTCCAATCAGTAGATTCTTTAACTGGTCAGCCATGTGAGTTCTCGCTTATTTCTTGTTCTTTAATGATGGCATTTTCGAAAAATTGATGCAGCAACGGATCTTGAATTTTGAGAAATTCTTCCTTAGGAGCAATCTGGGCAATTTTGCCGTCATGGTGAAAGGCGAGTCTGTCGCCCACATCCATGGCGGAACGGATATCATGCGTGACGACGATGCTCGTGGCCTGCAGCTCCTTCTTGGTCTTATTAATCAGTTCATTAATCTGAGCGGCAGTAATCGGATCGAGGCCAGTCGTCGGCTCATCGTAGAGGATTATCAAGGGACGGTAGACGATCAGCCTGGCCAGCGCCGCACGCTTGCGCATGCCTCCAGAAAGGTCTGAGGGCATTTTTCCTTGTGTTCCAGCAAGATCCACCATCTCTAAAGACTCTCCCACCCGTTTGGAGATCTCCTCTTCATTAAGCTGATGTTCATGCTGGCGCAGATAGAAGGCCACATTTTCCCCAACAGTCATCGAATCGAAAAGGGCCGCGCCCTGGAAGAGCATCCCCATATGTTTGACCGCTTCATAGCGCTTGCTTTGGGACATAGCCGAAATGCGCTGGCCACTGACTTCGATGTACCCCTTTTCGGGGGTTTCTATCCCCAGGATCTGTTTGAGCAGCACGCTTTTGCCCACGCCGGAGCGGCCCAGGATCACCAAGGTTTCCCCTTTGAAGACATCCAAGTTGAGTCCCTTGAGGACCTGGAGCTTGCCATAGGACTTCCAGACATCGTGTGCTTTGATTACAGTCTCTGCCATGGACGAAATACCAATGTGTTGATCCATTGCTGGATATAATCGCTTGAAGCATTCAAGGCAACAGTCAGCAGAAAGTTGCTGATCAGGATGATCGAATAACAGATCACGACGCTGCTGGTTGTCGAGCGTCCGACTCCCGCGGCGCCCCCTTTGGTGCGCATCCCCTTGAAGCAGGAGATGGTGACGATAATAATGCCAAAGGCGGTCGCCTTGATCAGGCCGCTGATAAAGTCAAAGGTCGTAATATGGATCGGAAGAGGATCCAGAAATGAGTTTGAGGGCATGCCATAATACTCGACTGCGATGATATACCCTCCAATAATCCCCATGAGGCAGCTGAAGACGGTCAAGACAGGCATCATCAGAGTCCCCGCAATAAACCGGGGGGCAACAAGATAGCGCAAAGGATTGACGGCCATCGACCTGAGAGCATCGATCTGTTCCGTGACGCGCATCGTGCCTAGCTCGGCGCACATCGAAGCTCCCACGCGCCCTGTGATCATAAAGGCCGTCAAGACGGGACCCAGTTCGACCATCATGGCCTTGGTGACCATAAGGCCCGTCGCACTCACCAACCCTTTATCGGAAAGTTGAAACCAGGCCTGCGCCGCGAGCACCATGCCCGTCGAAAAGCCTGTGATGGCCACCACAGGCAGCGACAGGACTCCGATCTCATACATCTGGTCGCGGATGAGTCTCCAGGCCGGAGGACCACGCAGCGTCACCCAAGTGACGCGCAGGATCAGCATGACATATTCGCCGATCGCCGAAAAGATTTGCGATATCGCGTTAAGCATTAAAGTCTCGTGATCATCTTCTTGTACAAGGTCTACTTTTCGTCATACTAGCGGACGTCACTATTCGGGTCAAAAATTTTAAATTAAAATTATTGGCTTAGCCCCGCAAGATCATCCAATTGCAGAGCGAGCTGCTTGGGAATGGGTTCATCCATCTGCCTGAAACCTTTGCGGATCAGCTCGACAGCTCGCCGAGTCATCTCATTGAGTTTTTCGTTAGACACGTTATCCAGATCGGGATGATGCAGGATCTCGCGCAGCTCCATATTTTCTGAAGAATTGGCGCCAAAGTGCCGACCTAAGGATTTTTCTACCAGACGAGAAACAAGCAGGGAGCCGTGACTATAGGCTTCCCCAATGGTCTTGCGCAGAAGGTAGGTGTGAGTCTGTTTGGGAAACATCTCTGCCAATTCGCCTTTAATAACTTCCAGCTTTCCTGCGAGAATGGGGGGAACTTTATCCCCTTTCTGGATAAATCCTTTCTCCATCAGCTGAAGGGCTGCCAGGGTTTGGTGAAAAAAGGCATTATCCCTAAGCTTTTGATGAGCTGGCTTCATAGCCTTTGCCAGTGCGCGGTTGTCGCCCGAATATTGGCCCAATGTCATCCCCAAGGATTCTTCTAGATAATGGGGCGAACTTTTCGTGCTATGCCTATAGGCGTAAGTGATGGCATCCTGCAGCTTTTCTGTGAGGCTTGTTTTCAAAAGAGCATGATCTTGCTCCAGCTCCTTATCAAATTTTCTGATCAACTTTGCTAGATTGCCGCTCAGCGTGCCCAACTCTTTCCCTGCATGAGGACGGCTGGCAAAATGGTCGACGATCGCTTTCACCTCGGAAGCGCGCTTTTTTGACTCCTGGCAGAAAAAGATGTCTCCTTTGAGAAAGGGGATATTGCTCATCTGCTGGATGCCATCTTTGCGGCTTTTGAGAAGCCTGGTCAGCTCTGTAATATCGCTGTTAAGCTCTTTACAGGTATTTGTGTCACGCATCCAGGATGCCGATTTAAAGAGAGAGACAAAACGGTTGAGATGTTCATTCATCGATTGTGTTTCTCGTTCCATGCCTATTCCCGCATAGGGGGCTGAGACAATGCCGGTACTTTCCCAGCGATGAAGACTTTCCGGATTTAATGTGGCTCTAAGTTCCGGGCTGACCATCTACCAACCTCCTTGTTGATAAGAGGCGGCAGCTTTAAAGCTGCCGCTCTCCAGGATCATTTACAGACTAAATTTACCTCCACTCTGCGGGAGGTGTTGTAGCTAATTTGTTTACTGATTTAATCCTCTCTTCTAATACTGCGATTGATTCGGCGATGTCCTCTGGAACATCGTCATCAAATGCATCTTTGATCACACTGATTGCATCTTCTGCTTCATTAGGTTTAAAGGAGGCAGGTTTTTGATCGCGCAGCGCGGTCAAAAATTTACTGTCGTCAGAATCAGCCCCTAAAAAGTTGATGAATGGTTTGCCTCCGATCTCAAAGGCCTGTGTGATGGCATGTTCGAGAGCTGACTGTCCCAGCGTTTTTTCTCGCTCGGCAATTTCAGCTAATCGCTTTTTCTCCTGTATTTTTGGGTGTGAAGAAATCACTTCTTCAAGTGATTTGTCGCGACGAATCTGAGTTCCCCGCTTTACCACCTCTTTTTCAAACTCAACGTTAGCTCGACCGCGTGCAGCGGTCAATTCTTCCCGTTTAGCCTTCTTATCGGCATCAAATTTAGCACGTCTTTCTTCCTTTCCTCCAAAAACGGGCTCGAATTCTTGAACCCGTTTGCCAAACCGTTCTTTATGTTGAGCGGTCTCAGCCTCTTTGGCTCTTGTTATTTGAGCTGTTTTCTCCCTTCCAGCAACGGCCTCTTTTGCAAAAGCTGCAAGGGTTTGTCGGGCACTTTTGAGGCCCTCAATGTCCCGCTTAACATCTTCTGGAACATGTCCTGGACCTGTTTCTGCGATCGTGTAGCCATGTCCGATGGCCGCAATTGTATCCTCGACGATTTCCGACAGCTCTTCCGAGATCCTGTCTTTCAGAGTTCCAGTAGCAATTTCTTTAAGCAGCTGGCGCTCACTATCATCGGGATGCTCCGAAATTTTGATGCCATGCTTTTCGAGTGTCTGCACAAGCTTGGGCAGGATTCCGATGACGGCATTGCGCGCGCGGTCGACATCAACCTTGGAGGTGATCGCTTCGCGGCTAGGCACTTTGCCTGTTTCTTTTATACCGTGCATCAGGGCCTGTGCGCGCTCTCTTCCCTCTGCTCGTTCACTTTCAGGAGTTTCAGCGAACTCTTCTTCCTCGGCACGCACATGGGCAGGTCCAGTTTTAGCATCTGCCTGGACTTTTGAAGGTATCTCTTTGACAGCCGTGCGGACGCGCTCAAACGCAGATTCGATCTCTGGAGAAAATCTCTCCTGATACATCGCTTTCTGCAAAATAGGAACAAGCGTGACGAGCGTCAGGCGCAGCTTTTCAGGCTCCATGCCTGCGAGCTTTTCAGAAGTTACACTCCGCAAAGTACTCCACTCTTTATCCGAAAGATGCTTGCCTCCTGCTTTCTGTAACACAGCTTTAAGCGTCCGATTGAGATCGCTAGTAA
>JAJFUZ010000013.1 GCA_021372155.1 Parachlamydia sp. | reverse complement strand
GTGTGCTCTTCCGATCTCTAAAGAGTTGAGTAGAAAAAATGGATGGTAATTAATGGACGAACAAATGAAAAATGAAATGGTTAAATTAGCGGAGGATATCTTAAATGATAATATTGATCTCATAGCTGGTTGTCGTAAGATATGTGCGCTTGCTAGATCAACCTCCTTATATAATGATAGGTTGATAATTCCATTTCGAGGTGCTGACTCTGAAACAGATGATTATCCCATTGGAAAGGTAAGAGAATTTTGTGCCACAAGTTATCTTGAAGAGATGGATAAAAAAAAAGAGGAATATTTGGCAGAAGAAGGATCAAATATCAGAGAGTGGTGTGTCAATTTGATTTGTTACCTAAAATCTTTATAAGTAGATAATTATAAAAGGGTATTTCCGATAACCTTGGCATAGCCGAATTATCCTGAAATTCTCTCGGAAGGACATCGAAAGCATCTGAACTGCGAGTCAAAACCAGAACGGCCTTCTGACCAAAAAAGCACAAACAATCCTTTTTCAGCTTCAGCATACACTAAAAAAGCTTGTGCCTGTGCAAACAAAGAGGATCCGTAGTGATTGGATGAAAATAATTCACACAAATGATTAATATTCAATCCTTAGACATCGATGCTGCCAAAAATACGTATCTAGATTTAAAGGATGCTTGAGGTAAATGAACGAGAATGACAAACAAATAATTAATAAAGATAATTGTATTAATTTGATAATGCAAGAATTTCCACAGTCTATCCCCTTTTTTTCTAGCTCACAAATAATTGTTGAAATTCAAAACGATGATGAAACTTTTGAGCAGCCTCAGAGAAAGAGTCTATTTGGCGAAATGATGGAATTCTCTAATTATGTGATTGCTCTCCTTCAAGAAAACCAAAATCCTATTTACATCAAAGATATATTTGAATTTATGGAACATCTTCTTGCGGAAGGTGATGAAGATGTCAAAGATGCCGTTGCAACGTGTTTTCTGGAGAATATTTTAAATCGCACACCACAAGATATTCACCCGCATACTTTTGTATCCTTTTTGGGAAAAGAATCTCGGGATTATTGCAAGGCCTGGGATCGCTTTACAGGTGTATTCACGCCAGGATTATGGGAAGAGGGACTTCCTCAAGAACTGAAATAGAGGAGTTAAATTTGTGGAATTGGTTGAATGCAAAAAAGACAAAAAGATTGTTTTAAAAGTTACCGAAGATGAAATTTATTTGCTTATTAATGCCTTAAATGAAGTTTGCTATGGCATAGAAGTATGGGAATTTGACTCGAGATTAGGAACCACTATCGAAGAAGCTGGTAGGACGCTATCAACAATGGGTTCAATCTATCGTGAAGCAAAAATATTATGGAATAGTCCAGATTAAGATTATGGATCTTTCATAGACCCTAGGAATCTCCCGTTTTTTTCTGCTCATAAGTTTCACAAATATCTATAAATATTGGAATTCCGCTGATGAGAAGAGTCACGGGCTTGACTGTTTGATCTCTTCGATTAATGCGGTGAGACGTACTTCATCTTCCTTGGCTCCTAAGGTTTTGGCGTGGGCAAGGCCTTGGTTGGCTAAGGTTAGAGCTTTCTGGAATTGTTTTGTGGCCAAATTGAGCTGTGCGTCGAGGTAATCGATGTGCATGGAGAGGCGGGCTCCGGTGGCATTGGGGCGGGTTTTATCGATGATGTCCTGGGCATGAGCGTATTCCCTTTTTAAGAGATAGACCTTGCCTAGGCGGATGTTTGTGCGCATGAGATCATCGGGACAAGTGTTCTGAAAGCACTCGATGGCGATGCGATAGCATCGGGAAGCGGCATCGAGATCGCCCAGGGGATTGTCGGCATGGGCGGCCCCCAGATTGAAATGGACTTTTCCTTTCAGGCTTTCATCTTTGACTTGTTTTGAGGAGTAAACCTGGTGGGCTTGTTCGGCGGAGTGGACGGCTTGCTGGTAACGCTGGGGGTTGTGGGCTTCTTTACCAGCGAGGGCGCGATGTACGGCTGATTCTAAATAGAGTGCCCGGATAAAAAGGGAAGGCTCGGTAAATTCTTCAGAGAGGAGTTTGCAGCGATTGGCAAACTGGAGAGCTTCCGTGTAGTTACCTTGATAGAAGGTTGTGGAAGTTAGTTGAGCGCAGATTTTTGCCACATCGCGCTGCCTATTGGCTCTTTCAGCAACTTCGAGAGCTTTTTGACCATGGGAGTAGATATCGTCCCATTTCTCGCTTTTGGAAAGCTGTTCAAATTGCTGGAAGTAGGCTTGGATGGGATCCAGGTTCATGTTCAACAGGATAGCAGAGGGGCAGATAAAGAGCGAGCGGGATAAAGGGTGTTTTCTGTAAGCTGAAAGAAATGAGGTAATGTTATGGCTTTTTTTCCTGATATGCTTTCTGTCCCGCTTGATAAAACGGTTTCGTTTGATCTGCATGGCTATCGTCGGCAGGAGGCGCTGGAGGCGGTGAAGGGGTTCTTTGCGCGAGCCAAGGAGGAACAGTACACGAGCATGACGATCATTACAGGGCGAGGCAGCCATGCGAATGCCAATGGGACGCGCGGCGTTCTCTATAACTCCATGCCGCGCTGGCTGGAGCGACCGGAGATCAAGGCTGCTATCAAAGAGGTGCGCATGGACATGGGTGCCTATGAGATAGTCTTGAAGAGTGAGCAGGATGCAAAAAAGCAGGCGACTCTGGACAAGGTGGTCAATGTGGTGGATCCGCTGCTGTTTCCTCCAGACCAGGTTGAGGAGATCCGCAGAAAGGCGGCTCAAGGATCGATTTCCCACAAATATCTTCTGGGGGGTCTGATGCTTACTGGAAGGGTTGTAGAGAAGGATTTAAAGGGAGGTGCGGAGTTGGTTCAGCAGGCGGCTGAGGGAGGCGATTCCTTTGCTCAGATGCAGATGGGCTTTATCTGTGCATTGGGCTGGGGTGTGCAGCAGAACTATCAAAAGGCGCGTGAATGGCATGAAAGGGCTGCTAAAGATGACAAGGAGCCTCATTCCTTGTTTGTGTTGGGGGAATATTACTGGGTTGGGAAGGGAGTCAAAAAGGATGATAAGAAGGCGATTGGTTATTTAAAGAGGGCGGCGGAACTTAATGAGCCTGTCGCTGCTTATAATTTGGGGAAGATTCTGCTGGAAGGAAGCGATAAGACTAAGCCGGATGGTTCGCAGGCTTGTCGGTATCTTGAGCAAGGGGCGCAGCTGGGTGTTTTGGAGTCGAAAGTGCTGCTGGCGAAGCAGTATTTCTTTGGCTTGGGAGACATTCCGCGCGATTTGGAGAAGGCGCGGAAATGGTTTTTGGAAGCAGCGAAAGAGGGCGATGCGACGGCGGAATATTATATTGGCCGCATCTATTTTGAAGGATTGGGAGTATCTGCTGATGTCGCTACTGCAATTGGCTGGTACCGCAGGTCTGCCGAGCATGGGGATCGCGATGCGCAGCACTTTCTGGCAATCGCCAGGATTGAAGGCAAGGTTTTGCCGCAAGAGATTGCTCGAGGATGGAAAGAGGTCAACGAACTGGCTGCAGAGGGGCATGTGCAAAGTCTGGCATCTCAGGGTTGCTATCAGATAGATGGATTGGGTAAAGAGATTCCTAAAAATACGCAGGAAGCGTTGCGTTGCCTGCGTCAAGCAGCAGAAAAGGGGTATCTGGAGGCGCAAAAGATCTTGAGCAAGCTCTGTCTTTCAAGAGATAAAGATTTTGCCAATGAAAAAGAGGGCGAAAAGTGGCTTAACAAAGCGGTGGAGAGTGGGGATCCTGAATCTCTTTACAGACGGGCTATTTTTCTTGAATCAAAGCGAGGCAATGCACAGGAAATTGTCGCATGCTATCAACGATCGGCCGATCAGGGCTATGTCAAGGCCTGTTTTATGCTTGGCTTGTTGAAGCTGGATGGAGAGATGGTGATGAAGGGTGTGGCCGGTGGGATGGTTCTTCTTAGAAGTGCTGCTAAGGGTGGGGAATCTGAGGCTCACTTTGAGTTGGGCAAGCGACTCATGCAATCGAAAAACGAGCAGGAGCAGAAGGAGGGAGCGTCTCACTTTGCTGCCATTGCAGCCACCAACCGTCATGCTCAGGCGGGGCTGGCCTACTGTTATCTCCATGGGAGAGGGTTGCCTCAGAATAGGCAGAAGGCAGAGGAGTGGTTTAAAAAAGCGGCAAAGAATGGGGAACCTGTCGCCAACCAGGTCATGGGGTCTTTTTGCATGAAGAAAGGGCTTTTGAAAGAAGCGTTTGACTATTTTCTCGTCGCGGCTAATGAGGGGATTGAGGGGGCGATATTGCCTGCCGCCCGGTTTTATATCGAAGGCAAAACTGTACCGGAAAATAGGGTTGAAGCACGGCGTCTACTCAAACCCCTGGTCGATCAAAACCATCCGGAAGCTCTCTTTCTCATGGGCCTTAGCTCAGATGATCCTTTGCCCTGGCTTTCACGTTCATTAGAACGTGGACATTGGGAAACAGCAGAGATGCTCAAGGTTCTCTGCTCAGAGGGAAGTACAGAGGCACTCTCTCTGCTCACTAAATGTGCAGAGAGTGGCAATGAAACGGCCTTGCTGGCAATGGTGACCCTTTCAAATGAAGAGCCAGCACAGAGAAAATCTGCTCCATGGATGGCCAAAGCCGAACAAAGCCAAAATCCCATTATCCTTTTTTCTGTCGCTATTAACTGTCTTTCGCAAGCTCAACGCGATCAAGCAAGAGCAAAAAAGCTTTTGCTGAGGGTGTTGGAATTATCTAAAGACAGCGACCTTCTAGCTAGAACCTGCGAAACTCTAATAAAGCTCACATCAGATCGTGAACAGCAGCAGTACCTTAAGAGGGCTTTCGAACTTTACCACAAGACGGAGAAGAACGCGGAGTCGCAATATCGCATGGGCTGTCTTCTTTTGGAGTTTGGCGGGGATCCAAAAGAAGCACGTTTATGGCTGACGCGTGCCTCGCAACAGAAGCATGATGACGCGACCTATAGGCTGGGAATGCTTCTTCTGAATCTCTCTGAGCAGGATCCCTCCTTGAACAAGGAGGCCTTTACCTGCTTATTGCATTGTGCGGAAAAGGGATATGTGGATGCCATGTTTCAGGTTGCCTACTCCTTTCAGACAGGGGAAGGTGTCATGCCCTCTTTGGAAGAGGCCTGCAGATGGTATCGTGAGGCTGCAGGACATGGCCATCAGGGTGCTCAGACTAATTTGGACCAAATTCTGCAGCAGCAAAAGGAAGCGGAGACCGAGGGAGGCTGTGCTATCAGCTGATAGCCGTGCTAACCCTGGAATCTTACGCCCTTCGCCTTTACTGGTGGAGATGCGGGTTCTGCAGGTTTTGGATTTTAAAGAAATTATGTGTTAAAATGTTTGTTTATGATATCTAATTCGAGAGTTGCTACACCTCCGCCGGTCCCCCATCTAGAAGGTTTGCGCATTGCCGTTGCCGGCTTAACGAAAGATTCTCAACAGTTTAACATTAAGTCACTTGCCGAATTAGAACGTTGTATTGCCTTACCCGTTGTGCCCGATTTCAGCCAATTGAAGGCTCGGGTAATCAGCGTAGGGAATGGGCGTCTCACCCATCCCGCACTCAGAAAAATCTATGCCATTCTAGTGGCTCGAGCCCCCGAAGAGGACATTGTTGAATTGATCGATGGCAACGGCCGCAGCTATCCGGTTTCCAAACCTTTGGGGCAGGGATGCAGCAATTATCTCCACACCCTTCTGACAAATGGCATGCGGGAATCCAGTCTGAAAATGGCTGAGGTCAAACTGGATGAATACTCTGCCGATGCCGTTCAAGTCGTCTATGATTATATGACCTTGGGAACTGCCGATAAATTGAATCATGACAATCTACTGGAGGTCTACTCCTGTGCCAGATTCCTGCAGATGGCGGAATTGGAAGAAATTTGCTGGAATTTCATCGCTAACGAATCGTTTATCAAGGGTGACAATATCTGGGATTGCATTGACTGGGCTTCCACACATAGCGAGGAGCGGCTGCAAAATAAATGTTTAAGTTTTTTAAAAACGGAGGAACCTTCAAACATTTCCCCTCATCCTTTCTGGAAAGCATTAACGCCTAAAGTTGTTCAGTTTTTTCAAAGAGATTTGAAAATAGGCATCCATTTTCTCCGTGACGGTTCTACTTCCGTCACTCTCAGAGAGCCTGCAGGTTTGCAGGAATCAGATAAGGATGTGCTTGAGGCGTTAAACATCAAAGAACTTTCCTTGCATGCGTCCCATTTGCCTCTCCTCTCTTTGATGGGAACTACTTCTATTGTCGAAACCCTCACGATCTCTTCTTCAGATAGATGCGACGTCAAACTTCTCGGGAAATTTTTATCAACAAACCGCACAATTCAACATCTTTTCCTCTCAGATCAGCATCTTGGTGATGAGGGCGCTCGAATCCTGGCGGAAAGCCTTCTGAAGAACCAATCGCTTCGGTGTTTGTGCTTATCGCGGAATCATATCGGTGATAAAGGAGCGGAAGCTTTGGGTAAGATGCTGGAGCAGCATCCCTCTTTGATAGAATTAGATCTGCAACACAATCGCATTAGTCCAAAAGGCGCCAAAGCTCTTGCGAAAAAGCTGCAGAAAAATGGATGTCTCACTTCATTAAATTTAGATCACAATGCAGTCGGTGATAAAGGGACCGGGTCTTTTGCCAAATATCTGAAACACAATCGGAAGTTGACTGTCCTCTCTCTAATAAATAATCAGATCACGGTAAAAGGAGCGCTTGCTCTTGCTGATCTGTTCAGCTCAAATCCGGTCTACACAGCTCTCTCCTTAGGTGGCAATGCGATTGGCGATCAAGGTCTTATCCTGTTAGCCGAGAAGCTAAAAAAGATTATCAAATTCCAATCGATTAATCTCTCACAAACTCAGCTTAGCGATGTAAGCCTGGGAGCATTGATGGAATTGCTGCAGAAAAGCCCTGCAAGATGCGATGTCAGTGGCAATCGGTTAAGCTTTGTGACCGCAAAAGTGTTGGCTGAAGCATTAAAATCAGACAGTAACATCCAGGATTTAAATTTATCCGACAATCATTTCGGCCCTGAAGGGGCAGCAGCCCTGGGCAACATGCTGGCCAAGAACAGGAAACTCACAATCCTGCATTTCAAAGGAAACCGGATCGAAGATCAGGGGGCCATAGAACTGGCTTCCAGGATGCGTGAGAACACATTTTTAACAGATCTTGATCTCGGATCTAATGCGATCGGGGATGCCGGGGCGTCCGCAATAGCGCAGATGATCAAAAACAATCAAACGCTTCGTTCGCTCAGCCTGGCCAACAATTCGATTGGCGATCCCGGTGTCAAAGCCCTTGTTTCTGCGATGGATCATCATCCCGGTTTAGAGTTGACGATCATCTCCAATGCTTATGGTGAAGAAGGGCGGACGGCCCTTTCTGATGCGCATATATTCAGTGTCTAGCCCGACATATTTTTAGCGTGAATAAATTAAACAATGTAAGCAAAACCAGCAACCAGGCTCTTGAATATCAAAATCCTATTCATGTAGAATGCTCCATGAGATTTTAAGCTAAAGGATGACGCATGAGTATCACATTAGACCCTAAAGTGCAGCAGCATCCCTTATCCAATCTTCTGAAATCGATCCAGAGCCGTATTGTCGGCCAGCATCAGCTGATTGAGCATATGCTGGTCTGTCTGCTGGCGGACGGCCATGTGCTGATCGAGGGAATGCCGGGCCTGGCCAAAACGCGGTCGGCCAAGGCGATCGCCGCGGGGATTGAGGGAGCTTTTCACCGCATTCAATTTACACCCGACCTTTTGCCCTCTGATCTGATTGGAACGGAAATTTACATCCACGAGAAGAGCAATTTCATTTTTCGCAAAGGTCCTTTGTTCAACAATATCCTGCTGGCGGATGAGATCAACAGGGCGCCGGCAAAGGTGCAGTCCGCTTTGCTGGAGGCCATGGAGGAAAAGCAGGTGACGGTGGGGCATACCAGTTACCCGCTTCCGGAACTGTATATGGTGATCGCGACGCAGAACCCGATTGAACAGGAAGGGACCTACAATCTGCCGGAAGCGCAGCTCGACCGCTTCATGATGCATCTGCAGGTCGATTATCCCAGCCATGATGAAGAGATGCGGATTATCGAAATGGATGAGAAGAGGCTGCAGGGGCCTGAGTTATGTGCGACCACGATTGAGGAAGTGCTGCGGGCCAGGAGGGCGGTGTCGGACATGTACTTGGCCGATAACTTGAAACACTATGCCGTTTCGTTGGTCACAGCAACTCGCAATCCGGGCAAATATGATCCGGATCTGGCCCGCTGGATCGCTCATGGAGTGTCACCGAGGGCGACGATCGCCATGATCCGCTGTGCCAAAGCCCTGGCATGGCTGAGAGGGGAGGAGTATGTCACTCCCAAGCATATCCACAACGTTGCGCTTCCGATTTTAAGGCATCGCCTAATTCCCTCCTTTGAGTCGGAAGGAGATGGAGTGACGCGCAGCGAGATCATCCGCAAATTGCTGGAAGTGGTAGCGATACCTTAAGGCGTTATGCTCTATCCCGATTTTCATGAGCTGATAGCGTTTAAAGAGCGCAGATCGAAGCTGAGGCAGACTGCCCGTCGGTCTGTGGCATCGATTGTCCCTGGCAATCACCATTCGCCTTTCCGCGGGCAGGGGTTGGAGTTCGATTCTGTCAGGGAATATGTGCCTGGCGATGATATTCGAAACATCGATTGGCGGGTCACGGCGCGCACAGGATCGCCTCATTTGAAGCTTTTCAAAGAGGAGCGCGAGCGCCGCATGCTCATCTGCGTCGATATGAATGCCTCCATGCGCTTCGGCACACGAAATACCTTCAAATCTGTCCAGGCAGCCCGTGTGTCGGCATTTCTTGGCTGGCAGGGACTTGCTCACCACGATTGTGTCGGCGCCTGTCTGTTTGGAGATGTGCCTGAAGGAATTCAGTTTTTTAAGCCCAGTAAAACGCGGCAGTCCTTTTGCAACCTGTTAAAAATGCTGGCTGAGCCTGCCGCTGAGACGCGTGCGATCACTCTTTCTGAAGTCCTGCAGCACATTAGCAAATCTGCTCAGACAGGCTCTTTGATCTATTTCATCAGCGATTTTATGGATCTGCAGGAGGAGACAGAGCTCTGTAAATTGAATCGCAGATGCGATCTGGTTTTTGTCGCCATCAACGATCCAGCGGATCGTTCGATTGCTTCGGTCGGGACGATCGGCTGTTCAGCGCAAGGAGAAAAGCTATTCGTCAATACCGACAGCAGGGCCGGAAGAGAGGCCTATGCAAGGCTTTGGGAAGAGAATCGCGAGCGACTCTACGCTCTCACAGCGAAATTTAAAATCCCGCTGATTGAATTGACCACGGAGTCCGATATCCAGCGCGACCTGGTTCTGGGATTGAAGACTGTAGCTAAGGGGGGCCGATGAACAACCTGTTAGAACAGCTGCATGATATTGATGGGCTGGATGCTGTCAGCAGTTGGCCTCTAGCTATTGGCTGGTGGGTTTTGATTGGAATCGGAGCTATTTTGGCAGGCGCGTTACTGGTCTATGCATGTCGCTGGGTGGCCTTCAGGCGCAGCTGGAAGCACGACACGCTTCAGAAACTGGCCGCACTGGAAAGGGATCTTTCCGATGAAACGGCAAGAAAGGTCGCCATCACACTGTCGGAGTACCTTCGCCGCATCTCCTTGAGGCGCTTTTCCCGAAAAGAGTGTGCGGGGTTGACTGGAGAGGCGTGGCTGAAATGGCTCGCAGGACATGATCCCAAGAAGTTTGACTGGGAAAAAAAGGGGGCACTCCTGAGCGATATGCCTTATGCTCCCCTGCAGGTGAGCCCCTCAGCCCACCAGATGAAAGAGTTAATCCAAGCTGTCAGGAACTGGGTGCGGTAGATGTTTCACTTCCACTGGCCATGGTTTGCGCTGCTGTTTCCTTTGCCTTTGCTGGTCAGATGGCTGATTCCATCTAAACAAAAGGCGCAGGCTCCCGAGATCGCTTTTCCTGCCCTGGAAAGATTGAAGCAGGCTTTTCCCATTCGGAATAGCTCGGTGACGCGATCGAACCGTTTCGTTCTGAGCCTTCTTTTTCTCTCCTGGATCTTATTGGTCGTCGCTTTGATGAAGCCTGAAAAAGTGGACCAGTATCGGCTGGTGAAAAACAAGGGTTACGATCTGATGCTGGCGGTGGATATTTCAGGTTCCATGCAGGCGGTCGATTTCTCGAATTCTGTGAAAGTCATCAGTCGTCTGGATGTTGCCAAGGATGTGGTCGGAAAATTTGTGCGCGGCAGGCAAGGGGACCGCGTGGGGCTGGTCACGTTTGGGGAACATGCCTATCTCCAGGTGCCTCTCACACCGGATACGATTTCGGTCAGCCGGATGCTGGATGGCACGCTCTCTGGCATGGCTGGAAATGCGACGGCAATCGGCGATGCCATTGGCCTGAGTGTCAGGACGCTGAGAGAACGGCCAGAGGGTTCCCGCGTCCTGGTGCTGCTGACAGATGGGGAAGATAATTCCAGCAGCATTCCTCCATTGGAAGCAGCCAAGCTGGCGAAGAAATATGGTATCCGGATCTACGCGATCGGAATGGGCAAAGAGGGACCGGTTCCCTTTCCGACAAACTATGGCGGATATGGAATGGTCGAGGTTCCGATGGACGAGAAGCTGCTGAAAGAGATTGCCGAGCTGACGGGCGGCCAGTTTTTTCGCGCGATGGATCAAAGGGCCCTCGAGGCTATTTACCGAAAAATCGACCAGCTGGAGAAAACAGAGGCGGAACAGACTCTGTTTTTATTGCGCGAACCTTACTATCAGTATCCCTTAGGCTTGAGCATGCTGATCCTGCTGGGACTTACCCTCTATCAGCTTCTGGATAGGAGGAAATACTGTGGAGTTTAGCCATCCTTTATGGCTCATAGCGGGTCTTGCCCTTCCCCTGGTATGGGCTGCCTTTTTTCTTTTTGACCGAGTCGATCGGCCGCAGCTGGAAAAGTTCATCGACAAGCACCTGCTGCCCTATCTGCTCTTAAATCCCTTCCAAAAGCGTTCTGTTTGGAGTGTGCTGCTGTTGTGGTCAGCCGTCTGGTCTTTGCTGACGGTGGCTCTTGCCGGCCCTCGATGGAACTATCAAGAGATCGAGACCTTTACCAAAGAACAGAATCTTGTGATCCTGCTCGACCTCTCTTCATCCATGCAGGCGGCCGATCTTAAACCCTCCCGCCTCGTGCGCGCCAGGCAGAAGATCGAGGACCTTCTCAACCTTTCACAAGGTGTCAAAATCGGTCTCATCGCCTTTGCAGCCGATCCACACATGATCACTCCTCTTACAGAGGATAAGGAAACGATTCGTCATCTCCTGCCCACTCTGGATACCGATCTGATCTATGTCCAGGGAAGCCGTCTTTCTCCCGCCCTCGAGATGGCCTCTCAATTACTTGAGGCTGAACCGGGCAGCAGCAAGTCCCTGCTGGTCATCAGCGATGGCGGCTTTGAAGATACCGCCGCCATTAAAACAGCTCGAAGGTTGGCCGAAAAGGGGGTCGTCATCCATGCCTTAGGGATCGGAACGGTCGAAGGAGCTCCTGTGAAAGATCAAGAGGGCAATGTCGTAAAAAAAAATGGCAGCCCTGTCCTGTCCAAGCTGGAACGAGAACGGTTCAGTGAAATCAGCAAAGCGGGCCATGGGCATTATCTGGAAGTGCATGACAAGGAAGAGGTGATCCTGAAAGAGCTTGAGAAACGCGCTGAGGCTCAAATTGCCTCGGGGAAAAAACATCGGATCTGGGAGGAGCGCTACTATCTGCTGATCCTTCCTGCCCTGCCAATCCTTCTATGGTGGTTTCGAAGAGGGGCCCTCTTCACACTGATTCTGTTCTTTCCCTTCAGTCTCTCTGCAAGCGATTATTTTAAGAACAGCGAGCAGCTGGGAAAGGAAGCATTCGAGGCTGGCGATCATGCAACAGCAATCGCCTCATTTCAGGATCCCTATCGAAAAGGGGTTGCCTGTTATCGTGCAGGCCAGTATGCAGAAGCGGAGAAGTTATTCAGGCAATCGAGTCGTCCTGATGTTGCCTGCAGCGCAGTCTACAACCTGGGCAATGCCCTTGCGCATCAACAGAAGTACAAAGAGGCGATTGAGGCATACGAAAATGTCTTGAAGCAGTGGCCGGATCATACAAGAGCTAAAGAGAATCTTGAGCTTGTGAAAAAGATGCTGGAGCAGCAGCAACAGCAGCAGCAACAGCAGCAGGATCAAAACAAGAAGGATAAAGAGAAAGAGCAGCAGGATCAAAATAAGCAGGACTCTGGCTCAGACAATAAGGAGAACGAGCAGGATTCAAGCTCAGAGAATAAGCAAGAAGAGAATAAGCAAGAAAAGCAAAATCAAGAACAAGAGTCAAAGCCAGAGGAACAGGATAGCCAGAAACAAGAACCTCCAAGCGAGGAGAAATCGCAAGAGGATCAGGATGCCGATGTCTGGTTGAACAGGATTCAGAACGACCCCAAAACGTTTATGAAAAATAAATTCCAAGTGGAATCGAAGAAAAATGGAACAACAGAGGGAATTGACCCGTGGTAATGCGACTTTGTTTGATCACTTTATTTATGCCATTTTTATTGTTGTCAGCGGAATTTACCGCCAGCGTCAACCGCAATTCAATCTTGTCAGGGGACAGTATCACCTTAAATCTCACTCTTAAAGAGGCATCTGCCAAAGGGACGCCTTCTCTGGATGTTTTGAAGCAATCTTTTGCGATCCACTCACAGCAGCAGGCATCCCAGACTGTCATGAGGAATGGACATGTCTCTTCAAACAGGATCTGGAATCTGGTTTTGACCCCGTTGGCAACTGCCGGAGATGTTACCATCCCAGCGATCAGCATCCCTTCGTCAGAAGGCATTCTTTACAGTCAGCCCATTACAATCCGGATCGTGAAAGAGAGCGGCAGCGGTTCCGATTTTAAAGAATTGACTCTCACCACAGACCTGAGCGAAGCAAAGCCCTATAAAAATGCGCCGCTCTTTTTCACCGTCAGGTTGGCTGCAAAAGTGGATGTGGCAAACGTTGCGATGCAGCCGTTCCAGATCGAAGATGCCATTGTGGAGACACAGGGAGACCCGCAGGTTTATCGCAAGATGGTCGATGGCATCAGGGTGAATGTCATCGAATTCCGTTATCTCGTGACTCCTTTAAAAGCCGGACCTTTGAAAATTCCCGAGGTGGTCGTCCAGGGAGGCATCCCCATTCGAAACAAACGAGGATCCTTTTTTGATGATGACTTTTTCTCGATGACAGGATTCGAACGCCTTAAACCTTTTTCCTTGTCGACTTCGGAGGCTGTCTTAGATGTTCAGCCACCTGCTGCTGGAGTTAACCCCTGGCTGCCAGCCAGGTCGCTCAATCTTGTCGAAATCTGGGACGATTCCCAAACCCTGCAGGCGGGGGAGCCGATCGCACTTGGATTTAAAATTGTCGCTGAAGGCATTCTGTCAAACCAGTTGCCCAGTCTCGCTGATCAACTCAGCCATCCCGCCTTTAAAATCTATGCCGACAAGCCGGAGACAGAGGATGAGATAAAAGATGGGAACATCAGCAGCCTTCGCAAAGAGCAGTTTACGCTGATTCCTCAGCAGGCAGGAGCTCTTACCTTGCCTGAAATCTCGATCGCGTGGTGGGATGTGATCAGAAAAGAGAAAGTCATTACCCGCATTCCATCGCGAACGCTCCAGATTTTGCCTGGTCCTGAACAGGTAACGGCTCTTTCTGTGGGAGAGAAGGTGGCTCCAGTCCTCGCAACAGTCCAAGGGGGAACTCACCAAAGAGATCCTGTCCTCTATATTGCTATAGCCGCTTTGGCACTTTTTCTTCTTGCAGCTGTTTTCTGGGTGATCGCCCTTCAACGAAAAATTGCCCGTCTTACAGAGGCGCCTGGAGATAGCACGGAACCTGTTACTAGAATTTCAGCCCAAGTTAAAAAGGCTCCGAAGCCGGCAAAAAAAGATAAAACAGAAAAATTGCCCGATCTGAATCCGACATAAAGGCATCTGGCAATCGCGTCCGACTGCCAAATGCCTTAAGCGTGCTACAGCCGTGACCGAAGCAGCTCGACTCGCGTAGCAGTATCTGAGACATCTGAATAGCATGTCACAGTGACACCCTTAGGGACTTTTACATTCTGTCTGCTTAAATTTCGACAGTTGACGACAGTCACTCGCTTTAAGTTCTTCAATTCAGAAAGATCGACATGAGTGACCCCTTGAAGATCTTCTAAATGGAGAGAACGGAGACTCGAGAGACCGCACACATTAACATCAAGCAGCTTATCACAAGACAGCAAAGACAAGCTTTTCAAGCGATGACACTTCGATAATTGAAGATCTTTTAAAGAAGAGCAATTAACGACATCGAGTCTTTCTAAATGAGTCAACGAGGTCGCATCCAGGCTGACTAAGTCATGGCATGCGGCGACCCTTAAATCTTCTACCTCATTCTTTTCATCCAAAACAGGCTTCTGGACCGAGCATCGGGGACCTAGATAGAGCGCTTTGTAGGCTGCGCGCGAAACGCGCAGAACCTCTGCATCGGTGACCTTTTCACCAGCGCCTCGGTAAGTCGTCCTATAGCCAAGCCGTGCTGCATAGCGCACCGAATCGTCTGACAAACTGTCATACGAACGTTTTAACTCAGCAAGATGGACTTCTACAACTGGCGCAAGAACGTGTCTTAAGGCTGGTGTTGAAGCCGCCAGGCGGAGTTTATCTGGGTCGGAAAGAGCTCCTGCCAGATATCTCAACATATCATTGGGCAAAGAATAGACATTGACATCGGTATTCATAAAATTTCCTTTTTTTTTGTTTGATTTTAGTTGGATAGCTTCATGCAATGAAACCAAACGGCCATCTTTCAATTGGCAAAAAAGGAAGGTAAAAAGATAAGGAAGCTGAAAAGGAGGATATTAAACCGTGCTTTTTCATAATAAATTTCCTCTGTTTTTTGTTTTAGTGCGCAGATAACTTCTATCCATAGCTGCAAAATCAACTTTCTCAATATGAATGTAAAAAAGAGCCATAATTTTTCTCCTATGTTCATGAGCATGCTGCATGAAGAACCGTTCTTCAAGCTGCAGGTCCGGTTAATTTTTCAGCAAAATGACGGAGTGTGGATTTACATCCACGCTTGTGAGATAATCCATCCAGCGGATGGAATAAAAAAAATGGGGAAAGATCCAAGAAGATGACTAGTTAAGGAAACAGTTTCTGGATGGTAGGTGACCCTGTCCATGATATTCCTCTGATAGAACGTTATGGATCCATTGAGTCAATATATAATATATTTAACAAATTTTCTTCAATAGGAAAAGTAATCCACAATATAGTGTGACTTACGGTGTGACATCTGTTCATGCTCAAACATATATGTGAAGGCATCCTGCCCTTTCACAACCACTTGTCCATGCAATATTGGTTAATCTTGCCATTGTTGCTTTTATTGCTGCTGAGCTTGATCAAACGACTCGAACCGGGGATCGGCTTGCCATTCTGGAAGTCCAGAGTACATTGTGAACCCTGTGGCGTTGAAATGACAAATCTTCCGTGGCGCTCGTTGTTCCGATACTCGCCTTTGAAGGTGATGTACTTTCCTCGGAATTTGCCCTTGCAGCCAAAGTGGAATGTTCCGCGGCCATGGTGCTGATTGTCCTCCCAACTACCTTGATAAAAATCGCCATTAGCATACTTCCCAATCCCATTGCCATGCATCTTTCCTTTTTTCCACTCTCCTTCGTACGAATCGCCATTGGGGCAAAGGAAAACTCCCTGTCCATTTTGTTTTCCTTCCTTCCAACTTCCATTATAGAAATTGCCGTTGGCATGGACGTAAGTGCCTTCCCCATGAAATTCACCTTCGACCCATTCGCCTTCATAGCAATCTCCATGAACCGATATCCACGTCCCTTTTCCATGGGGCCTGAGCTCTTGCAACTGGCCGACATAGGTGCCGTTGCGAAAATCAAGCGTGCCTTCTCTGCGTTCAAAAGCCTCCAGGATTTCCTGAGTAGAGGGTTCCCACCGAAACAGCTCTTTTGTTTTGTCAATTGTTTCGGGTGGTAAACGGATTTGATTGGATTTTGAAGGGGATACCTGCTTGCTTGGTTTGCGGCCCAATAAAGGACTTCCTTGATAAGTGGTTGTGGTGACTTCCTTTGAGTCAGCAAAAGGGGCAATGCTATCTTCAGACCGCTGGGGTAATTTTGGTTTTTTTCTGGGAAACATTTCAGGTGTGCATGCGAAAGGCTCTTCTTGGCTGAAAACAATGGGATAGGGTTTCTTGGGAGACTCCACCTCTGCAACGGGTACAAATTCAAGTTTTGCCCTTTGACTTGCCGTCCTTTTAATTTGTGAGGGGAATTCAGGACTGCTTGCAAGAGGCTCTTCTTGGCTGGAAACAATGGCATAGGGTTTCTTGGGAGATCCCAGGTCTGAAACCGGCACCAAATCAAATTTAGCCCTTTGACTTGCCGCTTTTTTAGTTTGCGGGGGATACTCAGGACTTGACTCGATCCGCAGAATTTTCCTTTTAGCAGCCTGAGAGGGGATTTTCGGAAAATGATATCTTTCCACCGGAGATAGATTTAGAGGAGAGATGGTCATACCTGGAAGTTTACAGGTTTCTGTTCGAAAAATAAATTTCAAAAAGAACTGTCAGACTTTTTCCAGACAAATGACGGGGCGTTGTTATCGGACCGCCTAAAGTTGATCTGCTCGATATCAGGAAAAGCATTTCTAAATTCCTCGAGGTAGTTCACGAGGTAGTTCACAGGTATATCAGACATCCAATTTCCATTTAAACCATTGTACTCGACCTGCATGGTCTTTTGCGCTCTGTTCACCGTAATAGAGAAATGTGTCTGCGGGGATAAGATCCTGCATTCGGAAACCACACAGTATCCCAAGACTCTCATCGTATGCAAAGACTCCATTGTGCTGATATCGGGAAGGTTAGAAGTGCGGATAGGTAACTGCAGCGTTAGCTTTTCAAGCCCGTTAAGCCCTTCCAAACGACAAAATCTTTGATATTCTTCAGGGGTATTTTTGAAATCGATATATAAGCTGCGCAGTTCCTTGAGACGTGCCAAACATGTCTGTTCGTCTACTCGGTCAAACCCAAGCGGCAAACCATGTACCTCCAGTGTTTTCAAACGCGGCAAAGATCCAATTTCACCAGCAATGTTGATGTTGTCTGGCAATTTCGTTTTATTGGAACCCTCCAGCTCCAAATGCTCCAGAGCTGTCAAACGGCCTAGAGCAGGCAGGGTAAGGCATTCCAGTTTCAAAGAAGAGGGCCAGGTGATCGTCGGATCCTGACTGTTGACGATTTGAGAGATCATCTTTTCAAAAACATGCTGATTGCTTGTGCTGGAAAGTTGATTGGAGACTCCTTCATCTCGCATCGTCGTCCAGGCAGCTTCGTTGATGGGGCCTAAACGAGTCTTGAGACTTTTGTCTATCTGGCCTAATTGAGCGAGGAATTTGATTCTATCAGCCTGATTTTTTTTAAACTGTTCTATCCAGGTTTTAAACCAGTCCAGGCAATGGGATGCCAGATCGGAAACCAGATACTTATCTGCAAGGACCAGAAGAGTGGCGCAGGTGTCGAATGAGAGAGGTTCGCCATGCAACAGGTGGTTGCATAAAAGATGAAAATCCTTCGAAGTAATATCCAGGGCTGTCTTGTGTCGGACAGCTTCACGCAAGTTTCCTTCAAACAGGGCTTTAAAGACATCTGAAGCCTGGACCAGCACATCGATATCTGCATCTCCTAACGCAATCTCTTCTTGATCGAGGAATGTCACGTGGAACGGATCGCTGAGTTCATCAGGAGTGATCCGGCCGAGCAGCTTTTGCCCAGCCTTCAGCTCCTGCCAGAGCTTGGAAAGTGGGCGCAGGGTGGTCAGAGACTTATCCCACTGATCTTCGATGAATTGCTTTGCAGCGGCATGGATATCCGGATCCGCAAGTAGAAGGAGACGCTCAGAAAAGAATCCATGCAACTTTTGCAGGACATTGTCAGGGCTGATGGGCTCACTTGCCGTCCCTTTTAAGAGGAGATTCAGACTGGGTGGAGAGGGATTGCTGAGGATTTTTGCAACGCACTTTTTATAAGAATCCCCCAGTTGCTCAGCCACGGGCGAAAAATCTGGATGGCCAATTTCTCCAAATTGGCAAATCAGGCCGCAGGTCGCTGCAAGATGCATGACCCTTTGCGTTAAATCTTCCAGAAAGCCAGTTGACCAGTTTCTCTCTGTGCCATTCGGTAATTGCCCATCCTCAGTGTCTGGAATGAGGTTTTGTAAAAGCTGGACGCGTTCCGCTTGCGTGATCAGGCCACCCTCGACTAATCTTTTGAGAGGGGGGCCAGCGGCTTTGGCGATGGAAGTCCAGCGCGGCCTGAGAGTATTGTGTA
>JAJFUZ010000382.1 GCA_021372155.1 Parachlamydia sp. | reverse complement strand
TGTGTATAGAAAATTCAGAGGTGACAGGGGACAATGGCAGCATGAATACATAGTTTACCCTATGCCAATTAAGGATTTTCAAAAAATGTTTCCAGAACGGGTTAAAGCCGATCTGGTTGAGCCCGATGTGGCTAAACCCAGTATATTAACAAGTACTGAGTTAACAAATACTAAACAACAACGACAACACGAGGAAGTCGTCGAAGTCGTTTCTTCTGAAGAAAAACAGGTCGCTAAGAATGCACACGTTTTTAGTAAAGAGTTTGCATCGGTCAGGTCACCCGATTGGGTTATTCCCGAGAAGCTTTTTCTCTCTCTATTTGCTCAATTTGGATGGCAATATGTCATTGACCAAGCCAAATATATGACTGCTCAGCAAAGGAAAGCTGAGAAAGACTTAGAATCCACGAAGAAAAACAAAACCCCACTAATTGAAAATCCCAAGAAGTTTCTCAAGATCGCTTGCGAAAAAAATTGGGCTGACTCTGACCATAAAAAGGAAAAAAAATGAATATTCAACTACCCACACACCCTGACGCTGAAAGACTTGTGCTAGGACGCATGATGAATTCAATCAACTGCGCCAATGCTGTTTATGAGAATTTGCAAGAGGAGGATTTTTCACTTGCTGAGCATAGAGCTCTTTTTAAAGCAGGATACTTTCTTTTCTCAAAAGACCGAAAGATTGACGCCATTTCTTTGCTTGCTGAAGTGCAAAAACATTTTCCTGAGCATGCAGATATTTCATTGATTAATGGACTTCAAAGCTATTCATTTGGAATGACTAATGACTTTATGCAATTCGTTGAAATTGTTCGTGATCACTCCATTTCCCGCAAAACCATTCTCTTTTGCAAGGAGATGATGGACAACACTTCCGGGGGAAAAATGAATACCGAGGAGATTAAGAATAAGTTCCTTGCAGATTCAGAGGAATTATTCAAGACTCTCGGGGGAAATAATTCTAAAACCTTGACAGAGATTGGAGCTCATAACTTTAAAGACTCGGGAAAAACATTTCTTGAATACGTTGAATGGAAGCAAGATCAAGCAGCTCAAGGGATTAATACAATTGAAGGACATTTGACCGGCTATCCTTTGCTCGATAATTGCCTTGAAGGTTTTAATAAAAAACATTACATAATCATAGGAGCTAGGCCCGGAGTTGGTAAAACCACTTTTGTTTTGAATCTTATGAAGAGATTTATGCAAAGAAATATGAAGGTCGGTTTTTTTTCTCTCGAGATGGATGCATGCACAGTGCTTGAAAAATTTGCTTGCGTTTGTTCGGGAGTTGACCATAAGAAAGTTTCTAGAGGAAAGGGTTTGACACCTGATGAATTTCAAGGAATTGTCAAGGCTTATAAAAACATCGGAGACTCAATCATCATTGACGACCAACCAAACCTTCAATTAACTCAGCTTGCGGCGCGGGCTAAGAGGTGGGTGTTGGCTGAAGGAGTAAAGGTTATATTTATAGACTATCTTTCTGAGGTTAAAGGGGATGGTAAATTTCCTAATAAACAAGAGGAGATACAACATGTGAGCAAAGGGATAAGGGCTATTGCAAAAAAGCTCAATGTGCCAGTTGTTTGTATTGCTCAGCTTAATCGTCAAGCTGAAATTGGCAATAGACTCCCTGTTAAAAGCGATCTTAGGGAATCGGGACAAATTGAGGCGGATGCTTATTCTATCATGCTTTTACATCGAGATGAAGAGAAAAGGCCCGGGATTATGAATGTTTTGGTTGTCAAGAATCGTCTTGGTCAAGAAGCTGCCTTTGATTTTTCTTTTGAGGGATCAACTGGAATTATAGAAGAGATTGGTTTTTTACAAAGGACGGCTGGTGCAAACGTTGGAGTGCCCGCTCAAAAAGAAGATTGGAATCACTTAAACACAGGTTGGAACAATGAAAAAGTTCAGTAAAACACTGCAAGTATATACACCTCAAGAGTTTGATATAGGCAATTTAATTCGAGATGATGAGCTTTTCGCAATCGCTAGACATAGACTTCGACCTGAAATTTATTTACAAGATGAGCTTCAAAGACTTGTAAAAGTTATGATTGAAGTAGGAAACAAAATTGAAGAAATTGTTAAGGTTGACAGAGTGTTAGCCGTTTATGCAATGACTCTTTGTAACCATGTTTTAAATTGGACATTAAAAAGTAAATGCAAAGATTTAGAGGAATTATGAAAGATAAATACACGATATCAGAAGCCTCCAAGCTTTTAGGAATTGAAGAAGGCTCCGTTAAAGTTG
>JAJFUZ010000336.1 GCA_021372155.1 Parachlamydia sp. | reverse complement strand
CGGAACTTGGAGGCATGAAAAAATAGTCTTGGAGTCCTTGAATAAAGCATATGAACCGATGATTATAACAGAGGCCTCTGAGGAGGAGTTCAAGATCATCGCTGAGTTTGTGAGCGTTTTGAAAACATAACTCGCTTATGACAAATACCTTGGGCCGCCGCCGGCGGCTGGAAGAGATACTGGAAATTCAAGGATAAAGATTTAACCGCAGGGAGTAAACGAACATGAACGATGAAAAAAATGTATGTTACAGGATAGATGGGGGTAAGGTTTGCGTGTCCCTTTATAGATTGTTTTTCCAACGAGAGGCAGTATTGGCCGCCGCACAGAAAATGACAGCTGATTATTACGTTGAGGTTAAGTCTCTTGATTCAGAACGAGCTGGAATTTACTTAGAACCCAAAGGTAAAGCATTTGGGGAAACTACGGCAAATGCTGAGTCTCTTGAGGTGATTGCCAAAAGCTTCTGCAATGAAGTTCTTGATCAGCAGGTAAGACTGGATTTGGAAAAGCGTTATGGGAAACTAAGGGAATTGATTGTGAGGCAGGCATTTGCACCTATTACTGTAGACGAACTCTCCAAGGAATTGAAGAAGGATAACGCACTTGAATGACGCACCCTATATGCTTTTGCCTTTTCAGTTTGAAAGAACCATTGCCAATGATTTTCTTCTGACGAATGATGCAGGCGATTTTATCTATTTAGGGCCTGATGAATTTGAGCAGTTTCTGTCTTCCGGTCTTGACAAGGATAGCCAAACTTATGTGAATCTGAAAACAAAACATTTCTTGTTGGACTCACCAAAATATCTGGCACAGACGATTGACCTTCTGGCGACCAAGTACAGGTCAAAAAAAGGCTACCTGAGAGATTTTACGTGCCTGCATATGGTTGTTCTCACCCTTCGATGCAATCATAACTGTAACTATTGCCAGGCATCGAGTCAGGATGCGAAGGCCTCGAATTGGGACATGGATAAAGAAACAGCCAGAAGAGTTGTGGATATGATATTTGAGTGTCCATCCCCCTCCATTAAAATTGAGTTTCAAGGGGGAGAACCCCTTCTAAACTTCCCCGTGATCGTCGAGATCGTTGAGTATGCAAAAAAGGTTAACCGGCGGCTCAACAAGGATGTATCGTTCGTTTTATGCACCAATTTGTCGCTGATGACCAAGGACATTCTGGCGTTCTTAAAAAAGCACAACATTGAGGTATCCACATCGCTGGATGGTCCCAAAGAATTGCATGATGCCAACAGAATTCTCAGAAACGGCGGAAGCAGTTATGAGATCTTTGTTAAGAACCTTGAATTAACAAGGTTCGTATTGGGGAAGGATTCCGTGAGTGCCTTGTTGACGATCACCAATACAAATATTGGCCATTTAAGAGAAATAATCGACGAATACATAAGGCTTGGGTTCAAAAACATCTTCCTGCGCTCATTGAATCCTTATGGATACGCCAAAAAGAAGACGGGCGAAAAGCTCCAATACCGTATTGATGAATATATCGCTGCTTATAAGGATGCTCTGCAATATATCATCGAGCTAAATATACAGGGCCAGCATTTCTCTGAATCCTTTACTACAATGTTGCTAACTCGAATATTAACGCCCTTTGCGACAGGTTTTGTTGATCTGCAGTCTCCTGCAGGCGCCGGGATCCTGGGCGTCATATATGACCATGATGGGGGTATTTATCCCTCTGACGAAGGGCGGATGCTGGCTGCAATGGGTGACAGTCATTTCTGTTTGGGAAATGTCCACGACAAAACGTACCGGCATATTTTCCTCAATCCAAAATTGAAAAAAATCATAAGTGCTTCTTGTGTTGAAATTATACCTGGCTGCCATTCATGCGTTTATCAGCCATATTGCGGCGCCGATCCAATCAGGGCATATTCTCAACAGAAAGATAAAAACTATATCGGCCATATGCCTACAAGCGAATTTTGCCAGAAGCATAAGGCCATCCTGTCTCATCTTTTCGGTCTTATTAGAGAGTCCGATGATGAAGTCCTGGACGTATTTTGGTCGTGGATAACGAAACGACCTTATGAGGAGATCGGATTGTCATGGAGACAATAAAAGGCGACTCCCATAATCTGTCTTCACCGGTCGTGGGGCTTCTACAGAAAAAAAAGAGCCTTTTAGGAAAGTCGGATGAATCCAATGTATTCATCCTGAAAAAGGCCGACAAAGGGGTATATATCTCAAATGGACCGATGTCGGAGGATATAAAGAAGAAAAACCTGCCTTACATCGAGAATATACCACTCCAAAAGATATCGCTTTTGAAAGAGGGTGACATTGTTCTGGCCACTCCTGAAGGTCAATTGAACATCATCTACGACTCGGTATCCCGTCACAACTGCATTTTTGCGACAAACAGGTGCAATTTGAAATGTGTTATGTGTCCCCAACCGCCCTCTTCAGAACCTGACCCGTTAATAGATACTCAAATGGCCGCTATAAAGCTCATGGCGCTGCACAAACCTGAATATCTTGCCATTACCGGAGGGGAGCCAACGCTTCTGGGACCAGGTCTCCTTGAGCTCATAGCCGCATGCAAGAAATATATTCCGGCAACAGGCCTGGTTATCCTTACAAATGGCAAAAACCTTAGGAAATTCTCATTTGTAAAGGAAATCGTAGAACTCCAGCATCCAAATATCCAATTTGCTGTTCCTCTTTATTCAGACGATTACTCAATTCACGACAAAATTGTGGGAATCGAAGGAAGCTTCTTTGAGACCATCAAAGGTCTTCACAATCTGGCCTTATTTGGCCAAAGAATTGAAATAAGGACTGTTGTTCTTCCTCAGAACGCCTCCCGTTTGGTTAACCTTGCCGAATTCATTTATAGGAATCTGACCTTTGTTAGCCATATGGCATTCATGGGCATCGAAATTACCGGGATGGCAAGGAAGAACGCGGACATTCTATGGCAGGATCCTGTTATTTACGCAAACGACCTCGAAAAGGCGTTTCGTTATTTGCAAAGGGTTGATATGGTTGCATCGATATATAATTTCCAGCTTTGTATTCTGCCTGAAAAACTTTGGCCTTTTTGTCGAAAATCTATTTCTGACTGGAAAAACGGGTATGTCGACGAATGTTCCAAATGTGCAAAAAACAATGATTGCGGGGGCTTCTTTACAACATCAGGAGCATATAGGAGCAGGGAGATTAAAAGCATAGAACAACAGATTAATATTTGCTGAATATGGGTTTGACAATAATAAACCTATCTGTTAGTATGAGTAATACAAGGAGGGGTGGAATGAAAAAGCTGATAAGTATGGTGACGGTAGTTGGTCTTGGTTTCTTGTCCTTAATTGGTGTATCAGGCAGCAGCAATGCTTCTTCTGTGCCTGCAGGTATTAGAGCTTTAACTGAAACTTCCCCGCTCTATCTCAATAAAGCTGTTCCGGCACAGTCTCAAAGCGGTCAGAGCAATACGATACTGGCCGAACATTATTCGCACTCGTCCCATTATTCGCACTCGTCCCATGCGTCACATTCCTCTCATTACTCAAGCAGATATTAATTCCGATATAGTTTCTAAAAGGCCAAGGGCAATAAAATGTTCTTGACCTTTTTTATGTAGAAACAAGCAACCCATAATGGATCTTTAGGAATTATATGAGTTACGCCCCTAAAACTCGCCATCCATTAATATTTGCTTATTCTATGACACACCTGATAATATAATAAACATCATCTCATCCAAGAGGGGGTATTATGAAAAAGATAATATTCTTCCTTCTATGTCTTATCCTGTCTGTATCACTGATCATACCAGAAGTGTTTGCAAGAGGGCGAAGTGGCGGTAGTGTTCGTGTAAAGGGCTATACGACCAAAAGCGGCACCTATGTTGCTCCGCACCATAGGACATCACCCGATAGAAGCAAATCAAACAACTGGAGCACTAAGGGCAACGTTAATCCGTATACAGGTGAAGGGGGTACGAAAGAACCATATTAAACAGAACAAACAGTAATTTCAAGGAGGCATAAGATGAAAAAGAAAGCATCTGTCGTTGTCGCTATTCTTCTTCTCATTCCCGTACTAACCTTTGCTGCTGAATTTTGGGGATCAAAGAATTCCAACAAGTACCACTACCCAAACTGCCAATGGGCGCAAAAGATAAAGCCGAGTAACCTTGTAAAATTTAGTAGTGCTGAGGAAGCAGCCAAAGCTGGTTATGTTCCATGCAAGGTATGTAAACCTCCCGTCGCATCGAAGACTGAAATAAAGACTGATCATAATTTTGTAGTAGCAGGTCTAAATCCTTCAGAAGAGAAGCGTGGTTGTTGTTCGTGGCATGGTGGTGTATGCGGGTGTCAGGGAGGAAGGGCTCTTTGTTGTGATGGGACCCTGAGCCCTTCGTGTGGGTGTGACTGAGAATTAGTTGGATATGTGATATTGCGCCTGAGAACATGACCGAATCCGAGCGCGACTCAAACATATCAAAAGTAGAACCTACTACCGTGTCTAAATATAGCGAAGAGCAAGTTCGATCGGCCCAAAGCATCATGAATAATGTCAGAACGCTAGCCAATGTCTACGAAGAAGGCGATCATCTAGTTGTTGAATTTAAAGAATGCTTGTTTTCCAACGATAGAAACCAGCGACTTCGATTTGTAAGGGCCGTTGCTGATGCAGACTGTGTAATTAAAGGGAAGGCTCGTTTAATATTTTTCTTTTTCTACGATCCAGATGATAAACAAATTGCCCAAGCAGATAATGTAAATGGTGTTCGTCTCAAGTAACAAAAATTGTTCATTGGTATGCATCATTGAAAGGAGGAAGGGTGGTGGGGAGAGTCCTACTATGCTTTGTCTTAATGTTTGTACATACAGTATGTTTGGCGGGGGACGCAGATTCTGGCTACGGGACACACATAGCAGTGGAGTTTAAGGTTGGCAGCAAGTCTTATAGACCTCCAATCGTTGGCCATTTAGAATATACTGGTTCTTCAATTGATATTGTAAGCATTTTTGAAGGCGTTGCAGGTGTTGGGATATTTACTCAAGCTCAAGTCTATCTGGTCGTTGAAAAGAAAATTATCTGCAGAGGGCTGCACCATATCAAAGGACAAAATCAGTACGGGACAATAGCTTCCGGCACCATTGATTTTAGGGATCAGGTCTGGCCGAAGATAACTCTTGTAACAGAAGGGGGTATTGTCATTACAAATATCTCTATAGAAGGTAAGGAATGGCAAAAGAAACACATACCGAACATTGAATTGGGGCAATGAAAAACCCCTTTTAGACAACGACTCTTTTGCGCTGTTGACCTGCCCCCAATTAACCGGTTAGGTATTTGCGCACCTAGCAGGAAGCAATAAGGGGTAACAACGGGGAAGCTGTTACCCCGGCTCTCATGTGATAAATGAAAAAAGCTGCGGAAGGATCATTGACTAGGACATATCAATAAGTATCCTTCACAAGTATTTTCCGGATCTCATCGATACCGACAATAAGCCATGTCTGGTCTGCTGGATTACCTTTTCCACCCTGTTCAACGTTTGCTCTGTAGGCATGGTACCTGTTCAACATTGGTGCGAAAAAATCAGCGCCATGGAAAAGCTTTCTTAGAATTTATGTGCCTAGCCGTTCCTCTAAATACCATCTTTTGTGAAAATCATTGAAGTCTTCAGTTTGTTTCATCATAATACCCAACCAACCGCCTTTCCAGACAGGATATGCACGTGATCCATTGGGGAGTAAAACATTTTCGGGGAATGTTCTCATGGTATAGATTGGATTTTGCCACGAGTATTCTTTTCCCAGCGTTTGGAAGTATTCACCTCTTATCTGGAATTTAATACTGGATTTGTAGCCTAATTCAACAAGATCAAAGCGTTTCGATTGGATTTTATCGGCAAACTGAAGCAGTACCCGAAAGACATCGGCCATGCTATTTTTCCCCGAAACAGAGCTCAGGTTATATGTTAGCGTTCCAGGATATATAAAATATTTGTAGTGAACAGATACCCTAATTCCCGCATTTCGCTGATCATTGGAAAGTACATCATTCATGGGCATTTGAAGCTGGATATAGTTAATAAGAAATATAGCTATGATTGCCAAAACGGAGATGAATGGAATGCTTGTTATAATTATGATCTTATTACGATATGCTCCGAAACTAAACAAAACATCACGTAAGGATATCTCCTGATTTGTGTTCGATTGAATGGGTGCAGGCGTACCGCCTTTTCTGTTTGCTAACTCATCTAAAACCATCGCTCTTACTTGCGCTGCAATTATACTATCAGAGACATTTTTCCAAGAACAATCATGTGAATCGAAAATAAGTGAATAAACTTGCGCACCATCTTCACGTTTGAAAGTAAGTTCGCACAAAGCGTATTCATTCCGGGTTAAATTAATTCTCCACAGCTGTTCGACATATCCTACACTTGTTAATACTGGGTTCTCCGATCTAAGGAAATCCCTGATCTCTTCAAATTCGACACCATTTGTTCTTGGAATGCTCACCACCATAACATTACAAAAATCCAGCCTAACCTTGATTGTGTTTAAGATAATGAAATACTCTGTCGCATTATCATCAGATCCCACAAAGATCCAATCCTTTCTAGGCTCCATGAATATCCTTTCCATGTTAAGATAGTCTATGCAACAAATACCGTCGCCGCATGAAAATCGTTTCAAAACATCAAATGCACATTGCAGATTCTTTATTAATCTTCTCTTTCAGCTATTTGTTCAATTGAGCCCTCGCACGAGGGGCATCTCCTTTTATCAGCATCGTTTAACTTCGGGCAATTCATGCATTTCCAGTTATGTGCCGGCCCGTACCTTTTAATGATCGTATTACTTTTGGAGTTAATAAAATTGTTTTGGTCCAGATCCTTCTTAATGTACGAGTGCGACATTCTAGGTTGTTCCCTACCACAAAACCGACACACAAGCTCTTCTGTTTTGATGATTTCGGCACAATATGGGGGTAGCCAGGGACGTTCCCAAGAAAACAAGAAACCAGATTTCCCAAATACCCTTCTCGTCATTTCACCATTCTTGACACTATCTAACGGTGTAAAGATCGGCGAAAACTAACATTGTAATGTTACATGTATTTGTTACCTTCGGCGCACCACTGCTTTGGCAATGTTCTTGCCATCTTTCTCTACAAATACTACCGTAACCATGTCACCAGCTGTTAGCGTTGGCATTCTTCTTAAGCCAGAGACGTCAAAGGTCATTTCGGTTTGACCTTTTGCAATGAGTGTCTTGGCTGCTTCGTTCATGCTGACAAATTCACCCACAAACTTTTCAGCGATGCCCTGTCGGCCGCTATCGATTGCATTCTGTTCTCCAGAATCAGGATTTGCTTGTGCTTTTCTGTCGGGCAAGTCGTTTTTCAGTAGTATAGAACCTGTATTTGTTTCATAAACCCAAACCGAAACGGCTTCTACGTTTATGAATTTACCGTCGTACGAGAGTGATGTGGGACTATCCATAGTAGCCTTTGAATACGATGTACCTTCAAAAATAAGGTTGTTGCCTTTGCTGAAAGGAGCTCTACTCGACTCATGCAAAGTTGGTTTGCACAACAACAATACGCTGATATTGTTCTTTAGTGTTCTTGCTTTTTCAGGAGACATGTCAATTGACAATGGCATAGTGCGCCATCCAGGGGAATATTT
>JAJFUZ010000373.1 GCA_021372155.1 Parachlamydia sp. | reverse complement strand
CTCTGTTATTCCTTCAATGCAAATCTTAGCATGGCCCCCGCTCACAATGGAACAGTCTGCCGATGATCTATGGCTTACCAATAAGCTGACGGCCCAATTTTCGCGATTTAGAACTACTTGACCCAAGCGACTGATCACTTGCAGTTGTATTTTTGACAAAAGCGCAGGGGATTCTGGAAAGCACACTCTGAAATGGCTCAAATGGGCTTTCTGCTCATCGCGTATATATTGATAAAGTTGCGCTCCATTAATTTCAAATTTAGAAGCATCTAAGATACTAATATCTGACGACGAGGGATGATTTGCCCAATTAGTAAATGCGATAAGTATATTTGCAGGAACATTTCTAAAACTGCCTCCAGGAATAGATGTTTTTTCTGCAGAATAAATAGGTAATTTCAAAGCTTGTTTTAAAATTTCTGTAAGATTATTCCCTATGCTTGTTAAATCACTAGGGCTTATGTCATTCTCGTCACAAAAAGTGTCTGCAATTTCTAATTGATCTATACGTTTTGCCATTCGCTTTTTTATTATTTCAATTAGGATTTTTTCAGTATGTTTTAAAAGATACTCGCATAGTATATGAGAAGTTGACGCATCCCACTCTTTGACCCGTTTCTGACGCTGGAGGCCTGTATCCGGCATTGAGGGGGATTTTTCTTTTAGCTCAAAATCAAGCGCTTCTACACAAGTTCTTTGTTGCAACTCATCCACTGCAAATTTAGCCTCTTCCTCACTTAATTCAAAGTATTTGGTAGCCGACTGTACGGCGAGAGGAACCGAGCCTGCTAAAGCTTTGACTAGAATTTCCTTATCAGCAAATGATCTGGTCGATAGATCAGGGTTGGCATAAAAATCAAATCCAGGTTTGAAAATAATTCGATTTTCAATTTTTCGCTTCAAATCATGTTTGCAAATATGATGTAAAATAAATTGCAGATGAAATTCCAACGAAGGCTTTATATAATTTATAATTTCTTTAACCGCACAAGCCTTCAAACCTGCTGCAAGATGACGCATTTCTTCCCCGTTACAATAATGCCAAGCTCTTTTTTTGCTTGAAGGATTCTCTATCCACCAAATAGCGTGAACAACTGAATTGATTTCTTCTATCCCTTCCACGTTTTTTTGGACCACCTTCTCGATTCTTTTAAGCAGTGAAAACTGAATTCCTTGATGCGTATCTACGGGTTTGTCTAGAAGAGGATGAAAAAATGTCGTGGGATTCAAATCTGAGTAAGAAGCTGGGGCTTGGGCTGGGTCGCTAATGAGCAACGCCTCTTTTGTATTGACCGGATTACAGGCCATAAGTGCTCGCGCACCCTTGGAGATGCGTTCAAGATGATATTTTTTTACTACCTCAAAACTATCTTTCTCTTCGCTATTTTTGGAAGATCTCAATCTCCTTTTTGTACCCCTTTGCTTTTGCACGGCTAAATCAATAACCTCAGATTCATGCAAGCGCACTTCATGATTTGGAAATACCCACGTGTGGATAACCGCTGAAGAAGGATTAACACTCATTTGTCCCTCAAAATAAATATTTGAAGTCAGACTTGCGTCCTAATTCCATAATCGGGGCAGCTGCGAAAACGCTCTCACTTGAAATTGCAAAGAGTGTTGAATAAACCTTAAATACTTCCCTCTTTGCGACCTTTTATTCCCGAGGCTTTGGCACTGTCCCATTTATTGATTAGGGCGCAAGTCGGGTTTGGATCTTAAGTCTTCTTGCTAAACGCAATGCTCCATTCTGCACTATCTTTTATTTTTTTCGCCGAATAATCGCCAGAAGCTTTGGCGTTGTCCTTTGCATATTTGCTGCCAACTTCAATTCCGGTACGAACTACCACTTTTGCAGCTTCGTTTAAAGGGACAGGGACAGTAGCATCCAAATAGGTTTCGGCTGCTTTTGTCACTGGAACAGTAACAGCTGTCGCAACGGCAGATATAATAAGCGGGGCAGCCCCTTGTACAGCAGGTGCTGCAATGTTGAGCAGCTTTCCTGAACACCCTGCCGAAGCTTTTCCAGAAGCCTTAGCCTTTTTTCCTACAGTGCTAGCCGCTTTCGAGGAAGTCTCAGCCATTTTTCCTGCCGCAGTTGTAATCGATTCTTTTGATGCTTCCACAGATGCCGCTGTTTTTTCCCAAGCACGTTTTCTCCGAGTGCTGCCAGATGCTGCATTCGAAGATTCTGCAGCTTTAACTCGGGGATTTTCAATTGGACTAGCCATAAATGCTCCCTTGCTAGGATTTATTTTCAAGCAATTAATACCACTTAGGCACTTTTTGGACAAGTTGATACTAGAGGCTTGGCCCAGATACGGAATTTGAGGCAGTCGGATTTTAAGATTTCCGTCGATATATGGATGCAATTTTGAGAAATCCTTCAAGAAGATCCGAATTTTTACCCAAAAGCACCCAAAATCGTACGATGGTTGTCCGATAGCTTTTTAGGATATAGAAGGACGCCATGCGGTAAGGAATGTCTGACCAGGATTTGACAGCATGCCAATGTAGGGAAGGGAAAAAGAAGGGAGAAGACTCTCCCCTCTTTAGTTAAATGTACAATTTTTTGAAAAGCCAAATTGGTGCCAGCTTAGACAGCAAAGTGACTTGAGATTACCTAAGGATAGGAAATTCAAGCCATGCTGATAGGCTTTTCCTGGGAAAGCCTATCAGCATGGCTTGC
>JAJFUZ010000360.1 GCA_021372155.1 Parachlamydia sp. | reverse complement strand
GCTGTCGATGGGGATATGAGCTTTTCTAAGCTTGTCACTGAAAATCCCCATCTGCTGGAAAAGTTGGATCTCGCCCTCTTCGGCAAGACGGTCGTCGCTCACATCGTGGGAATGCCCCAGGATGCTACCGAGAACAATTTCATGGCAATATTCACAAAAGATGGTGACGGTAATATTACAAATATACGCTGGAAAGGATTCGATGATGATCGCTGGGGTGTTCACTCTCCGGCGCGAAGTGGCAAGGAAAATCACTTTAATAATTTGCGCTCCATTTTCCTCAACTTCAAGCAGATGTATCAGACCATGCATCCAGACATGCGTAAACACTTCAGCGATATGAATCCCGCACGCGGGATCCTGCAGTTCCTCAAGGAGATGTCCGAATACAATCGACTGCTCAAGGAATTGCAAAAGAGCGAAAATATCCCTGCAGAGAAAATGGATGAGATGTTTCTGCCCTTTCTGTTGGTAAAAGACCTGATCTCAAAACAGTACCAGAAATTCTGCCGGATACGCTCATTCATGCGCCAGGCCCCATTGGACAAGACCCATATGGATATGTGGCAAGAGGTTGATCCAGTTCTGGCCCACTTCTATGACATGATCAATAAAAAATTCCCCAACAGTCCCTATGAAGCCTTCTTAAAGGTCTTTTATCGTGGAGGACCAACGGTGGAAGAGAACATGGCTTCCCTCCTCTCGCGCCCCATCGTAGGCAACATTCCACTTTCAGAATATCTCAAAAGCTGCAGCCAAGGGGCTGACGACTATGAGGCGCTGCGCGACACGCCTCCTGAGCTCGCAGCCGAACAGTGGCTGCAAAATGATCTGGATTTCGGCATCTATTCCGTTGAGGAGCAGAAAGAAATCCTGAAAGTCCTGCAAACTTTTCCGTTAACAGAGATCACTCTGCGCAACTGCTCTGCGCTCAAAGATCCGAAGATCCGTTCGCTGATGCAGGCTCAACCAGGCTTGCAGAAATTGACTCTGATCGGCTGCGACAAACTGACGAATGCTGCCCTAAACACCCTCTTCGAGATGCATTCTGATCTTGATCTCACTCTTATAGATTGCCCAGGAATTACTCAGGAGGCAATTTTATCCTTAAAAAGCAAAAATATCAAAGTACGAAACCGAAGCGAACTTGCCATCGTAGATGTCCAGGCTGTCCCAGAAGGGTTTGAGAATGAAATGAAAGAGCTCTCTTCAACCCTTAATGCTGGGGACTGGAAACAGGTCAGGCAAAAACACGCCAGGATGAAGGCAGCCGGGATAGGCGACAAGGCGGAGATCCGCATCATCGAGCACTTGGTCCAGACTGACCAGATGCGCAACATTGTCAAAAAGAACCAGATCGAAGCACTGGAATTTCTAACGCATATCCAATTCAAATTCACTGACAGAAATATCAAAGAAGAATGTCTGTTCCACCTCTGCTGCCAGGAGGGGAATGCTTTGATGCTGAAATGGCTTTGTAGCCTGCCTCTTAAGTGGGAAGAGGTGGTCGATCATACCAGGGCAACCCCCTGGCACGCTGCCGTAGTGAGCGAAAACCTGCCCTGCCTGCAGGTCTTGAAAGAGGTCAAGGCACCTGTCAATCTCCAGGATATGGCATGCGTCGGTCCTCTCAGGCTATCTTTAGAAAGAAAAGATGCAAAAATCGCCAAATGGCTGATCGAAGAGGCTGGCGCTAGTATCGAAGAAAAAAACTGGCACAAGCAGACCCTTTTGCACCTCTCATGCCAGAATGGATTAACCGAGGTGGTTGACATTCTCCTCGCCAGGGATCCCAAAATGACCGATGCTCAGGATGATATGGGTAAAGCGCCGATCAATTCGGCAATTGAATTTGGACAAGCTGACAGTTTCAACAAGGTCCTGAAAGCTATGAAATCTGTCCAGATCGCAGATAATCAAGGAAACACACCCCTGATGCAGGCTGCGCAGCTCAACCATCCCGAAATGGTGCTGGCATTATTGACTAAAGGCGCTAATCCCCAGGATATCAACAAAGAGGAAATAAACGCCGCGCAAATAGCCGCTCTGGCAGGCTCACTGCCGTGCTTGAAAGCTCTTATTGGAGAAAATCCCTCTTCCCAAGTGCTGTCCATCAAACGCAAAGATGGCAAGACCCTGCTCCATCTGGCAGCTCTTTCAAGAAACGTTGAGCTGATCCGGTGGATCGCAAGACCTGAACTGCTCACTGCCCTAGATGAGGCAGGATTTACCGCAGCCCACTATGCCGCACAGGCGGGCAAATGGGATGTCTTCTCAGCTCTTGTGCAGGCGGGTTTTGCAATTAATTTCCAAAATACACCCAAGAAAGAGACTTGCCTCATGCTTACCTTGCGTGGCAATCACTACAACATGGCAGACCATATGATCGCCGCAGGGGCAATCCTGGACGCTGTCGATAGCCGCCACTTGCATCCTATCCACCGAGCTGCTTCGGATGGAGATCCCGACCTGATCCGTACCTTGGTGGAAAAGTATCGATGCGATGTCAACCTTCCCTCAAAAAATGCCAGAAAGACTCCTCTGCATTTTGCTGCTGCCGGCGGCCACCTTACAGCTATGATTGCGCTGTTTTCACTGAACGCCAACCGCAACTCCACAACACTGGATAAAGAAACTCCCCTGTTTTTCGCTGTTCAAAATGGTAAGGAAGAAGCTGTGCGCCTGTTGATCGGCAATGGCGCCGAAGTCAGTGTGATAAAGTCAAGTGGCGATACGCTGCTGCATTATGCTGCCTGGTTCTGTCAACCCAAATTGGTGGCCTACCTTCTCTCTTTGAAGCCCGATCTGATTCATCGCAGAACCACAGAACAGGGGCACACTCCCCTTCATCGCGCCATGTACCAGCGTATCGACACCTTTGTGGGCCCTCCTGCTGAGAAGGAAAAGCTGCGGCAGCAACAATTGGAAGTTGTTAAAACCCTTCTGCGCTATGGCGCGGAGGTCGATGCGCGCGACAAGGGAGATTACACCCCTCTTCACCTGACTGGGAGATGGGGTCGAGCGGACTTTGCAAGGCTCCTGTTGAGCCGGGGAGCTAGCGTGTATGCACGTTATGACAAATCCAAATTCTCGGATGGAAAAAGAATTCCTGAAGAGTGCCGGACTCCAGAAGAGCATTGCTATTATATGATGAATACCGATGATAAAGTCCTAAAAAAAGCAATCGAAGAGACTGGTCTGGTGCTTAAAGAACATGCACAAAGTCTGCATGATTCGCAGAAACCCTCCGCTTTAAAAAAGGTGCCTTCGATGCTGCTCAAAGAAAAGGGGCTTTCTGACCTGCTTGCAAAACCTCTGGAAGAGCGCAAATCTGTGTTGTTTCGAAACCTGACTGATGATGCAGGTTTTCGCCCCGATAGCCTGCTGCTTTTGAGAAGCATTGAAGATCAGTTGGCCACACAGCCAGCACAGGAGAGCTCACTCTTCATCGAGAAACTGAGAGAGATTTTTAAAGGGTGGAATCATGCTCTTTCCAAGAAATCTGCAGTGCAACATCCGGTATTAAAATATGATGTCCCGATCACGACACAGCAGATTCGCGAACGCTGGTTGGCCAACGAGAACAGTCAACAGCTCGAGGAAATCGCCTGCATGATCCCTCTTCTTGGGAGACCTGCCGACATATTTCAACTGCTGATTGAGCTTTCTGAATCCAATCCCCCGCTCCCTGAAAAAGAGCTGAAAGTGCTTTTTGCCCTCCAGGCACACTTGCGGGGTCATGAAGCTTGGACAGCAGCCGACTTTTCCAAGCCTGCCTGTCAGCGCATGACAGCCTCATTGGGGAAGCATAAAAAAGGCCCATTAAAAGATTCCGTCTCGCCTGTGAAAGAGTTCCTCGATGAACCTGCCCTCTTTTTTCCAAAATCACGCCTGGATGGAGATTGGAGAGATAAGGGAATAAAAGAGCGCAGGCAGAAGTTATTGGGCGAGTTGTCCGAAGCCTTTAAGCAGCCCCACAAGCACGAAGAGCTGATCAATGGCCTCACGCGTTCGATCATGGGACTCCATAAGGAGTTGTTTCAGCACGTCAAGATCAGCGATTTCAGGCCTGCTGGTCCTCCCGCGGCTAAAGAGACGGCCTCGGCCCTCTCCGAACTCCTGCACTCTGCTAAAGACTTGACCACCAACTGTCTGATCTTATTGCTTCAAGATGGCAGCTACACAGCTGTGGGACAGCGGCTTGAGTTTGTCATCGACTGGATGTGCAAAAGCGCTCTTTACGGGGACTTCCACCAGGCCGAGGCTCTCTTTGAAGCGATCTCGCATCCTGCTGTCATCAGGTTGAGAAAAGCCTTTGACCGTCTGAGTAGCACATCCATTGAACGGCTGCATCAACTGGAAAAGCTCTTTCTGCCTGAAGCGAACTTTCTCAATTATTTTGGCTGTCTGCGCCAGCGTCTGAGCCCCAGCATTCCATCCTTTAATATCTTCGCGCGCCATTTCGCTCAAAGAGAGTCCCCAGACGCCCGATACGCCCATTTGCGAAATCTTCAAGAAATGCGCGCATTTGCGGCAAAAATCACCCTGCCGCCTACTAACCCTGCGTCAGAATTTCTCCTGCCTCTGACATCTGAGCTTTTTCCGCAGGAGTATCTGCTCAAACGCGAGAATATGAAACCTGGCGAGAGCTTTGCCTGGGAGCGTTCTGATCGGCTGAAACCGAGACAACTGAAAGGCAAATAAGTAAGAGGCTTTTGCAAAACTCGCTTTGGTGTTTTGCAAAAGCCTCAGTAAGTCTAACCAAGGAATCATCCATGGATGCCCCACCACCCACTGCGGGATCCTCTTACACACCTCCACTTGCTTCTTATCCTCCAGGAAATCTTCCGCCTGCGACAGTCAGAGCAGCGGCTATGGGAAGGGGCATTCCAGCAATTGGAGCTCAAGAGGCCTCGCACATGTATCTTGCCCCTGCTGTCACCATCCAACTTGCTCGGCGGAGCAACGTTCACAAACATATGCTGCGCTTGGCGCCATTTTCAATCATGAGCCTCGGAGCATCGAACGCTGGAATCTCCCGATTGAAGATCTGTTTGATCCCAGTAGCACTGCAAGCAATCCGAGTACGATATTGAGAATTACATCTAAAGCCTCAACGGCAGGTTTTAGCTCTTTGCGGTTGAGATGGTACTCTCCCCGATTTTTCCACGACATGGGGGCTGCTGGGCTTGCAGCCGCGCATGAGTTGACCTCAGCGGCATGCGAAGCTCGTTCTGCTGGTGTCACAACTCTGGCATCAGTTGCAGCTGCAGATACCGGTAGGTGGCCTTTTTCTAACGGAGAGATAGGGTTCATCGCAAGCCTTCTGGGATAATACTGGGGTAATACTTAAGTAAAATCTGACTGAAAAGCCATCATAGGAACAAATAAGGATTTCTTCAAGCTATTGATCCCTTAGTCAATTCCTCAATGTTTTTCGCGACCGCCTTGATAGCAGGATGGGCTTGGTCGTAGAACTGCAAGTACATTTTTCGGGAGGCTTCGAAATGCTCACGCGCCTTCTTTGTATCTCCTAAGGCTTTCCAGGCAACACCGAGGTTGCTGAGTCTTGTAGCCACCTTAGGATGCTCATCGCCGTAGACCTTTTTGTCGATTCTCAGCGCCTCCTCAAAAAAGCCGATCGCTTTCTTCGACTCCCCCAAGGCTTGCCAGGCACTGCCGAGGTTGCTGAGGCTAATAGCCACACTTGGATGCTCATCGCCGTAGGCCTTTTTGTCGATCCTCAGCGCCTTGTCCAAAAAGCCGATCGCTTTCTTCGCCTCCCCTAAATCGTACCAGGCAGTACCGAGGTTGCTGAGATGTGCAGCCACATCGGGATGCTCATCGCCGTAGACCTTTTTGGCGATCCTTAGCGCCTCCTCAAAAAAGCCGATCGATTTCTTCGCCTCCCCTAAGGCTTGCCAGGCACTGCCGAGGCAGCTGAGGCTAGTAGCCACACTTGGATGCTGATCGCCGTAGACCTTTTTGGCGATCCTCAGTGCCTCTTCCAAAAAGCCGATCGCTTTCTTCGTCTCCCCTAAGGCTTTCCAGGCACCGCCGAGGTTGCTGAGATCTGTAGCCACATTGGGATGCTCATCGACGTAGACCTTTTTGTTGATTCTCAGCGCCTCTTCATAGTAGCCGATCGCTTTCTTCATCTCCCTTAAGGCTTGCCAGGCAGCGCCAAGGTTGCTGAGATATGCAGCCACATCGGGATGCTCATCGCCGTAGACCTTTTTACCGATCCTCAGCGCCTCTTCAAAAAAGCCGATCGCTTTCTTAGCCTCGCCAAAGGCTTGCCAAGCACCGCCGAGGTTGCTAAGACGAGTAGCCACCTTAGGATGCTCATCGCCGTAGACCTTTTTGCCAATCCTCAGCGCCTCTTCTAAGAAGCCGATCGCTTTCTTTGCCTCCCCTAAAGCTTTCCAGGCAGTACCGAGGTTGCCGAGAGTTGTAGCTACACTTGGATGGTCATCGCCGTAAACCTTTTTGCCGATCCTCAGCGCCTCTTCCAAAAAGCCGATCGCTTTTTTCGCCTCCCCTAAGTCTTTCCAGGCAGTGCCGAGGTTGCTGAGATCTGTAGCCACACTTGAATGCTCATCGCCGTAGACCTTTTTGTCGATTCTCAGCGCCTCTTCTAAGAAGCCGATTGTTTTCTTCGCATCCCCTAAGGATTGCCAGGCACTGCCGAGACAGCTAAGATCTGTAGCCACACTGGGATGCTCATCGCCGTAGACCTTTTTGTCGATCCTCAGCGCCTCTTCATAGTAGCTGATCGCTTTCTTCACTTCCCCTAAGGCTTGC
>JAJFUZ010000359.1 GCA_021372155.1 Parachlamydia sp. | reverse complement strand
CCCGGCTGCAACGCGCAGCTTCACATCGGTGAGGCGCGGCTGAGTGGGATCGGCGCCGTCGAGCTGGCTCTGGCTCAGCGTCGCGTAGCGGAAGCCGCTGGCGATGTTGTGGGCCTGGTCCTTCGACCTGGTTTCGGCAATATCCGCCGAGGACTGCACATCCTTTTGCAGGTCGACTTGATGCTGATGCCCCTTGGCCTGTGCATGACCATGTTTAACAGGGCCAGCTTCTCCTGGAGCCCCTGAGGGTACTCCTTCTGGAAGAGGATTGGCTTTCCATGCGCCATGGCCGTGCGCGTGGGCCCCCTCATGTCCTCCATGATGAATTTCGCCTGACATAACTAACTCCTTCTTTTTATTAAGCTGCCCTGAGCAGCTGGGTAATCATCGCATTTTGTTCGGTTGCCCCAGCGCCTAAGGTCTGCTTGAGTAATTGTGCAAACTCTTTGAACTCATCTAGATCGCCTTTCAAGTCTTCAGGGGTGCTGCCGATCTGTTCCAGCGCCCCGCTACAGGCTCTTAAGATTCCTTTTTGATCATCTTTTGAGAGCGCCATTTGAGCCTTGAGAAGGGCGATGTCGACGCTCTTGGCTTTCTCTCCATCCAGATCGCCCGCGGCGAGGGCCGATTCCATGAAGGCTTTGCTTTTTTCGCATTTGCCTTCCAGGAAAGGCTTCAAGTTCTCGAGCATGCTGGAGGCGTTTTCGGGTGTGCCTTTGGCTTCGGTCAGAGCCATAAGCAGCGTGCTGACCAGTTCCATGTTGTCTGAAAGCATGGCTTGAGCCTTTTCGTCGCCTCCGCACACCTGGGCAATGATGGCGTAGATCTGTTTCATCACGCCAGAGCTGGTGATAAGGGTCATGATTAACTGGAGACCTATGCGGCGTCCGGCGATCTCGTCGCCTTCATTGTGCGCTGGGAAGCGCCCGATGCCAAATTCGGAGAGGAGGGCGGCTAATGTTCCTGCACCGCCAATGGTGCCGAGGAGCGACATGAGGAGCATCTGAAGTTTGGCCATGCCCACTTGTTTCAAGAGGGCAGCCCCTTGACCGCTTTGGAGTGCTTTGATCAGGGCGGCAAGCTCGCTGCCGAAGAGGCCGGAGGCGCTGTCAGAGGAAAAGAGTCCCATTGTCGCCATTTTTAAGCCTAAGAAGAGCGTCGGAGAAGCCGGTGTCAGCGAAAGGGCAGCAGCGACGGCAGCCATGCTTTCCATCATGGGGCTGAGGATCTGCAGATCTTTGCCCTGATCGAGCCTCTGGAAGTCATTTAGGAGGGTTTGCGCCTGGTCGGAGAGTTCGGTGAGCTGTTCATTGGTGGGCTCGGGAGCGTTGGGGTCTTTCAAGGATTCCAGCAGGTTATTGAGATCATCCTGCATCGTGGCCGCCTGCTCGGCGAAATTGTGCAGCGCGTCGTGATTGGCATGGTTAGGTCCGACGCGGGTTAAAAAGGCGTTGGCGCCTCCGATAATCGATTTGGAATGGGCGACGGTGCCTTTCAGAGCCCTGCCGGGCATTGCCCGATTCTGTTTGAGCCTGTCCATGGCGGGACTTTCGGGATCGACCGGTTTTTGAGCTCCTTCGAGCCAGGAAAGGCCTTTTGCGGTTAAAGTGAGCGTATTTTCCAGCTGGGCAAAGTTTTGACTGCGCCTTTCGAATGGCCGGGCGAGGTCTTTCTGGAACTCATCTTTGACTTCGTCTGGCAGTTTGCCCACCAGCTCATCAAAGATCGGCTTCCAGGATTCATCTTCGGTCGCCTCTCCTTGTGCTTGCGAGGTGCGGACGGTGCTGCCAGGAGACTGCAGCGACGGCCTGCTAGAGTCGGATTGATATTTCCAGAGTTGGCCGCCGAGGTTGGTAAAGGAGATTTCGAGAGAATCGGGGACGATGCCGAGGGCGGCTTTGTTGACCTGCGTCCAAGCAGAAGTTTCAAGCTCGCGCTGGAGAGGAGCGGAAGGACCACCCATGGTGCCTCCCTGGCCTGTCGTCATGCTGAAACTTGTGGTCATAGGTTCTTACGCTCCGCCTTTAGTTGCCTCTTCTTTTTTCATTTCTTTCGGCTTTGTCGCTTTTGGCATCTTTTCTTTATTTAGAAGGAGCAAACAGCGCTCCTTGATTGGGGCAAAAAGTTCGAGATCTCCGCAGCGGGCGATCACTTCGCCAAGGCAGGCCGCGGCGTCGTGGGGCTCATTGAGCTGGCTCAGACATTCATACATATAAAAAAGCGGCATCGGTGAATCGGTATCGAGTAGACTGCAGGTCTGGTAGGCGGCAGCTGCGTTCTCCCAATCTTTCAGGCGCTGGTAGCAGGCGCCCTGTCCCAGGTAATAGCGTGGATCGTCGGGATTGAAAATCGCCAGCGAGGTGAAGACATCCTTGGCTTTCTTATAGCTGCCGAGGTTATAGAGACGGTGACCGTAGGCATACATGTGCTCGATCATCTCGTCGCTGAAGCCCATTGCATCCTTGGGGGCCATATTTCCCAGAATGATCTTCAGCATGACCTCCTCTTGCTGTTTCTTTTCCTCTTCGGACAGCGGGTTCGGCAGCCTGCTCATCACTTCCTGAACCATGATCTTGGCGAAATCTGTAGCTTCTTGATTGTTGTCTTCCATCCCAGGCATTCCTCACTCCTTTTTTTCCAGGTTCTCTTTTTCCAGGTTCTCTTTTTTCAGTGATTCGACCATCAGTTTGGCGCGGTCTCTCAGCGTCTGATATTCCGGTTTTTCCCCGGCGCGCTTGATAGCCATGTCCAGCGCGATCAGGGCAGAGGCCGTATCCCCGAGATGGATGTAGCAGTCGGAGGCGTGGTAGTGGGGTACGGGATTTTCCGGATCGATCACGCCGCAGATCGCATAAGTGGAGACAGCGTTTTTATACTCCTTCAACATATGAAAACAGGCCGCAAGGCCCATCGCATACTTTGGCTCGGTCGAATTGAGCATGATCAGCAGGCGGAAAAGCTGGCTCGCGTCGCGGTATTTACCGGTGTTGTAGAGCCTGAAAGCCTGGCCATAAATGCCTTCGACCATCGCATCGCTCAAGCCCATCATGTCTTTGGGCATCATGCCCTGCTGCACCACTTTGGCGGCAACATTCTGCAGCTCCTGCGCCTTTTCCCTGCCGACGCTGGCTCCGATCTCTTCTACCGCCTTTTTCACTTGATGCTGTTCGCCTTTCATGAGCGTCCTCCTTTTGCGGTCCGCGTGTTGCGCTCAACTTGTGTTCTCTTGCAATTCGCGTGCCATGGCTGGCGCAATCGTTGGCTGGACAACCGTTATCCAGATTGGTAGATCGAGGTCAAAATGGTGCTCATCTGTTGCAGGATGGAGGTGGCCATATCGGATTGCGATTGCACGGAGTCGTTACTCTGGTTGACGTTGGCTTGCAGTGCTTTGGCGTCGTTGCTGATTACGTTCAGATTACCCTGGATCTGTTGCGTATAGATCGAGTTAAGCGAGTTCAACTCACCGCGTATTTTCCCGGAGCTGTCGTCACCGACTTTGTCAATGCCGTTGTCATTTGTTCTAAAATCTTGTGTACCGCTTCCACCAGTGTTGATCGTACCACCATCAGTTAGTTGCCGTGCTTCACCGTCGCCATTACTCGCTACAAAAGAGTGGATCTGGTTAAGCTCGTCCGTATAGGCTTTCTGCCACTGAGTCAGGAAATTCAAGCGGTTGGCTTGTGCAGCAGCTGTTCTCTGCAGGACGTCGATCATTAAGACCAACAGATCGAACACCCTGTTCAGAATGAACGGTTTGCCGTAATTGCCAGGCGCGCGGCTTGTTTCATCGACATAACCCGGAGGGTTAGGATCGAATACATTATTGGTAGGACTAGTCATAAATAATACTCCTTATTGTGATCAGATTTAATAATCTGATTTTATGCATTATCTATTTCTTATATTTTTATTATACAACTTACAAATTATTTGATAAATATAAATTGAATAAAAGAAGAAAACCCGACTCCTAAGGGCCGGGTTTTCGCACTTATTGAGAAATTTTTTGTGCCATTTGGTTGACAATCTGGTGAATAGCGCTCAGAACGGCTGCTGCCGACTGATAGTATTGCTGGAAGATAAAGAGGAAGCGGCGCACTTTTTCTTTCTGGGTGTCGTTCAACGTTTCTGCAGCGGTGATAGCAAAGGTCAGGTCGTTCTGCAGGTTTCCCCCCAGTCCAGTGGCGGTGCTGCCATGCAGGTTATAGTTATCGAGCGCCCATTTCTCGACAGCGCTGAAGCCGAAGTTAGTCGGTAGCTCGTTATAAACCTTCCGAATATTTGCCAAAAGAGTTGTGGGGTCGTTTAGCTGAGCGGAAGGAGTCTGTTTGGTAAGGGCCGAGATCTCCAGGCGTAGCTTATCTTTCAGTGTCTGGAGAGTAGCCACAAACTGAGTAAAGCCAGGGCTTGTCGGGCTTGTAAAGATGAAGAAGGGATCGATGGCCTTTCCAAAGTAGGCGCTGGCCGCCTTATTATAGGCCGCCTGATAGTTGCTGGCGTCCCGACTGCCTCCGTCAAACAGATTGGGAATCACTGTAGATATGATGTGAATGGTTCCCGCAGCAGACGATCTCACTTGCAGAACACCACTGACCAGCGGTGTGCCCGATGGCAGTAAAAGCTGACCAGTTGAAAATATAAAGGGGAAGGCGCTCTTACTTTGGACGCTGATATTGTTGTGCAGGTTTTGAAGAGCCTGCAGGATATTCAAAACGCTCTGCGTTGTTTGAAGTGCCAGGTCCAGGTTTGTCATGGCGTCTCCAATCATGTCGTTGGAGGTGCGCACATAGACTAATTGCAATAAGGCCTGTTCCGTGTGGGCGTTGAGCTCGGTTTTATTCGCCGGCAGTGCACCAACACGATTTGTAGGGTTGCTCATAATAAATCCTCCTTAAAGCAGAAATGCCATCTTTTTCCTGTTCGAAATGGTGAGCCTTCCTTTCTTTGGCCTCTGCTGTTTGTCTAAATCCTTCACTAATCCTTGAGGAATCCAGCAAATCTTCTGCTTATCATCCCTCTATTTTTTATTATATACAAAAATTTCTTTAATTTCAATGTGAAGGAGCTGTCCCGCCTACTCCTAAACATAGAAATCCAGATATTTGATGTAGTCTTTTGGCTGATGGAGCACATCTGTCATGCGTGTGCTGCCTATGGCGGTCAGCAGGAAAGTGTTGGCCGGATCCAAAACCTTGCGGTTAAACACAAAGGCATCCAGGTTAGGCGAGAGGAATTCCCGGAAGCTGGGCAGCAATACCCCTCCTGCGCGATTGCCACTCTCTCTTTGCAAAATGCCGACGTTGGTATTGAGCTGCGCAAGAAGTGAAGTAGAGCTTCCTGGAGCCCCAATCAGAACTTCGACAATGCGGTGTCCATGTTGGAGAGCCACACCCTGACCTAAAGGATTAGCCAGGAGGCTTGTGCTATGGCGTGCAAGAGCATTTCGCAACTGTCTGCCATTAAGCGGGTGGTCTGGTGTTGGAACAGACAGAGGGGAGGGTTCTGTAGATGCAGTCGCTACCGCTGAATTGACCAGGCTGGTTGCTGCAAGCTTGGCTGTGGAACCACTGATACCGGCTTGCTCCAGCTGCTGCTGAAGGGCGATCTGGAATTCGATGTCGCTTGTTACAGCTTGATTTTTGATCACTTCCTGGATGGCCTGATTGGCGACGGTGCGCGCTCTATCATTGCTTAAGTTTCCCTGCTGAACCAGCAGGGGGATTAAGAGATTGACACTGAACGTCTGGTCGAGTAGCGGAGTGTGCAGATCGCGTGTGGCGGTTGACTCCTGCTGGACAATGGCAACCGCTTGGCCGGCAAGCCGGGTTGCCTCCTCATTCGTCAGGCCTTGGGAAATGAAACTTTGGAGCAGTGCGTTGTTCAATTCATCACTGTTTTTGATGCCAGAGGTTATGGCCGCGTTGAGAGCCGTCGTAACAAAGGTTTGAGCTTGATTCCTGCCGATGCCATTGTCGGTGCTTAATGTGCCAGTGAGCGCGGTTGTCAGAAAGGAGGTGCGTTGCGAATCGGCTAGAACTCTGTCAGGACTCAAAGGAGTAGAAGCCACATTGGCGGGCAGGCCAGTAATGTTGGCGGTCAGCTGGGCGGGCAATCCCGGAGCCTGCAGAGCTATTGCGGCTGTGGTGGCGGCAAACTGCAGAAAGGCAATGTTCAATTCAGCAGTCAATATTCTAGTCGCGCGGTCGATTGTCTTTTGATCCGCTTTGCCTTTAAGATCCTGTTCGACAAAACTGCGCACGGCGTCCTCAGTAGCCCCTGATAAAATCAGTCCCAGGACAGTACTGGCGACATTGACGCCAAGAGTGACATTGAAGGCGTTCAGCAGGAGGTTTGGCGCCAGCGTATTCACATTTAAACCAGCTACAGCGGGTTTTAACGATTGGATCCCGGTCGTAAAGAGAGAGAGGTTGCCAAAAGTTTTCAGTTTATCTCCGAGCCCATTGCTGAATTGAAGCTGGAAAATGGTGGAATTGGCTTCGAAGATGCTTTGTGAGAAATTGCTCTCCATATGGGGGGAGCCCAGGCCGCTTGCAATGATCGCAGTGGCGACGCCGCCGCCGGCATTGAAGCTACCCGATGTGGTATCATTTGCCATACGGGATTGCAGCACCGTGACTGAGTTTGGAAGGTTGATCTGTTTGGTGGGATCGACATCGCGCAGATTAAAGCGGATGAAATCGACTTGCGAGATCAACATCTGCAGTTGTGTCTGGCTGATTTTAAGCGCTGCAGCAGCAGCATTGAAAATGGGATCGTAGTAGGTTTCAAGGAAATCAGCTTGGTTTGATGGCTCGGGGATAGAGCCGGTTGCGGGGTTTAATTCTGTTCGAGGGTCGCTCAAATGGGTGGCAGTGCCTACAGGGTTTGGATCAGCCGTCGGCAAAAGAAAAGTGCTTTGAGGAGGGACCGTCAGTTCAGGAGTAATGGGCGCAATGTTATACTGCGCACTGGCGGTATTAATGCCATCAATTGTGGCATTATTTGCGGGAACATCCACAGTGTTGAAGGTGTTAAGCGTATTGGAATAATCGGATATGCTGGCACTGATCGCGGCATTGCGACTGGCGACGTAGTTATTGTAGGGAGTGACATAATTGTTTTGGTAAGTCGCGAGGTCAATGTCGCCATTGTTGTATTGATCAGTTCCATCGTTGAGGGCGTCAATCGCGTCTTGATCCGCAGGCAGAATCTGGTCATTATAAGCTGTGACCGTGCTATTGATCCCATCGATTTCCGTCTGTTCTGTGCTTTTAACCGCGTTCCATGCTGTGAAAACGGAATTAATGTTAGCTAATATCGTAGCCAGGTTGTTTGCATTATCCATTTTTGCAGCATTCAGTTTTTTAGCGGTGTCATTGAAGAGCCGGTCGTTGTCGTATAGCTTCTGCTTGGATTTTTCTTTGGGTATTTCCACGGCGTCGGTAAACGCTCCCACCGTAATCCTATCCCCCCCGAGAAGGGAGTCAAGCAGAGCATTTCCGCTGCCTTTGTTACTGGTAGAGGATTCTAAGACGTCCCTTGCCGAATCAGGATCGCGCAGGCGAACCACCTTCGCTTCTGTCTGGGTGGTATCAACAGGCACATGATGATGAACATGATGATGGTGATGGATAGGAGCAGCCATAAAAATCTCCAAAAAATTACATAGAAACAAAGACTCCAATCATCTTATTTATATTATACATAAATTAATTTAATTGTAGTATAAAATTCAGTTAATAAAACTTGATTGAATTAGAAAAGGGCGGATTGGGGACACGTCCTGGTCTTGTCATCCTGCATTACTAGACCGGCTCCATCAATTCGCGCAAAGCGATGATCTCGCCCTATTTGCCGTGGCCGATTTGAATTAAAACTCCAGCACAAAACGCATTATACCGACTCCTTTTCTCCTTTTTTAAGAGCATCTTGATAGCTTTCTTTTGCAAAGACATCGGGCCCTGCATACCAATTTTGCTCAGGAGGTGGCTCTTGATAGTAGGTGATTTCATTTCCCTCCAATGTGACACTCTCCATGCTCCCATCGCAGTAGGTATAATAATTTCGCTTCCTAAAACCGATTCTGATTTTTAACCGATGGGAGGGAAAGGGAAATTCACTCAAATACTCTCTGAGCTTCTTATTTCCATTGAGGGCATGAAGAAGCCTCTCTGCGGCGAACAGGATAAATTTCCTCGCTTCTTCCTGATTGACATGCTGCACAATGACAAATTCAGCCCCAATATCCTCAACTCGGTCGGTCATTTTTCCGCCAATGGACGAGCACTCAAAGCGACACTTTGTTAGCATCTCTTCCGTATACTTAGGTAATACTTCATCGATCGCCTCTTCTATAGGTGTACTCTGATGGACTCTAAGATCATGTATAGGTGCTGCTGCAGCAAGTTTAACTGCTTCTTCATAAGGTTCTTTCAATATACGAACGATATCTCCAGTGAAAGGATCAATTGATGAGTAAAAGAATTTGTTTCTGCTTTCTTCTACTGCTAAATCAGAGATATTATAAATATACACCACGCTTCCGTCGCAATAACGTCCGTTAGGACCTTGAAAAGAGATAGAAACGTTAACACGCTTATAGGTAAAGGGACGCTCATCGAGAAAAGAGGCGAGTTTTTCATGAGCGTTGACAGCTTGAACGAGCTTATTCATGACGTATAATTGCAGCGCCCTTGCTTCCTCGATATTTGCGCGGCGATAGGCAGTAAAGTCCAGGCCTATTTCTTCTACTTTTCCATGCATTCGTCCGGAATCTCCTGAGCAGACGAGATCCAACTCCTTTCGCATTTCTCGTGCAAAATTTGAACGGAGATCATTCACATAACCCACATACTCTGCATACGCGGCTTTATCTGCCTGCAATTTTTGATACTGTTCGGAGGGTTGCCAGGGACCAATTTTCCAGATCCCAAACAAAATCACAGCCACAATCAGAAGTTTAAGGCCACCGCTTCGCGTCATAAACTTTGTACCTATCCCTAAACCTGTTTATATTTGCTTTCAGGACTTCTTTATAAGTGACCTGCGAAAAACCGTGATCCTCAATCGCATGCACAGTATTGTTGATAGAATTAGCTAGATTTGTATTGAGGCCGCCAGTCAATCGTGCCAATTCATTGGGATCTTGGTAATGCGACATCCATTCCAGCCAGGACATAGCGGAGCGTTGCTCCTGCGTCCACATCTCGATCGTTTCGAAATTAATTTTCACCAAAGGATTAACCGGCAACTAGCTATCAACAATGGTGACCTTATAGGTTTTTCCTTTATGCCGTTTTGTGCTGGTATAGGGATCCTCCGTAATCTGATCAAGATCTTTATCCAAATAAGTGCTGGCAAAAAAAAGAGCGATATCTCTCTTAGAATAGGTGTTCACAACATCGAGAACAGGTTCAACAGGAACCGGTTTTACTGGTCCATAGGTGGCGATGACAAAATGTTGCTTGAGGTATTGCTGCACATCAAGCAGCCACCCCTGATTGCAGAGTGACAAAACAGCGTTGGCGATTAATGCACCTTCACTGTGGGCAAAATGTGTCCAGACCACATTGGGATTGATCTTATGAATACGATCGGCAAACGTTTTTATCATTTGACAGAGACTATACACAGAATCTGCGTTTCTCGTTGGCTCCGAATCAAATCGACTCATGTCCACGGGAAGTATGCTTGTCGTGGCATTATGCAATCCAATGCAAAGCGGGCCCTCTGGAAACTGATCAATGATCAACTGACCCATTTTTCTAAAATCTTTGTCGAAATCATTCATGATCCCATTTTGAAAGGTGACAAGGCCGATAGGACTACCGGGATTCCATTGCTGAAATTTCGGAAGAAGTTTGTCTAAATGATCGACAATATTGATTTTGTCTTCTTTACAGTCTCCCAATTTTGCCCAATGTCCGAACGATAGAAAGCAGTTGGCTTCTCTGAGTTGTACACCACCTGGAACCATAAATTTAATCTTGCCTTTGATTAAAGTTGGCCTGGAGTAGCTTTTAGCAAGATGGATCTCTTTACTCTCAACTTCGATTCTAACGTGAGGGCCTCGAATGACTGCCCTGCATAGGCTAACAATTGTTTCATAGCCGGCCTCGATTTTTTGATTCACGAAATTACACTTATGATCAAATTGTGCCAAAAGCTTTTGAAATGCCTCTTTAGGCAACTGTGACAGCTTTTGAGCCTGCTTTGTGCTATGATGTCGACATAGATCTAGAAATTGTTTCAGGAGTTCATCAAAAGGTGTCGAGATTTGTGGCATCGTTTTTTCTCCCCCTATTGTGAACAGATAACCCGCCCTTATACGATGTTTCGGCAATTCCCAGCAAATATAAAATTGTTTGGAGTTTCAGCTGTGAATTTTCAGAGGGAATTCGGAAGATTTTCGTGGGGCTTTACCCCATCTGCGAGGAAAAATATGGGCTGAAATATTACCGGGGCTGGTGTGGGAAAACCACCGATCCCCCTATTTCCCGCGACAGATTTGATCTTTATGCTGCCGCTTCACCACTTTCAAGGTTATAGTAATAAGAGGACCATTTTTGTGATCGCTCGACCCCTTTGCCCTCCGCATAAAACTCAGCGACCTTCCGCATGGAATCACGATTTTCATGATCTGCAGCATACTTGTAATGTCGAAAAGCTTCTTTGTCGCTCTTTGGACAGCCTATTCCAAATTCATGGCAGAGGCCTAAATGGTACTTCGCTGCGACATTTCCTTTTTCAGCTGATGATTTGTAGTAGCGATAGGCTGTTTCACCATCTCTGACGACACCGTGTCCCATCTCATAACAGTTTGCAAGCAATAACTCAGCCACTGCATTTTCCTTTTCTGCCGCAAGTGAGAAGTAGTGGAAAGCCTTTTCGTCTGAGCGTTCTACTCCCCACCCGTTTAGGTAACATCTACCCATGTTGCATTGTGCCGTCGCATCACCCTTCTCCGCGGCTCTCGAATAAAATAACAAAGCTTTTTCTAGGGATCTTTCCACGCCTTGTCCATATTGGTAGCAATAACCTAAATTGTTCTCAGCCGTTACATTACCCTGTTCAGCAGCTTTTTGATAATAATTAAAAATGACCTCTTGGGATTGAATCGCCTGCTCACTATGATCAAGCAGTAGAGCCAAATTCACCTGCGCTGATACATTTCCATGTTCAGCTGCTATTTTGAAATGGCGTACAGCTTGAGCTACGGATATTTTAGTCCCAACACCGGAAATGTAACATTTTGCTAAACTTCTTTCAGCGTCTGTAATGCCTTTAGAAGCCAGCTCTTGATAATGAAGAAAGACATTTTTTCGTGCTTCTACTATTAAAACTTCGTCACTATCATCAAAATAGCGTAAGAGATTATATTGTGCCTCTTCGTTGTCTTGATCGCAAGCTAACTGGAAATAATAAGCGCCTCTTTCTTTGGACTCAGCGACACCCTTGCCCAAAATATAGCGCAAACCCACTTGATTTTGCGCTTTGGCTTCTCCTTGATCCGCGGCTTTTTTATACCAAGTAAATGCCTCTGTCTCCGATTTTTCGACAGAGAGCCCATTTTCGAAATAGACTGCTACATTATACTGTGCAATCGCCAATCCCTGCTCAGCCGCAAGCTTATAATAATGCAAAGCTTGTGAATATGACTTGTCGACTCCTTTTCCTCTTCCATATCTTGCACCAACTTCGTTCTGCGCACTTGCATCATTTTGATCGGCGGCTTTTTTATACCAGTAAAACGCTTTGTCTTCCGATTTTTCGACTGAAAATCCATTGGCGTAATAGAGCCCCACATTATATTGTGCGATGGCTAACCCCAACTCAGCCGCGAGTTTGAAGTAATGCAAAGCTTGTGAATACGACTGGGCGACTCCTTTTCCTGAATCATATCGGACTCCAACTTCGTTCTGAGCACTGGTATGTCCTTGATCGGCGGCTTTTTTATACCAGAAAAACGCCTCGCTCTCCGACTTTTCGACAGAATGACCTTTCGCGTAATAGACTCCCACATTATATTGTGCGGCAGCTAAACCCTGTTCAGCCGCGAGTTTGAAGTAATGCAAAGCTTGTGAATACGACTGGTCAACTCCTTTTCCTGAATCATATCGGACTCCGACTTTGTTCTGAGCACTGGCGTATCCTTGATCAGCGGCTTTTTTGTACCACTCAAATGCCCTACTTTCAGATTTATCAACCACGAGTCCATATTCGTAGTATACGCCCACATTGTTCTGTGCAATTGCTAATCCCTGCTCAGCCGCAAGCCTGTAGTAATGTAAAGCTTGTGAATAGGACAGGTCGATTCCATTTCTTGTTCCATAGAAGAATCCGACCTCATTCTGCGCTTTAGCATGTCCTTGATCCGCTGCTTTTTTATACCACTCAAATGCCTCAGCTTGGGCTTGTTTCACTTGCGCAAGAAAAAGCCCCACATTATATTGTGCATCAGCTAATCCTTGATCAGCTGCCAACTTCAAATAATGCCAGGCCTGCTCTTGTGAATGTGCTACCCCTTTACCGTACAGAAAACAAGCACCGACTTCATTTTGTGCTACAGCAAGCCCTTGATCTGCAGCCTTTTGGTACCAATAAAATGCCTCAGTTTCAGATTTGAATCCCTCCTCATACATTAAAATGAGTCCAAAATTATACTGTGCGATATCAAGCCCTTTCTCTGCAGTAACCTTGAAGTAATGCATGCCAAGTTCCATAGATTTTGAAACCCCTACGCCGCATGCAAAAAAAACTCCCAGAGCATATTGTGCTGGTATAAATCCCCTATTAGCCGATTCTTTGATCCAGAAGAAAGCTTGCTCTTCAGAGCGCTCTACACCCAAGCCATCGTAATAACAGAGCCCAACTTCATACTGAACATAAGCCTCGCCCCTTTTTGCGGTCTGCAACATAAATTGAAAGTTATTTTTTTCGATCAAAGCTACTCTATCTTCTTTCGATTGCAACCCTTCTAAAAAATTCTTGGCCAGCACGTGTCCACATTCTACCGCTTTTTGGCTGTATTTTAGAGCATAATCTAGAAATCGATCGTCTGGGAATTCAGAGCAGATTGAAATGGCGATGACATATAAGTCTTCTGCTTCAATATCGCTGTTGAGAATCTGTTGAAAACATTTTACAGCTTGCTCCTCGGAAGCTTGTGTCCCTTTCCCCAAGGCATAACATTTGCCTAATTCATAGAGCGATAGAGCCTCTCTCTGTTCGGCAGCAAGAGAAAAATAATGAAATGCCATTTCGCTGGATTTCTCAACGCCAAGTCCAGCATTGTAATGCATTCCAAGGGTAGTCTGAGCCTGTTTATCGCCCTTTTCCGCCATCATGTGTAAGTAATTAATAGCCTTGGGATAGGATTGTAGAACAAGATCACCCTCCTCATACATGCTCGATAAGCGTGAGCAAGCTAACATTTCGCCATTCGCTAAAGCGCGCTCATAAAATTCGACAGCTTTTTCTCCTGAACGGCTCACACCCTTTCCTTCCTGGTAAAACACTCCAACCTTGTATTCAGAAAAAGCATCGTGCCTCTCTGCCGCAAGCAAATAATACTTCAATGCCTCCTCTTCGGAAACAGATACACCATCACCCCTTTCGTATGCCATGGCGACAAGCATGATCGCGTTGGGATTTCCTTGATCTGCGGCCAATTTGTAATATTTGAAAGCCTCCTCCACTGATGGGCTTATCCCACATCCCGTCTCCAGGCATACTCCTAAACGAAATTGGGCATAACTCGAACCCTGACTAGCTGCTTTCTTTAAATACTCCACACTCAATTCGGGATCAGATTGCACACCTATTCCTTTTAAATAATATTCCGCAACGCTTAATTGAGACCATACATCACCACGATCGGCCGCTATTTTATAGTAAAAAAATGCTTTTTCCTTGCTTCCCAAGGATTCAGCATAAATTTGTGCTACCTTCTTCTGGCTGTCAACATCCCCTAAATCGGCTTTTGGTAGAAGTTCATCTAGTCTCGCTTGAAGAAAATCATTTTTTGACATTTTCTCCAGGACCTCCCAACTAAAATCTGTTAAGCCGCACAAGAATCTAGACAGAATGTCATAGTCTGTAACAAGCTTACAGAGGGCTATTTAGGCCCTAAATATTGAACAATATTTGACCATTCCACCAATACAGGCTGAGAAGCGAAAGGCTCTTCACCATTCTGAGCTCTTTCTAGGAGCGTCTGAGGTGTTTTAATTATAATTTCATGCATCTGACGGCCTTCCAGAGGCGTGCCGTAAACGCGCAATAATTCTAAAAGAACATCTCTTGTATTGGTTCCTGTTTTCAATCGATCAGGAGCTAAACCAATCATTTGATCAATGGCTAGCGAAACATCTGATTCGCCTTGGCTCATGCGTCCACAAATTTCTTGTGATTTTACTTGCCTCTCAATAGCTTCCCCATTAATGTCCTGCCGGCGAAGTTGCTCTCTGCGTATCACAGCAGTTTCTTCATCATGCTGTTGTTTTATGATAATTTTCCTCTTTTTAGCTAAGTTGGTACGCTGAACCTCCAACTTCGTTGCAACTTCTTTTTGTTCATTCTTTCTTGCTGCAGATATTTGATCCCATTGCCTCTTAACCGACTTTTGGGGTGCCATTTGTCTTTCGTTCAATTCAGTTTTCACTCTTTCTGAATTGAGAGGCGTGCTTGTGATTTGTCCTGAATTGGCTTTCTCGTCAACCTGACCTGCTGCTTTTGCAGTCAACGCTTGTTGCATACCCGCTTGTGGGATAGTGGCGTTCCACTTATTATATCCAGTTACTAAGCCCTTGAACTCGGCTGCTTCATGATCTGTCAACTTGCGAACTTTGCTCTTGTCGATCTCCGTTCGCTTCCCATCCACTGCAACATGACGAATTTTTCCCTTAGCCTGCTCCAGTTTTTGCTTCAAGGAATCTGTCGCAACTGCGTACTCTTCACCCTTTTTCCAGACCAGTTCGCCCTTCTCAGACTTAGCTTGATGTATTTTATTTGAGGGGTCATATGCTACGATATCGATATCGCCATTTTTATGTTCAATGGCAACAAAGACCTCTTTACTGAATTTTTCGAAAGTTTGCTTTTCCGCAACTTGATCAACTTCTGTAATGCCTAATTGCTGGTCTTGCTGTACATTTTGCTGGTTTTGCTGGACTAGTTGCGCGGCATGGGATTCTTCATTCGTTAAGAAAGATTGGCCCATTTTTTTGACTGTTGAAGCTATTGAATCATTTTCGGCCTGTGTGGACTTACCGGCATCGTTTTGTGACGCTCCATCATCCGAAACACTTGGGACATCAGGACCTGTCCCTTCATATGGATTGGGTTGTATCCCGGTCTGTTGATTATTTGTTGGGGAATTTTGCTCATTCGATGTAATAGTAGGGAGAGCAACACTATTGACTGCTGTCGATAATTCTTCAAGAGCTTTATCATTAAAAACAGTCGCTTGAATATTCTGTTGAAGTGATAACTCTCTTAATTCTGTACTTTGGGATTGTTGCTGAGCTGCTTGCGTTTCTAAATTCTCTGTTTTGCTTAATATATTAGTATAGCTGCCAAAGGAATCGGAACCGGTACTTCCGCCGAAAGGATTAAATTCATTTGGATCCATAACACCTCCAAATATAGCCTATATTTTAATTCTATAAAATATCAGTTTATTTTTGAATGTTTATTATCAAACAATTATTTTATACGTTCATTTTTATATGTTCATTTTTTCTAGGTATTAAGTAAAGATATCGTTAAGAATTTTTGACAAAAATATCGTGATAATGTAAAATATTGCAGATAGAGCGGCTAAATGAGGAAGCAGTCCTAAAGTCGTTTGTAGCATTTAGATTTTTTATGGGGGATATATGCAAGCAAGTACAGTGCCCGGCGCTCCAAAACCTGGTTCAGGGTATTGGTCAAAAGAAGATCAACAACTTTTTGCGCGAGGCTATCAAAAAGCCATCGACAATCTTGACAATACTCGCAAACAAAGAGCAGCTTTAGCGGAGCAAAGAGAAGTGATCCAGCAGCAAATGCAAGAATCGGCAGTCAAGCAGGCACACCTACGAAACGCCATTGAAAATGCCAGCAAAGCCGAAGAAATAAGCAAGGCATCCAAACAAAATGCCGCAGAGTCGGATAGATTATCGAAGGAATCGCAAGAGAAACTAGCTCAAGCACAAGCGCTCCGAAAACAAAATGATGAAAATATCAAGAGAATTATAGGAAGCGCCCTTTACACCATGGTGGCGGCGAATTTCATGCCTGCTCAACAGGGTGATCGAGAAGCTGCAAAACATGGCGCCGGTGAATGCACACAAGTGATTATGCCCTTTCTCAATATGATCATGACAGGGTCAATGAAAGAGTCTTTTGAAATTGTGCCAACAAAGGGCTGTGCCAAACTGCCCCCTGCAGCCTTGACTCAAATTGTTGTTCCTTTGCTCACAGCGTGCTGCGAGAAATCGAAAAAGCAGAAGCTGATTCTCAATCTTAGTGAATTCAAAAATGAATTGCCTGAATTAGGCCCATTCCTGAGCGGTGAATTACGTATAAGTGAATTGAAAATAGGTGGGCTTTTCAAAGATCCCAAAGCGGATCCATCTAATCCAAACACTACTTTGGACAATACACAAATTGCCAAACTGGCAAGAGCCGTCGCAGAAATGCTCAAAACACGGCCTATTGCTGTCAAATTCGCTGAAGAGGAGCTTAATAATCGCTTTAGCCAATTATTGGCAGAAACCAGTGTTAAAAAAACACCTCCAGCCGTACCACCAAAACCAAACAAAAGCGCTACAACCGTATCAATTCCTATGGCTACTGGCGGAACAAATACAATTCCTCCACATGTACAAGGTAGTCCTCCTAAAGGGCAAGCTTAAATATTCACTGTTCGCGAAATCATTCGTGAACAGTGCTTTGAGTTTGAGAGCAAGTCGAACTTTGCTCGTCGAAACTGTAAGCAATTCAGTAGATCCCGATGTCCTCGCGCAAACAGTAGCAAGGCAAGCGGTGCGTTTCTCAGGAATTGGCCAATTCTTTTTGAATTCTACTTATTACCTTTGCCGCGTCAAGTCTGACTTGAGGCATGTAAGATTCGAATGAATGGCTATCCAGAACTTGTGCAAGTCCAGTAGATTTATCACATTCAGGGTTCAGAATTTTTATATTATAGGACTTGATCAATTCCTCATAAAGTGCCCATCTTTTCTGAAAGTATGGATGGCAAACAATAGCAACGGGATCTTTTTGATTCCACACTTTTTCATATTTTGTGGGCTTGCCTTGCATCGTCAGGTAATTTTCCCGCAGGATGGTTTCGTTTTCGCATTTTCCTGCAGCAGTTTTAAGCCTTTCTTCATGACTGTCTGAAGTGAAGATTTCTTCCAAATCAGCAACAGTCACAAATTCTGATCCTGACATAGTAAGATTCCAGCCCAACGGTGCGACTTTGTCATTCTTATTTAAATAGTTGTTCACGGCACCAGCCACTTTTTTTTCCAGCCTTTTCGCCCCACCGTAGGAAAAAACAACCACTCTACTTTTCTCGTCTTCACCCAATATGTTGAGAGCCAGTTCTGTGAGCACTGCTCCATGGCTATGAACGAAGAGATAAATTTTAATTTGGTCTTTTGATATTTTTTTATCCAGATGTCCCTGAATTTGACCGCGAATAAACCCTGTAATCTTTTGTGCGACATCGTGTTGCCTGGTCGATTCTTGATCGTGATGGGCCTGTGCGAATTGAGATAGCGTTGTACTGTTATGCAGAAGCGTCACGATTCGGCCTCCCAAGGCTTCTGAGATAAGCTGTGCGCTTTGTTCAGCCTGTTCAGCTGTATTTTCGATCCCATTGCAAAATAAGAAAGAGTAGCCAGAAGTGGGGGTATTGCCTACATACTGTAGCTCCTGATTCATAAAGTTACCTCCTATAAACTTCTTACAATATACATATCACCATTCGCTTGAGCAAATTAAAAATCAAATGGTTAAAAAATTCCATACTTTAAACCTCCTCTTACTAGATTATTTGAGAGCGTTTTTGAATTGCGATTGTGTTGCCGCGGACTCCTCCCGAGCACATTTCCCAGCCAGCTACGCGTATGCGGGGTCCCTTTTGAATAGGCTCGTAGTAGCAAGTGCTCGGTATGGGCGTGATACCCCACCGCGCTGGCGGGGGGATTAAGCAATCTGTTCGGAGCGGCGCTTGATGATGGGCGGGGTTTTACTGACGACAGTTTCTTTGTCGACGAGAATTTCGGAAATGGTCTCATCTGAAGGGACCTCGAACATCATTTCACGCATGAGGTTTTCCAGGATCATGCGCAGCGCGCGAGCGCCTGTGCCGGCATCCATCGCCTTCTGGCCAATGGCATGCAGCGCCTCATCCGTGAAGCTCAGTTTGACGCCTTCCAGATTGAAGAGAGAGGTAAACTGTTTAATCACGGAGTTTTTAGGTTCAGTCAAAATAACGATGAGATCTTCCTGGGTCAGTTCATTGCAGTTGGCGATGCTGTTGAAGCGTCCGATGAATTCGGGGATCATGCCAAACTGGATGAAGTCTTCCGGTTCGGCTTGTGCCAGGAGCTGGCTCTTCTGCTTTGGATCGACCAATTCTTTTTGTTCAATGTTGAAGCCGATCGTGGTTTTGCCGAGGCGTTTAGCGACAATTCGGTCCAGGTTAACAAAGGCTCCCCCAACGATGAAGAGGATATTTTCGGTATTGACCTTGATATATTCCTGGTTGGGATGCTTGCGCCCGCCTTTGGGAGGGACATTGGCAATCGTTCCCTCGACAATTTTCAGGAGCGCCTGCTGCACGCCTTCGCCTGAAACGTCGCGCGTGATGGAGACATTGGCGGTGGTTCGGTTAATTTTATCGATTTCGTCGATGTAGACAATGCCCATCTCCGCTTTGGCGACATCGTAATCGGCCGCCTGGAGTAGCCGCAGGATGATATTTTCGACATCTTCACCGACGTAGCCCGCTTCCGTCAGTGTCGTCGCATCTGCGATGGTGAAAGGGACATCCAGGACAGATGCTAGGGTCTTGGCAATCAGCGTTTTACCCGATCCTGTGGGACCAAAGAGAAGGACGTTGGATTTGCTGAATTCTACTTCCCCCTGCTTATTCAGGGACTGGATGCGCTTGTAGTGGTTATAGACCGCAACGGAGATCGTGCGTTTGGCGCTCTCTTGCCCGATGATGTACTCATCGAGCCGCGCCTTGATCTCTTTAGGCTTGAGGATTTTGAACTGATAAGTTCCGACAGAGGGCTTTTTGCGTTCGAGGATGCCGGCACAAAGGTTCACGCACTTGTCGCAGATATAGACGCTCGGGCCAGATATTAGCTTTTCCACAGCCTCTTCATTGCGTCCGCAAAAAGAGCATGAGATGGGATCTTTAGTTTGCATGATTATTTCTTTTTGGGGATCACGATTTCATCGATCAGGCCGTAATCTTTCGCCTCTTGCGCACTCATGTAGAAGTCGCGTTCGGAATCTTTGGTGACCTTTTCGGGAGTTTGTCCCGTGCATTCCGACATGATCAGGTTTGTAATGCGCTTGAGCTCGATGATTTCTTTAGCCTGCAGGGCGATATCGGCAGAGGTTCCTCCTACGCCGCCAATCGGCTGGTGGATCATGACCCGGCTGTGAGGCAGAGCGAAGCGTTTGCCCTTGGCGCCAGCAGCGAGCAGAAGAGCCCCCATCGAAGAGGCCTGCCCAATGCAATAGGTATGCACGTCGCATGGGAGCCATTTCATGACATCATAAATGGCAAGGCCTGCCGAGATATACCCGCCCATCGAGTTGATGTAGAGGTGGACATCCTTTTTGGGATCTTCCATGCGCAAAAAGAGCATCTGGGCGACGACGATGTTAGCGACTTGATCGGTGATGTCCATGCCGATAAAGACAATTCTGTCTTTGAGCAGCCTGGAGAAGATATCCATAGACCTTTCACCGCGGCCCGTGTCTTCGATCACATAGGGAGTAAGCGAGGAGGCTGCTGGACGTGTTGTCAGAGATGCGATTTGATCGTCGAATGGAAATTTATGCGACATGGCGTTCCTTATGCTTTTTCCTAATTGTAGAGAGCTATCCCTACCCCCGTCAAGCGAAAAGCAGGGACGGTGCTTGATCTTTATCAACCTGCAGAAAAATCTCTGCGCACGAACCAGCTTATCATGTATGTCTCGGCATTAACTTGCCAGGAAATCCAGAGCTTTGCGGGAGAGGACATTGACATACAGCTTGGACTGGACCTCTTCGGCGCCCATTTTCTGAAATGCCATCGCCTGCTCCGGGGACACCATCATTTGTCTTCCCATCTCATCGTAGATCTCATTTTGCAGGACCTGGATGTTATTGGCATCAGCCACCGACCTGCAGAGGAAAAAGAGCCGGTAGGCGCGGTTGAGCTCCTGATCGACAGCATTTTCGACCTCTTTGCGAAGCTGCTCCATGGGCTCGGTTGTGCCCGACTGTTTCAAATGATGGAGGCGCTCGGCGACCATGAGCCGCTTCTGCTCTTCGATGATCGAAGAAGGGACGTCGAAGGGATACAGGCGCAAGAGCTGCTCCTCAACCTGTGCGCGGTGCCGGTCCTTGACTTCGGTATCGGCTCGACGGTTGAGCTCCTCGACGACTTTAGGACGCAATTCGCCGATCTCTTTGACTCCCAGCTTCTTAGCAAAGGCCTCATCGAGTGCGGGAAGTTGGGAAGAATAGAGGGCTTTGACCGTAATGCGGCACTGAGTTGGCTGAAAATCAGCTGCCGGCGACTCATCACCTTCTTCGCGCTCGCTCACTCCTTCGATGCTTTCATTGACGTTGCGCCCTATCAGCAGTTTGCGCATCCAATTGCCCATCTTGCCTTGGGCGACTTCGAAGCGCATGTCTTCGCAGATGGTGCGCTGGGGATGGGAATCAATGGCGACGATATCGAGGTCGACAAAATCGCCTTCCTGGATGGGACGGTCATTGACAATCGACCAGTCGGCATAGTGCAGTTGAAGATTGTGGATCCTTTCCTCGATATCCTTTTCAGACACCACATGCCGCGGAAAGGGCTCAATCTTGATCTGCGCCTTATCTATTTTTGGAATAGCGGGGTTTGTTTCATATTCGAGGACCAGCTGCGCGCCGGTTTCGCGCGAGGCGCTTTTAACATCGACGCGTCTAATGCTCTTATCCCGGGTAAATGGAAGCAGATTTGTGGTCTGCAGAAACTCGTGAAAGGCCGCATTGGCGATCAGATCGTGCCATTCGCGCGTCACATGCTTGCCATATTGTTTCACGATCAGGGCATCGGGTGCCTTACCCTTGCGAAAGCCCGGGAGGGAAACCTCTTTGCTGATATTCTTGAGCGCTTTCGCATAGGCCGCCTGCGTAGCTTCTGCATCGACCTGGATGTCAAGCTTGATGCGGCATCCCGGGAGACGCTGCACATGCGCAGTCGTGTGGGCGGTTTTGACCTCTTCGGCCTCGGTGGAAACAGGTGGATTCTGGCTCAAGGAAAACCTCGCATATAATCTGTTTGAAGTTAGCGGGTGATGAGGCTTGAACTCACGACCCTCACGTTGGCAACGTGATGCTCTACCACTGAGCTACACCCGCAAGGAATTTAAAAAAGCGGGTGATGAGGCTCGAACTCACGACATTCACCTTGGGAAGGTGACGCTCTACCAACTGAGCTACACCCGCTTATAATGAATAAAAACTATAGGCTTAGGCGCAATTTTGTGCAAGCGAAACGCATCCGCTTCTGATTTGAATATCGCCGCCAATTCCGGAGTCCATTCCGGAAATGGCGTGTAATTCCGGAGTAAAAGCACAAAAATCACGAATTCTTGCGCTAAAATCCGGAAATGGCGTACATTTCCGGAATAAACTCCGGAATTGGCGGGTATTGTTCATGTTGATTAAACGTTTGCTCAAACTTATCAAGAATCATAGCTGTTTTCTCTTTGGGCCCAGGGGGGTAGGAAAAAGCACACTGGCGCGTCATTTATTTGATGAAACTCGGGCAATTACATTCAATCTGTTGAAAGTCGAAATCAGGGAGCGCTTTCTGAAAAAGCCGGACGAGCTTTCTGAAATCGTCAAAGCCCTGCCAGATTCCATTTCCCATGTGGTCATTGATGAAATTCAAAAGGTTCCAAACCTACTCGATGTGATCCATGATCTCATTGAATCGACGGATAAGCATTTCATCATGACTGGTTCAAGCTCTCGAAAATTGAAGAAGGGGGGAGCAAATCTTTTAGCTGGCCGCGCATTTGTGAATAATCTTTATCCCTTTAGCTTTTTTGAAGTGGAAGAGCAATTTGATCTGGAAGAGGCTCTCAACTGGGGTCTCATGCCGAAAATGTTTGAATATCCAGATGTAGAAATCAAAAAGCAGTATCTGCAGACATACGCTCATACCTATCTGAAAGAGGAAATTTGGGAAGAGCATTTTGTGAAAGATCTGGAACCGTTTCGCCGTTTTTTAGAGGTGGCCGCTCAAATGAACGGCAAGATCATCAATTATGCAAATATCGCACGAGATGTCGGTATCGATGAGAAAACCGTTAAGAGTTATTACATCATTCTGGAAGACACCTTGATCGGTTTTTTTCTAGAAGGATTTGAACATTCTTTTCGCAAACGATTGTCAACAAAACCAAAATTTTATTTTTTCGATATGGGAGTCGCGCGAGCGCTCGCTCGAATTCTATCTCTTCCTTTGCAAGCTTCAACGCCTGCGTATGGAGAAGCATTTGAACATTTCATCATTCTGGAATGTATCAAATTGCGGGATGCGTCCCATTCAGAATATCGCTTCAGCTATTTAAAAACAAAGGACGACGCCGAGATTGACCTTGTGGTGGAGCGTCCAGGCCAATCTGTTCTTTTTGTCGAGATCAAGAGTTCGACGCATGTGACGCGCGAACAACTTAGCAGTTTTATTCACCTGACGCGAGATTTTGGGGAATGCGAGGCCATTTGTTTATGCGATGATCCTCTGGAAAAATTGATCGATCATGTTCGCGTAATTCCTTGGAAAGAAGGATTGAAGCGCTATTTTCTAAATGTTTAAAATCTTGCAATTAATAGTAAATTATGAAAAAATCAAGCTTTTAAATTTATGTTTATTTTAGGAGTATCGCATGGGTTTGTCGAAAATGTCTCAACTCTCTGCTAATAGCTGGATCTACAGCAACGATCCGCTCATGAGAAGCTATCGCGAGTATCACACCAGCGGCAAAGAGGGGTCAAAAGGCAAGCTTGCTCTATCTGCCACTATTCACGCGGTGAAATCTGTGGCCTACTCGGTGATGAGCGCTG
>JAJFUZ010000358.1 GCA_021372155.1 Parachlamydia sp. | reverse complement strand
AGCGCGATTTATGGGAACAGACAAAACCTTTTATGAGGACCCCTATCAAATACCGCACGTGGCTTAAATATAAAATAACACTCCCAATCGCGGGATTAAGCGCCCTGTCTCAGTTTTCAATGTTAAATCCTCCTTCTCTTTCGGTTGTTGCCGTCAGCCCTGATCAATGGAAATCTCTTGAGCAATCTGGGATTGAGGAACTATCTTCATCAGAAGGCGCTTCGATTGAACTGGAAGTCTGGAAATATGATCCACGATTATTTGTGAAGAATGCTGTTGCCGATCCTTTTTCCCTTTATCTTAGTTTACAGGGAAACAGGGATGAAAGGATTGAAACGGCTTTAGAAGAAATGATGGAGAAAATCGAATGGTAAAAGGCTTAAATTACTTTAAAACTCATTTCGCATCTTATGCCGAGCACTACGTTTTGATAGGTGGCACCGCATGCACAGTCATCATGCAGGAGGTTGGATTAGACTTTCGGGCAACAAAAGATTTGGATATTGTTTTGTACATCGAAGCACTTACCCCAGAGTTTGTCACTGCTTTCTGGGAGTTTGTCAAAGCTGGTGGCTATCAAAATAGGCAGCAAAGTACAGGAAAAGAGATTTTTTACCGTTTTTATTCCCCAAGTGTCAGAGATTTTCCTGCAATGCTGGAACTTTTTTCTCGCCTCCCCGATTCCGTAAAACTATCAAATGGAAACCATTTGACACCCATTCCGATAAATGAAGCTGTTACAAGTCTGTCAGCCATTTTGCTCGATGATGGCTATTACCAGTTTATCCATTCGGGAAAACAACAAGTAGATGGTCTTTCTTTATTGGGTGCCAGCCACTTGATTCCACTCAAAGCACGTGCTTGGTTAGATCTAAACGATCGACGAAACGTGGGCGCAGAAATAGATGAGAAGGATATTCGCAAGCATAAAAATGACATCATACGTTTGTATCCCCTGTTAACCCCTGCACAGCGGATAATATTGCCTCAGCAGATCAAGCAAGATATGCAAGTGTTTTTAGATCGTATTGCAACCGATAATACTATTGATCTCAATAATCTGGGTTTAAAAAGGATAAGTGTAGAAGAGCTGCTCGGTAATCTTAGAAGAGTCTATGGCATCGATGTGTGATGGGGGTAAGCATATTCTCAAATCAACTCTTCCTACATCACGAAATAATTGCTCGCATTGATCAACATAAGTTCTAGAACACCCCTGGAACAATCCGATATCGCGTCTTTGAGCAATACAGCTCCCACGAGGCTCCATACTTGCGCAGGCAGCGGTCTTCATCGCGAAGGCAGCGGTGTATGAGCAGGATGGACATAAAGAAGAAATAGAAATAGGGAAAAAGGCTGCTAGTTCCGCAGGCGAGGCAGTAGGCGAGGGAGAGGAGCAAATCGCCGGCGTAATTCATGTGGCGGGCGATGCCCCACCAGCCGGATGTCAGAAGTTTGGAGTGGCGCTTGTTGCCATCAGCGGCGTAGTACTCGCAGGGGATAAATTCGGCGGACTTGCCTCGAATAAGGATTTGGCCATCATTTTTGCGAAAGCGGTCTTTCTGATTGTTTGCTGAGACAAAAATCCAGAAGCCTACCAGCCCTAAGAAGAGGACAAAAAGCGAATAGGGCAGGGTCAGCGTGACGGGATTGATGACGAGGTAAAGCCCTTGCAGAGTATACATAAATGGGAGCCAGACGCTGTCTCCCCAGGCCAGCATCCAGCCAAAATGGTCATGATGGATGTCGATGGTGTTCAGGTACCACTCCTCTTTCCAGAAGAAATAGAGGACGTAGAGGGCGTGAAGAAGGTTGACCAGGAGCATGGAATTGGTCACCATGCCATACCGCTGATACTGCGCGAAGGCGAATGACAAGTTGATCATGGTCCAGGCAATAATGCCGGGGCGGCCGTTGAAGAACAGCTTTAAATCGATCGGGCCGATGCGCGGGTTTAACTCGATGCCCATGTAAAAATCATAGAAAGGATTGCCGCTGAATTTGCGATCGGCGGGATAAGAGGGCCAGTAGTGGGCTTTCACATAGGCAAAAATAGCCAGGCAATAGCCGATGATGTTGGAGGCGATAAGAAGAGGACCCCAATTGTCAAATATTATGGTTGGGGAAAATAGGCCGAAGAAGGCTCCTCCCAGAAACAGCAGATGGGAAATGAACCAGGCCTGCAGGCCATTGATGCTGTAGGTTAATTGATTGCCTGCGGGCGTGATCGCTCCCTTTTTTGTTCCTCCGCGGTAGCCTGGGATGAACTTATGGATGATGTCGGGCGCTTGTGCGAGAAGCAGCTGAAGGGCGATCCAACCTAAAAGGAGAAGGGTTCCTTGACTTGTCAGGGAGGGGAAGGCAAAATCCAGATCCCCTTCCCAAAGCGCTTCAAAAGGTGCCACGAGAGAACAGCCAAAAAAGAAGGCCGAAATGTAAAAATAGAGGACCAGGAGTGGGGTTCCTGCCAGGATGCAGACCGTACCAATCGATGTCCAAAGGGAGACTTCCGAGGCCCTTCCCCAAATAGCCTTCTGTGAGTGTGTAGAAGATACCATAAGCCTGCCATATATATGCATCCCTTTTTACCTTGTCAATCTTTTCTTTTTGTGGCATTTCAATAAAATATGATCAAAGCTTACATCGGAACTGAAGCAGCCCAGTGGCTGCCGACAGAGATTCTCAAATTCAGCGCCAGAAGGCGGACAAAATCAGAGATTGAGTTTATCGAGTTGAAGGAAATTCCTATCAAGCTCAGTTCGCAGATGTACACGGGTTTTTCCTTCTATCGCTATTCGATACCAGAAGCCTGTGGCTATGAGGGAAGGGCGCTCTACCTGGATGCGGATATCGTTGTCCTGTCCGATCTTCAAGAGCTGATTGATCATGACATGCATGGCAAAGGGGCACTCGCGCGGCCCCATCCTCCGGTTTCTTCCTATACAAGCGTCATGGTCCTGGATTGCGCTAAACTCAAACACTGGAAAATGCACGATTGGGCCACCCTGGTTAATGCCAACATTGCTTCCTATTTAGGGACCATGCACGCGGATCCAACTGGTTTGAACTACCGCGATTTTGGTCCTCTGGAAGAGTTCTGGAACCATCTGGATCATTTTGACAACACCACTAGAATCATCCATTATACGAGCGTTCCCCACCAGCCGTGGAAAGCTCCGGGACATCCCCATGGACATGTCTTTTTGAAAGAGCTTAGCAAATGTCTGGAAGAAGGGGTCATCACACGGGCAGATGTGGAAGGCCAGATCGCGGCAGGCCACATCTATCCCAATATCCTGAAAGATATGGAGAGCCATTCCCGCAGTTAATTTTCCGCGAAGACTTGGGAGATTTTCAAGCTGCTTACTCCACCAGCCCCCAGGACAATATGGATTTACATATGGCCGAGGGGCTGGTGTGAGAAAGCAGCCGAAAAGATTCCCGAGGATTCGCGAAAAGTCACAGCGGGATGGCTCGAAAAGAATCGCTTGTCCTTAACCACTTTGGCAGGTTACCATAGCCGGCATGCGTTTAATGGTATGCCTGCATGACAATCCCCTAAACGGGCAGGAGTTTGAACCTTTGTTACCTTTGCTGAAAGAGCGGGGGATTCAAGCCGTCGTTCACAAGCGTCCGATCAAGGGAAGCAAATTGGAACCGCTCCTCCAGAGCATCCATGCAACTGCCAAAGTGTCGGGCGGAGGCTCTTTTGGGCTGATCGCCTATTCCTGGGGCGCCTATCTCGCTCTGGCCTATCTGAAGCAGTTTCCAGAAAATGTCACCAGCCTCGTCCTGCTGAATCCTCAGCTTGTTGCCGAAAAGCGGCCCGAGCAGATCCTGCTGGCCACACCGCTGCTGCGCACGCTTGTGCTAAAATGGCGCTGCCGCTCGCTGGCGTCAGGCTTTGTCAGCAGAACATTCGCTCCGGATTTCCCTCCAGCAGAAACGCGCGCAGGCATGGAATCCTTCCTTGCACAGGCGCAGGTATGGAAGGGGGAGGCTGCCTATCAGGAATTGCTGAAGGAAAAGCCACTTTCGACAGATTTTTCAGGGATCCAAATCCCGGTTAAAGCGCTTTTTGGCAAGCAGGACTGCGTAGCACCCATTGAGGCGCAGCTTCCCATTCTCGAAAAGCTCCCCAGGCTGGATGCTGTTTTAGTGCCTGATGCCGGTCACGCTCTTCCCTGGACTCATTCTACTTTAGTTGCCGATATAGTCCAAAGATTGAGATAAATATTTATTAAAATTCTCTGTTTTTTGTATAATTTTTGCACTTAATGAGGTTGTCCCGTGACTAAAAAAGAGTTGCGCTGCCTGCTGCTGATTTTTGTTGTTTTTATTGCTGCATGCATCGAAACAGATATCTATCTCCCTGCTTTTCCCGACATGATGCTCTTTTTTGGAACATCTGAAGAAGCGATCCAAAGTTTGCTGACATGGAATTTCTTTGGGATCTGCGTCGCAGGTCCAATTTACGGGCCTGTTTCAGATGCGATTGGCCGCAAAAAGCCACTTTTCGTGGCTCTTGGATTGTTCTTGATTGGAAGCGTAATCACCCTCTTTGCCCAGACATTCGACCAGATGCTTTGGGGACGCCTCCTGCAGGGTCTGGGAAGCGGCGGCTGCTTTACATTGGGGACAGCTATCATTTTTGATGCATTCAAAGCGGAAAAGGCTTTTAAGGCGATCAACTACCTCAATTCTTCGATTCCCTTCATCATGGCTGCAGCGCCATTGGCAGGAGGGTTTTTGAATCAAGCCTATGGATTTCGCTCCAATTTCCTGACGATCGGACTGTTTGTCATGGCCAGCTTGCTTGTTTGCCTATTCTTTTTTGAGGAGACACACCCGACAGAAAAAAGAGTCCCGCTGCAGATGAATAAACTTCTGAGAGATTTTAAACGAGCTCTCACGAGCGTCCCTTTCTGGCAGATGATTGTGGTAGTCAGCCTCCAGTTTGCCGGATATCTGGTGTTCCTCTCGGGCACCGCGGTGCTGTTTGTGATGGAATTTGGCGTCAGCAAGCAGGCCTTTCCCTATTTTCAGGCTGCGCTTCTAGGAGCCTGGCTCGTCGCGAGTCTGTCCAGCAATCGTGCCCTCGCCATGTGGGGAGCACAAAGGATTAAGAAGATTGGCACGACTTTGATTTTGCTTGGGGGCATCGGGTTATTGGCTGCGACCCTTTTTACTCCGCGCGACCCCTATTGCCTCACAATTCCGATGATGATCTATGCCTATGGTGTGAACTGGACGATGGGGCTCTATTTCCCAGAAGGCATGGAGATCCTGCCCGATATCAAAGGGATTACCTCCAGTCTGCTCACAAGCGCGCGCCTCTTAATCACCGCGATGGTGGTCGGATTGGCCAGTTCCCTCTATGATGGGTCGATCTATCCCATCTCAGCTGTCGTGATCGGCATCATTGTCGTCATCCTTCCGACGATTGCCCTGTATGAGAGACGCTACGCCAAGCGGGAACCGCAAAGCATTTCCGTCCAAGCTGAATTTTAACCTTTGGGATGGGGCTTTTTAGGCTTTCGTGGTGCTTCCGGCTGGCCGACGGGTCCGGTCATGCGTTCCAACGAAGTCTCAGAGACTTTTTTTACTGTATCATCTTGCTTTTTGGGAGCAGGCCCCGGTGGATGTTTTGGACCGATGTACGGCTTCCCCGTTTCTAAGGATTCCCAAAATGTATGAGCCATTTTTCCTCCTTTATACCTTTTCAAGAATGATGACATGTTCATAAATTTCCTGCAAATGTGGGGGGAGATTGATGGAATCTAATACTTTTGCTACCTTAAATTTGGTACCCGCAACATAGGTCGCTTCCAGTTCATCCGGCGCATGGGAATAGGCCTGCACGTCTTTTGCGCCGTTTTTTTGTTTGATGGCAAAGAGGACTGCAAGGGAATTAGGCTTTTTTGGAGCCGGCAGCCCTGTTTTCTGGGCTTCTTGAAGAGCCTCTTGATAGCGTTCGGCGACGCGCTGCTTTTTGATCTGAATAAACCGACCAGCGACTCCCATATCAACTGTGGTACTCATAATTTGCGCTTCATGAAGCACCTCTTTGTTCTTGAAAGATTGCCAATACCCTTCAAGTTGTTCGGTTGTCAGCAGGGCGCCTCGATACAATTCTTCAGAATTGCTGGGGGGCAATTTATTGAGGGCTGAGCAGATCATGCGGCAATGCATCAGAATCTCTTTTTCTGACTCAGGCTGAAGATTAATCTTCATCTTATTCGCTGCATGATAGAGATCATTCGGGGAGTTCGTGAGCAGTGCATTGACGAACTGATAGCCATGCTGGGTATAATATGTCAAAGCAGCGTGTTCTCCGGCGGTCAGCGTTTTGCCATTTGATAGCTGCACGGAGGAAGCTGGGCGCATCAGGGCGTGGCTATCACGATCCAACGTATGCCTGTTCAAGTGAAGCATATAATCCTGAGATTCCTCTCCACTGACCTCCACCATGCTCCAGTCTGTTTCGCGTACAATTTTCAGAGTTTCCCCTGAAAAGGGTTTAGGTGTTTGCGCGACCTGCATGACACCTGGGGAAGACCCGGGTCTGACTGGGGCAAGCTGATTTTTACCTAACTGAGCTGCCTTGCTTTCGGGCTTCCCTGGTGCACTCATGCGCTGGAAGCTGCGAGGCTTAGGGCTCAAATCAGCACGTTGGGTAGCTTGCGGAATTTTGCCGGACACTTGTTCTATTTTTGAGGATTTGACCGATTCTTTATCCCTATTAGGAGATTTTTCAACGGGGACATGCGAAATTTTCTCGCGAAAGAAATCAGGTTTAGGTCCAACCATAATCTCTCCTTTATTTACATCTATAACTAATTATAAGATAAATAAAGTATTATATATAATATTTTAATAGATTTATGGTTTTAGGATAAAAACCATTTAAGAAGAATCGAGATTCGATCTGAATGATCCGCCAGACAGTGGCCGCCGGTTTCAAATTCCCAGTAGGTCACCTGGTGGCCTAGTTGAGTTAATTTATCTACCATGTGGTAGCCTTCATGCAGTTCGACGCGCAGGTCGTCTGCTGTCTGGATGATGAGAATGGGCAAGCCTGTCTGGATCTTTTCGGCTGCTAATAGGGGATCGCGCAGATTGAGCCACTCCTCCTCGTTAGCTTCCACCAGACCAAATTCGTCCATAAACATCTGTTTCATGTCTGCCCGGTCGGTCACAGTCGCCCGGATGTCCAAGAGTCCTGAAAGCGAAGCCACCTTAGAAAAGCGCTGCTGCAGTTCGGGATAGCGCCCCAGCGCAAGGAACATCTGCATCCCGCCGCGGCTGCTGCCAAGGAGAAACATCTTTTCCGATTGGATCTGGATCGCCAGCCTGCGCTCCAGCTCGGGAATGAAATCGATCAAGGCCTTGATATCGTGGACTTCGGCCCCACCAAATTCATCTTCGCCTTCGCTGACCCTGCCACGATAGGCCGATGTCAAAACCGTTAAATCTTCCATGCAGCTGATATCGCTGGCAGGACTCGGCAGGCCAAACAGGCGGTTGCCGCCGCGCAGATTGACCAGAGTCCGTTTTTCGTGGGGATCGGCGACAAAGCTGATGGTCGCTTTTACCTTTACCCCTTCGCTGGGATAGGTGAAGAGAAAGAAACGCCTGCCCTGCGTTACGATCAGCTCTTTGCGTGCCTCGCTCACAACCGCGCTGGCAAGGATTTCCTCTGTAAGCTCTTTGAATTCCACTCCCTCTTCGAGATTCCAGAGTTTGGCGATGGCAGCGCTGCGCTCCATAATGAGGCGCGTCTCTTCTTCCAGCTTTTGCTCTTTCTCTCCTGTCCAACTCGAGGTGATGAGGAGGCATAATAGGGATATCAGAATGCGAAACATAAAAATATTTTAGCACGAATTAACAAAAGTTTAAAGAAATTTTTTATTTATGTTGCTAAAAACCTCACTTTTTATTACAGTTAACATATCCTTAAGGAGGTACCTATGGTCCACCCAATTGAGGAGATCAAACTTGAAGGGATTCAGCGTTCCAATAGAAAAAGCACCATCGAGCGCTGGCAGGAGTTTCAGGAGCATCAGGAGCATGAGGACAATCTCGATCAGCAGCAAAAGCAGCAACTTCCAGAAGCTCAACGGCGCGTTCAGCAGGCAGTCAGCAGTATCTTTGTAAAGCTGAAAGTTAAAATTCAAGAAAAAACACACTTTTTACGTTTGACATTTAGCCTTCAATCCGCTAAAAGCTTTAACTTTCCAAACCCTATTCCAAGCTAGCCTTACCATTCGTTTGCCGCTGGCTGCAGGAAGACACATCAAAGGCTGTGCATATGGCGAATCAAATAGACTGGGCTGCAAAAAGCCAGGTATGGAGCTCAACGCTCACATCCATTTACAAATCATTCCCAAAATTGCCGGAGGGTCTAGCCGAGGATAAGGTAGAAGCAGAGCAGCAGATCATTGATTCCTTTATTCAATCGTTTTTTACCCGGAAGGGGGAAGATAAAGAAAAATGTGCTGGCATATACCGCGAGTTAATCGCGTTTGTGGAGCCTCTGGTTCAAGCGACCGACCATCCTTTGTTCAGATTTAAAGAACCGCAAGGAGAAGATCAAAAGATGGTCTCCTTTTTGGATATGGTTGCCAAAGTGAAGTGCATCGCCCGCGCCGATTTGAGCGCCTTTACAGCCGATCCTATCTTCGAGGGGTGCAATCGTATCACCTACTCAGAGGAATCGATCCCTTTACCAGAAGCTGTTGCCCTCCCACAGACGGCAGACCCCGTAGATTGGATGGATAAATCCTTAGCCCGGCATGTAGTAATGATTGTTCGCGCAGCAGCAGAACCAGCGCCGGATCAAAAGACGATTGAGCATTGCCGCGCCATTTTTAATAATGTCAAAACATATATGCAGCAGTTGAGGAATTTTTACAGCTTGCCGGCTTTAGAACAATGGTCCTTTTACGATGCCTGCATCGCTATTTTTCCCTATGTAGCACAAGATGAAGTATGGCCTCAGAAAATTGAGCGGTTGGCTCTGGCCAGATTATCCAGCGACGAACTGAAAAAAATGAAAACTCCTGGCACAACACCGACAAAGAAATTAGCACAAACCAGTTCAGCTCTCTCCACCCCTACCAAAGAAAGACTTCAAGCCAGTTCAGCAAAGCTTCAAATGATGTTTGCTGCTGGAACAGTCAAAGAGGATGCTCCGCAGCTAGAACTAGCTCTTGCTGCATCAACTTCTCAGCCACCCGCTAGGGCGCCACAAACGAGACTTACTGCTGCATTGCCGGCAAATGCTCCCGCAGCTTCCGTTTCACCATCAGCTCCTCAGGCCCATCAAGCCTCTGCAGGGCAGCCACAAGTGCAACATCAAGCAGCGGCAAGTGTTCCAGCGGCACCTGCTGCTCAGCAACCACTTCCTCAAAAATCGGCAACACCTATAGTTTCTGCCGCTCCTGCATATCAACCCCCAGTTTCACAATCTCTTCCGTATGGTTCAGAGCGCGTTAAAGGGGAGCCAGCAAAGGCTGAAGCAGCAAATGCTACAACACCTTTGCTTCAAGGGAAGAAAGAGAAGACTCCGGAAAACGATTGCTGCAACTTAATATAAATCAGAAAGACGCAAATCTCTCTAAGACAACACCTGCTGAATGGCGGGTGTTTGATTTTCATCTGGAGTCTTTCTTCTTATCGCAGATTTAATGAGACCTTTTACTTTGCTCCCTTCCCTTTTAGCATCTGCCCCCACGGCAGGTGCTGAAACGGCTGGTTGCGGCGCAGTTTGGCTCGCAGCAAGAATAGATGCGATTGTGGGATTCAATTCATTGGTTGCAGCGGGAGCTTTTGTTTTCACAGATTTGAAGGCATGTTTGACTTTAGCAGCAGCATTTTGTGCTTTTGCTGGATCATTGCTCCCAGATTGTTCTAGTGGTGTTTCGGAAGAGGAGCCTCTGGGAGAAGTTTTGGGAGTTGCTTCGGTCGAACTCGCTGTTTCTTGCGAGGCTGCAGTAGCAGGACGATTTTTGATGTGTTGGAAGCGGCTTCTCACTTTTTTTGCGTCGCTTTGAGCTGTGGATGAAGCGGAAACAAAGGTTTCATTGACCATAATATTTGTTGCCATCTTGCTTAAGTCGTCCACTGTGCTCTCAATTTCATCTACCAAGAGGTTGAATTCATTTAAAGATTCAGTATCACTCGTAGCAACTGCTGCCTGAGGCATGTTTACGTGCGAGACAGCAGCTGGGGTCGCAGTGAGTGCGGCAATTGTCACGTGCACAATGGGAAGAGGATCGACAGCAAGTGCAGCAGCAGCCGGAGGCACGTTTTCATGCAAGACAGCAGCTAAGTTCGCAGTGGGTGCTACTGTTGTCACGTGCATAATGGGAAGGGGATCGACAGCAACGGTAGCAGCTGCAGTGGGTGCGGCTGTCAGAGGTTGCATGGGCTGAGAATCGACAAGTTTCGAGGTTTTGCTTAAAGCATTTTTACACAGCTGCTTTATCCTGTCGGCATCTCTGTGAGTCTCAGATTTAGGGGGTCTCTGGGTTGTTGGGGAGGGGAGACTGACCCGCTTTTGAACTTTTGCTTTCGTTTGTTTATTTTGTGCCAGTTCGGTTTCTGGGAGTGAGGCAGAGGTCGTATTTGCTGGAGCGCATGGAGGCACCTTGATTGGAGCCGGGGGTAACTGAGAAGGGGGTTGATGCATTTGTACAACTGGCACAGGCGTATGTAGCAACACAGGTTTTGAGAGTTGCAGGGGGACTATCTGTAGAGGTGGAACATACTGTTGAGGTGGAACATATTGTTGAGGTGGAACATATGTTACGATTTTGGCAAGAGGTGTTGGTATGACCGCAATGTGCGGGACTTGATGGACAATCGCAACGGGTTTCACAGCAGGTTTGAGGGCTATCCGCGTTTTGAACAAACGGTTGAGGCCCAACTTATCATGCGTTTTCGAGACAATCCTGGGCATGATGACGAAGAAAGGGATAGTCGGAATTGCCAGGGTGGATACTGCCAGAAGAGTCAACGAGGCCAGGCCGCGCATGACGTGAAAAGCCATCTGGGAAAGAAGCGCATGTCTGGGTGAACGGCGATCGAGCGAGGAGACAAATCCCTTGCCTGCCAGGCGTCCGATTGAAAGAGGGGCAACCAGGAAAGGGGTTTTGACGAGTGCCAGAGCGGTGTGCATGCAGGCGTCTCCGAAAGGGAGGGCGATGCCCGCAAAGGGAGAGAGTATGGCGGCTTTCAACTTGTTTGTAACGCGACCATGAGCAAGCATCTGCATTTTTTGAACGCATGGACGCGCCAGAGAAAAATTGATCAGCATGTGGACACCCAGTACATTTGTGTATATAAAATAATTTACTTCATATCAAACCTATATCCTACGAATTATTTGGTAAAAAGGCAAATGATTTTTTTTCGCAGCAAAGTGCACGTTAATGTTGTTCTTAACGTTTACTTTGTTTTAATATATATTTAACTTTTTTGAATCGCGCTTGTTTGCGGTGAGGAAACATGTCTAAATTAAAAATGCTCGGCATCCTGATGACAGGATTTGTCGATTCACTGGGAATTGGCCTTGTTTATCCCATTTTTGCCGCTCTTTTATTTGACTCCAGCAGCAGAATGGTGCCATCGGATGCCTCTTTAGCCTATCGCGGCGCTCTGCTGGGGATCCTGATCGCCTTAACGCCGCTCACGCAGTTCTTTAGCTCGCCGATTATGGGGGCCTTTTCAGATATCAAAGGACGAAAGCTGGCCCTGAAGCTTGGAATCAGCCTCGGGTTTGTCGGCTATTGCCTGGCTGTGGTCGGCATTTGGATGGATACACTGATGCTGCTGTTCCTCTATCGCATCCTGGTAGGCGTATCGGATGGGACGCAGGCCGTGGCACAGGCCGCGATTGCGGATTTCAGCACGGAAGAGAATAAGGCGCGCCATTTTTCCCTGCTCAATGCCTGTCATGGGTTTGGCTTTATGATTGGTCCCTTCCTGGGCGGCAATTTGAGCCAGTATGGCTATGACGTTCCCTTTCTGGCTGGCGGTGCGATGTGCCTGGTGAACTTGCTCTTAGTCTTATGGAAATTTCCCGAAACGCGCCAGCTGGTTCAAGATCGGGCTTTCAACTTTCTGGAGGGGCTTGCCTCCATCGCCAATGTCTCGCGCTGGAAAGAGCTGCGCTGGATTTTTGCCGCAGGCTTCGTCCTGGCTTTTGGCTGGTCCTTCTTCGGAGAATTCGCTCCGGTTTTTTTGAAAGACCGCTTTGACTTTTCGGCGGGTGAGATGGGCAATTTCTATGCCTGCTGTGGCGGCTGGTATGCTTTAAGTGCAGGATTTGGGACGGCTCCCCTCTTGAAGCGCATCGCAGCGGAAAGGCTCGTGATCATCTCCTTTTTAGCCTGTGCGGCAAGCCTCATGGCTTTCAGCCAAGTCAGGGAAATCTATCATGTCTGGATTGCCCTGCCATTCATCATGTATACCTTGGCGTTGATCTACCCAACAGCTGGCGCCATCATCTCTAACCGCACTCACCCCGACCGGCAGGGTGAGGTGCTCGGCATCTACCAAGCGTTGATGGCTTGCGCGATGGGCCTTAGTCCTCTACTTGCCGGCTCAGCCATTGGCCTCTATCCCATCCTGGCTGCCCTTGGCAGCGCGGTGGCCATGCTTTTTGGAGGGTATGCCTTCTGGATGGGATGCAGGCAGCCGGTGATGCAAACGGAGAGATTGGGCTAATTGGCGAGCTCTTCGAGATATTGGCGAAATTGCTGCAGGTCATATAACTCTACTGTCTCGACCTCATCATTTAGCGTTTTCTTTCAGAGCCTCGTCAAGTTGTGTTGTGGCTTCATTTGTGACCTCATTATACCAAATCGTAATCATCTTCACGGTTTTGTTCAATTGCAGGGCCTGGATGAGTTCTACAGCCCCTTGACCAGACATTTGCGTTTCTTCTAAATAAATCTGCTGGAGTGACCTGTTGACTTTCAAAGCATCGGCAAGCTGCTTGACTCCTTCATCAGTCAGCGGATTGCCCCTTAAATCCAATTCAGTCAGGGTGCTGTTGACTTTCAAAGCCTCGGCAAGTGAGGTTGCCCCTTCCTTTCCAATCTTATTATAACTTAAATTCAGCTCTGTCACAGTTTTGTTGGTTTTCAAGACCTCGGCTAAAGGGACGCAACTATGGTCATCGATTTCTGTCGCCTCGGATTTCACACTCGACAGAAAAGGAAAAGCATTGAGATTCCTAAATAAGGGCTCAGCATTTCTTCCGATCAAATCGATATGATTGATATAATCCTTGCGGGATGTTCGTGCAAATGTTGTGGATCTTCTACTCTTGCTTTGAGGGATCCCTTAATAAGCATTCTTAAATCATATTTTTTGGCAAATTCAGCAAAGGGCTTCAGGCTTTGTGGAACCTCTACATTGCTCTTTTGACAATGCTTTACAAGAATCATGAGCAGCCGTCCCATATTCCTCTGCACAGCGTATTGAGAGAGTTGATCGACATCTTTGAGCAGCTGTTTGTTTTTTCGGAGAAAGCCAAGACAGGCTTTTTCAAGATTCTCCACTTGGTGCTTATGAGCAAATTCCAACATTTGCCAGATGTTATCCGCTGTAATTCCCTCTATTATTCGATCTACATTGGTCCAGTCCCCCAGTTTCTCTTTGACCCCCTTTTCGATCAGATTCCAGATGATGGACGGATCGGGAACATCCAGTTTTGACAGGTCCCCAGCCTTGGAGGCTTTATCTCCCAAGGCAGGGCTTTCTGCCATCAGCAGCAAGCGATGGACAGGCGCATGCACAAAGTTCACTTTTGCTCCCGCTTCCGGATACTTTTCCAAAAACTGCCTGACAGCTCCCAATGCCTTAGGATTGGCTCGCAATGCATCAGGAGAAATCTCTTCAAAAACATGCTCTTTCAGGTTTGCGACCACAGCCCCACCCCGCATCTCTCTCAATTGCCGGGCAAATCCCCTTAAGGCTGGAACAGACGCAAACTCTTTCGCTACAGCCTCGATCTCTTGAGATTGCGGCAAGCGGTCTGGAAAGTTGGCCATATATGACACCTTAATTTACGTTGGAGACGGACGCACTATTATACAACAAAGGTGCCAAATATGACCATGAGCTTGTGCTGAGACAGCCAGGCGAAACAACCTGACTGCGTTCAGCCAACAATTAAGCTTGGTATGGACCCCCTACGCCTGTTTCAAGATAAGATTTCAAACTTTCTTTGAGGTAATAATTCCATTTATTTTCGCAGATGGAATAACATTCCAGCCAGGGCGTCAAGCCCTCTTGAGTAAAATGCAGCTGAGTATTGCGATCTTTTTCTTCCAATTGGAAGATGAGCTTTGTTCCTACCCACTCATCGACATGGGTCAATTTGCCATCGACAAAGCTATGCTTCGTGCATTCCCAAACAACCTTTTTATTCGGGATCACCTCTTTGATTTTCATAACAGTAAAGGTTGGACCGAAACGAAATACATTCTCCGAACCCAATTGAAGAGCTGGAATTGTGCAATCTTGCGTCCACCATCCTTTTAATCCAGCGACGCTGGTCAAGGCTGCAAAAACATCTGCAGCTGGTTTTTCGAAACTGGCATTGCATTGATAATTTTGTTTGGTAAGAAATGGCGTCAGTTTGCTCAAGCAGGTATGCCACCCTTCCTGATGTTTGCTGCGCTCTTCGGCGTTGGGGAGAAGCTCATGGGTTAATGTCAACTCGGTCTTGTTTTCTTTCGGTTCCAATTCTACTGTGACCAGCGTGTCATGTACGTTATGGGAATTCCAAGTGAAGACGATTTTTTTATTGGGCACGATCTCTTTGTAGGTTCCACTATGTAAAAACGAGGCTCCATGTTCGTTAATCATTTCGTGGCGATAGTGGCCACCGACTTTGAAATCTAAAGCCGACACGGCTCGCCAGCCCGGTCTATCGGGATAAAACCAGCGACTCAACATGTCAGGATTGCTCCAGGCCTCAAAAATATCGGCACATGTTGCGTGGATCAGCTTTTTGACGATGAGTTTGTTTGCAGGCATCTTTTGCTCCCTTTTTTGGCTTGTTAAAAACTTATCCAAGGCATCTAAACGCTCTTCCCAACCCTGCTTTAACTGCATCATCAAGGAATTGGCAGAATCCAGATTTTGCGGTTGGAAAGAAAAATGGTGTTCGCGGCCCTTTTTGCTTCGGACAATAAGTCCTGCCTTTTCCAAGACTTTCAAGTGTTTGGAAATGGCATTCAGGGAAAACTGGAAGGGCTCCGCTAGTTTTAGAACAGTTGTGGGCTGTTCTATGATTTTTTGAAGCAACTGCCGACGTGTTGCATCGGCCATTGCATGGAAGGTGAGATCTAAATGTTCAACCATATGGTTGATTATAGCGATACCTAAAATTTTGTCAACCGTTTGGTTGAATAAGAGTGTGCAATCCCTGTTCGCAAAGCTGTTGTTTTATCTTAAATTCCATGAAAACAGAGCAAACTTCACAGAGCACTTCATTTCTGAAATGCATAGCGTGTCCTGATACGCACCTCCAACATTTCCTTTGGCCATCCCCCCAGAGCTCGCTTTTCTATTTTTTTAATATGTTCGCGTATAGCTGGGATAAAGGTATTTTCATAGTATTCCAGCAAATAAGGGGTATGTTGCTGCAACTGCGCGCGTCCATCACTAGGGTTTACTACTAAAAACTGAGCCACCCTGACAATTAATTCGGCGTGATATTCCGCTGGTTGATATCCGGAGAATACATTTCTGAAGACTTCTGGCAAACTGTTCCGTTTTGCCAGCAATTCATTACAAATTTGTGTAAATAGATTTTGATTGTGGACGTCTGCTGCAAAATAGGGATTACATCTGTTTCTAAAGACTTCGTAAGTGATAAAATGGCATAATTCATGACAGAAAGTACCACGAACTAAATGGGCATCGCGCATGCAACCAACGTAAATTTGGTTGCTGTTATGTGTGTATGCTCCAAATGCATTGCGCGCTACATATGTCATATTTCTTAGATCAGGACTTGTGGGATCGACCATAATCTTAAATCTGCACTCGTCCATATTTTCTCGACGGGGTTGGTCATCGTTGTCACTTTCGTAGTTAGGCATAGAAAAGCGGTCACGCTGAGCCGCCGCAATGTCGTGTAAACCTAAACAGGCGAGCTTAGCTAAATCCATTAAAGGCTGAATGCAGCTCATTTGATAGAGCTCCTGTAATGCTGCCCTCATGATTACGTGATTAATAACCCCATTATGCCCAAACATCCTTTGCACAATTACTTCGACAGGCGTTGTATTGCTATGCAACTCGTTTGTTAAAGCTAAAACCCCACCCTGTAATGCTTGCAATTTTCGAGTATTAAAGCCAGGGGGAAGGGAAAGGATATCTGCACCCAAAAAACACAAACGGGCACAAACCTTGAACAAAGGTCCGGTTCCCACTCTGGCAGCATGATGCAACACTGTAAAATTGTGTGGATCGCGAACATCGATGAAGTTTCCAGGATGGGTTCTAAAATGTGAATGCACTACTTCCGTAAAATTTTTTTTGAGCCTCTTTCTGGTGATATGCGGGGAAGCCGCTAGTGCAGTTAAATTTTCAGGGGCTTGAATATAAGCCCTTGTCCCTTGGTTTGCTCTTTGTTGAAGACTAGCCAATGCCTCTGCAGCTAGGGGACATCCTTTAACCTGAGCCCGTTGATAACACATGGCTGCTTCTAAAAAATCGCCAGGGATTCCACCCCATCCATTTTCGTGAAATAACCCAATATTATATTCACTATACCCCCCTGCATCTCCTTGTAGATGCGCTTTTTGAAACCACTTTAAAGCTTCAACGCGATCTCGAGTCACACCGGTACCATCGCAATACATGACCCCAATATGAAGACAAGTCACGCTATCAATATCTGAACGATTTAATAAATTGTTAAGATGCCTCTTAGCCCACAGGTATCCTCTTTCAATGGCTTGCTGATGATGCCTTGCGGCCTCTAGGAAATTCCGATCTAACTCATAGAGCAAGCCCATGTTATTCAGGGCTATAGCGCTCCCTCGATCCCTGGCTAATTGATATAATCTGAGGGCTTCAGGGCGATTCTGTTTTATCCCATAACCCGCATCTGAGGCTTGGTAGCCATAGTGAAACAAGACGCCAAGGTGGTTTAAAGACGCATGAGAAATATCTGCAATTTGAAGAATACGATTGAAAGCGGATCTCCCTAACTCATATCCATTTTCAAAAGAAATAATGTAAAATTTTGCTGCACGAAATAAATCTCTGTAAACAGTTTGGTTGGATTGTTCCGGAGGAATATACTCAAAAACTAAGCCTAAATTGTGATGATAACGTCCACTGTAAGAACAACGTTCGCAAGCATATTTGAAACAAGTATAGGCTTCTTGGTATCTTCTTCCATTCAAAAATTGCACTCCTTTATCATGTTCAAGCTTATCTTTTACTAACCAATGAACGCCCGCACCAATTCCAGCTACCGCTGCCACACCAAACGCCAAAGTTCCCCGTACCATTTGGCCAAGTCCTTCTCCATTTCCAAGTCCTGCAACCCCACCCATAAAACTTCCTTTGTTAAAAACAACCTTCATAATTTTTTTTTGCAAAAATGTAAAGTTATTTGAAGAAAGAACTCGCTTCAATTCAATCGGTACTTTTTGGCATGACGTAAATCAGCTGACAAATGGGCTTTTTAGTTATGGAATTACTCAGGGGCGACAGGATATAAAACTTCCTCATCGAACATACTATCAGAAAATTGTATTCATGAAAATTTTAATGGCAATTTCAAGATGCGCGCATGAACCGAGATAATAAAGCGCTATCCAGGATCTTTTGTGGCTGGAAAGATCTCCTTAAATTTCCCCCCAAAATGCAAATAGAGCGCGAGAAAAAGACATTTGCAGATTTAAGGGGATTACATTGCAACAACAGCGCGAAAACGAATCTTTCCATTTTTCACCTTTTCATAGGCGTGATGGATGTCTTCAAAGGAGAAGATCTCTGTGACGACTTTCACTTTTCCTTTGGCTACGATATCTAGAGCCTCAAAAAGATACTCGCGACCATTTTGCTGACTTCCGATGATTTTGATGCGTTTAGGAATTAAGTCAGCAAAAGAAAACTGGATTGGCCTGGTATCCAAACCCATGACTACAAAACGTCCGTCGGGTCGCATGCCTTTGAGGCTTTCCAGCATGGCCTCATTCGAGTTTGTGGTGCTCAAAATGATGTCTGCGCCACCCGCTTTTAAAAGGCCTTCCCCATCGCGCACGATTTCATCGGCGCCAAAGCTTCTGATCGGGTCATCTTTATCAGGACTGTGTGACAAGGCAATGGTTTCAAAGCCAGCAGCATGTGCATATTGCAGGGCCAAATGGCCAAGACCGCCGATTCCAAGAACAGCGATGCGCTCGTGCGGTTTTGGATCAGCCCAGCGTAGTCCGGACCAAACAGTATATCCCGCGCAAAAGATCGGAGCGGCCTGTTCGTAAGACACTTGATCGGGGATGAGCATGGTCGCATCGGCTTGTGCCAGCATATACTCGGCATGGCCGCCTGAAAATTGCACCCCGGTAGATTGCTGATTGGGACAGAACATGGGCTTTCCTCTCAGACACCATTCGCAGCGTCCACAGGTAATTTGCACCCAAGGCACCCCCACGCGATCACCGGTTTTTCTACTGTTTACCCCCACGCCGATTTCGACAATTTCTCCGACGGGTTCATGGCCTAACACGCGTGGAAAGGGTCCTGGCAGCATTCCTTCGGTCTGATGCACATCTGTATAACAAATGCCGCTGGCATGAATTTTCATCAGGACCTGATTAGGACCAGGTTTGGGAACAGGGAGCTCTTTAATTTCCCATTTTTGATTTTTCCCTGGCACAATCGCTGCTTTCATGATCCCTCTCTTTCTAGAACAATCTTCACAATATGTGACTTGCCATCATTGACAATCTGAACGGCTTTGTCCGCGATGCCCATTCCATCCAGCTCGATGCGAGGAGTGCCTCGGCTGATGTGATGGGGATTTTCGATCGTGATCTCATAAGGGGTTGTCTGATGCTGGTAGATGATTTTAACCCTATCCCAGGATGTGGGAAGAGTAGGATTGAAGCTGAGAAGATTGCCGCGCAGGGTGAAGCCCAGGATGTCCTCCAGCCAGATGCGGTACATCCATCCGGCAGCGCCTGTGTACCAACTCCAGCCGCCGCGGCCCACTTGGCCAGGAAGATTGTAGACATCACCTGCGAGCACATAGGGCTCGGTTTTATAGCGCTGGACCTGTTCGGGAGTCTGGGAATGGGTATAGGGGTGCATCATGCGCAGAAGATTGACTGCTTTATCGCCATCGCCGAGGCGTGCGAAGGCCAGAGGCACCCAGAGTGAACCGTGGGTATACTGTCCGCCATTTTCGCGCACGCCTGGAGGGTAGCCTTTGATATAGCCTGGATCGACGGGCGTTTTGTCAAAAGAGGGTGTGAGGAGAAGGATGATGCCGGGGTCCGGAAGGACCAGCTTTTCATCGACGCATTTTAAGGCTTGAGAGGCGCGTTGAGGGTCTGCTGCGCCGCTGATAACGGCCCAGGACTGGGGCAGGGAGTCGATGGTGTCTTCGGTGCATTCGGACGAGCCCAAGGGAGTACCATCGTCGAAATAGGCGCGTCGGTACCAGTTTCCATCCCAGGAAGTGTTTTCGATGGCTTGAGCGAGGCGATTGGCCTGGATGCGGTAACCCTCCCCCTGTCCTGGCTGGCCGCTGATTGTTTGCAGATCTGCGAAATCGTGGAGCACCTGGATCAAAAACCAGGCCAGCCAGACGCTCTCGCCTTTGCCCTGAAGGCCGACGTGGTTCATCCCGTCATTCCAGTCCCCTCCACCAATGAGCGGCAGACCATGAGGGCCTTCTGTCGTTCCTTTATAGATAGCGCGACGGCAATGTTCGAGAAGAGATGCTTTTTCTTCAGATATTTGAGGGATGAAATACGCTTCGTGCTGATCCTCTTTGAGGAGATCCCCCTTAAGGAATGGAACGCTCTCCTCCAGGATTGAAGTGTCCTGGGTGACGCGCACATACTGCGCTGTGACATAGGTTAGCCAGAGAAGATCATCCGAGATGCGCGTGCGCACGCCTCCGTTTGAGGGTGGGTGCCACCAGTGCTGGACATCGCCCTCTTCAAACTGATGAGAGGCAGTTTTTAAGATATGCTCCCGTGCAATTTCAGGAGCTGAGTAGAGCAGAGCCATCGCATCTTGGAGTTGGTCGCGGAATCCGTAGGCGCCGCTTGATTGATAAAAGGCCGAGCGCCCCCAGAAGCGGCAGCTGAGGTCCTGGTAGAGCAGCCAGCGGTTCAGAGCATAGTTGATTGCAAGGTCGGGAAGTTCTACTTGGAGCGTTCCCAGACGTTTGTCCCACCATTGTTGCGTTTCCTCGAAGGCGTGATTGACAAAGCCTTGTTCCCGGCATTTCAGGATCAGATTGCGGGCAGATTCGGAATCCTGGGCATAGCCGAGAATAAATTCAACTTCTCTCTTTTCTCCTGGTGCGATTTCCAGTTGGATCTGCAGGGCGGCGCAGGGATCTAAAGCGGCTCCTGTCAGGGCAGACAATGTTTTTCGCTTTAATGCCGCAGGTTGAGAAAGCATGCCGTTACGTCCCAGGAACTCCGTCCGGTTAGCTGAAAAGGAGTTCGGCGAAGGGGTGCAGAAGGCAAAGGCCAGATGGCTGCCAAAGTCGGGATGGAAGCGGTTATAGGCGAAAAGGGCCTGGCTTTCGAGGTCCCATTCCGTCACAACGTGCATCTGGGATTCTTCGCGGTCTGCCCCCAGCACCCATTCCGAATAGGCATAGAGAGAGAGAATCCGGGGTTTTGGAGAGTTGTTGAAGAGGCTGAGACGCTGGATGCGCACTGGGAACCCTCCTGCATCATTGACGGGGACGAAAACCAGCAGCTCCTGTTCAATCCCGTGGCTGTTATGCTCGAAGCGGCTGTATCCCTGCCCATGGGAGGTTCGATAGGCGTCAAGTTCACGAATTGGGGCAGGCGTCGGAGTCCAGTAAGTGCCTGTTTCGTTGTCGCGGATATAAATGGCATCTGTGATGGGGTTGAGGAGCGGGTCGTTGCTCCAGGGAGTGAGACGGTTGGATTGACTGTTGCCATACCAGCTGGTTCCTAAACCCGATTCGGTGACAAGGAGGCCGAATTGTGGGTTTGCGATGACATTGATCCAGGGCTGCGGTGTATGGGTCCAAGTGCCCAGATAGATCACATATTCTCGGCCGTCTTTGCTGTAACCGCCAGTGCCATTGAAATAGGGGAGTTCAAGAAAGGGCAGCTCTCTCGAAGGCGTGTCGGGGATTGTTTTGTCCACAGTAAGCCGTGACGGATAGGTGGCCGCCTCCATAGGTGCCACAAGCTGTTGGCGCAGCGAGCCTCTGGCTGCGATCAGATTAGCGCGAGCCACAGAGAGGATCAGCGTCTGATCCTCTTCGGGAATCTGGTCCGTGTTGAGCAGGAAAACACCGCCTGACTTTCCGATTTCAGGATGGCCAATGTGCGAATGGATGATGCGCTGGATCTGTTCAAAGAGCGGATGTTCATAGCCGGTGGCCTCTTCATTCAAAATCACAAGGTCGACTTTGAGCCCGCGCATACGCCAGAAGGCGTGGGCCGTCAGGGCCTGTTTGACGAGGTCCACTTCATGGGTGTCGGCTATCGAGATAGCGACGATCGGCAGGTCTCCGGATATTCCATAGGCCCACAGACACGATTGGCCGCGGCAGTTTTTGCGCAGGCGATCCGGCGAGGGTCGCAGCTGAGCATGAGGATAGAGAATGCGGCTGGCCAGTTTCTGAAAGAGCTGCGCCTCTTCCTGATGGATGCGCAGATGGCGCAGTTCCAGCTGGGCGTGGGTCCAGGCCATTTCAACAGCCCTGTGGCAGGCAGTGAGCTGGCCATATTTCTTCACTAAGGCAATGGCATTCTCGCGATCGCCTGCAATGGCTGTCACAAAAGCGATCTGCGCACGCTCTCCGGGAGCAAGCTTCAGTTGATAACGGAGGCTGAAGATTGGATCCAGAACCGTCCCGGAAGTATTAGAGAGATCTCCAGACAAAGCGATGGGATTCTGCAAGGTCCTACCCCGGCCGACAAAGCGCGCGCGGTCGGTTTCAAACTGACATTGCTGAGACTCTGGACCGGCAATCACATGCGCCGCAAATATGGGCTCGTCATCGGGAGATCTGGCCCTTCGGAAAGCCAGCAAGGCGGATTGATCGGGAAGGCTTTCTGTTTCAATGAACATTTTGTTGAAACAAGGATGGGCGCGATCCGCCGCATGGGGGGCAAGGGCCAATTCCAGATAGCTGGTCAGTTGCAGCGTGCGCGTTTCTTCCGATAGATTTGCTAAGGTCAACAGGCGCACTTCAGCATTGTCCTCTGGCGAGATGACGATGTCGGTGATAGTTTCAAACTGATGGTCTCGCCGATGAAACTCCACCTTGTCCGCTTTGAAACTGACCGAATATTTGCGCTCTTTAGAATGTGTGGGTTGGAATGTCGTGGACCAGACAGAGCCTGAATCGAGGTCTTTAATATAGCAAAAACTTCCCCAGCTATCGCAGGTTATGTCCGAACGCCATCGAGTGATGTCGATATCTTTCCAGCGACTATAGCCTCCTCCGGCGTTTGTCACCATCACAGAGTAGGCTCCATTGGAGAGCAGGTTGACTTTGGGTGTCATGCTGTGCGGTGTGTTCATCACCCCCATGATCGGAGCAGTAGAGAATGGAGTCAGGCGCGAGATGGGGATCTCTTTGCGCGATTCTTTCGCGATGGGAGGATTGAGAGGAGTGCGTTCATAGAGGAGCATTTCCACGCCGGAGATGCGCGGGTTGGCATGAAAACGCCTGGGAAAGGGATTATCGTTGAGAATGTTATTAAAGGCGAGCAACGACATGCCTTGGTGGTGAGCCATGAAGGCATAGACAAAGACCCCACGCTCTCCATGGGGAGCTTGCTGCCTTGCGAAATCGATCGATTCGTAAAAGCCGTAATCGCTGAGCATTTGATAGGGTGTTTGGGTCATTGCTTTGAGATTTTTCAGTGCCGCAGATGGGTTGACAGCCAGAGCGAGAGCAGTCGAATAGGGGCTGACCACCAGATCCTGTTCCAGACCTCTCTTCAACCCTAATCCAGGAACCCCAAAGCTGCGGTATTGATAGGTTCTCCTGGCATCGAGTTCGCTGTAAGCCGCTTCTGAAATCCCCCAGGGGATTCCTCGTTTTGTCCCATAGCGTATCTGGCAATCCACAGCTACTTTACAGCCATTTCCCAGCAGAGAATCGGGAAAGAACGGGTTGAATAGCAGCGGCATCAGATATTCAAACATGGTGCCGCCCCACGAGAGAAGCGCATCCTGACCGCCAAGACTGCGGTATGGTCTCCCTAAAGCCCACCAATGTTCGACAGGAACATCACCCTTGGCAATCGCCACGACGCTGGCAATGCGGCATTCGCTTGCCAGGAGGTCATAATAAGAGGAGTCCAACTTTCGGTCGTCTACGTGATAGCCAATAGAAAAGAGCCTGCGGTCGCGGTTATAGAGAAACCGCATGTTGATCCCTTCACCTAATGCGTTGATATCATCCTGAAGTTCTCTGGCTTGGCCAAGCTTTTCCCCCGCAAGCCACTGAGCGGTACGAATCGCTTCCTGTAACTTATTAAAATAGGGGGTTTTTTCTAAACCATCCATAAGTCTCTGAAGCACCTCAGGAAGCTCTCCCATTCCCAGCATCTTCAAAGAGAATGGAGTTTTGCAGATCGCGTCGACGAGAGACGAAATGGGCTCTTCTTTGGGTAGTTCATCCAGGAAAGGTATCCAGGCAAAATAGCGCGAAATCAATTGCTCCCAGGCCTCCAGCTGCTGCTCCAGCTTTTTCAGGCAATACGGGAGAGGCTTATCTTCACTTCGCGGGAGCGCGCGCATGAATTGCAGAGCCGCATCGATCCTCTCAGTCAGGGAAATCAAGTCTCCAGGCTGACTTTGGAAGATTTTTTTCAGAGGTTCTAAATCGGCTGTATCAGCAACGGTGGTATCACCACCCAGGTTCAAAGTATCCTGCAATCCTTCTAGAAGATTGAGTGGAAGAAGAGGCGACTCTGTCAATTCAATAATCGCCTGTTCAAGGGTCCACAGGCTGGCTAAAAAGTTGCCGCTGTCGACGCTGGAGACATAGCGGGGATAGAGCGGCTGTAACGTCCTGGTATCATACCAGTTGAGCAGGTGGCCTTCATAGGTTTCCAATTTTTTCAACGTTTGAAGCGTTGCCAGAATGCGGTCGATGACTTCGTCGCAGGTCACATATTTCAAATCATGCGCGGTTATAACTGTAAGCATCCAGAGACCGATATTCGTGGGTGAGGTCCGCTCAGCGATTTCGACGAGAAGGGCAGCCTGGTAATTATCTGGAGGCAGCCAGTTGGATTGAGGGCTCACAAAGTCATCAAAATAGCGCCAGGTCATTCGCGCCAGCTGCCTTAGAAAGAGACGGTCTTCCAGAGATAAATCCTTGGAGGGAAGTGCCATGCAGGGTCGATTCAGGGCCCGAATCAGGAAGGGTAGGCTGATCCACAGCAGGCAGAAGGGCAATGCACTGGCGAGCCAAGGGTTATTAAGCGGGCTATGAAAGAGAGCGATAAGAATCAGTATTCCTGCGGAAATCAACGAGACGGCGGCCAGCTGGATCCAGATCTGACGGCTGGAAAGAGAAATCGTGCCCGTCCATTCCAGAAGATGGCGATGGGAAACGATGCGTCTGTAGATTACTCGAACCAGGGCATCAAGAGACAGATAGGCCTGATGAGGCAGTATGGCGGCTGTGATCAATGCTCTGAGGCTGTCCTGGGCTATATCCTTCCAGATGACGGAGTACTTGACAGCATTGGATAGCAGCTGGATAAATGTCGGCAGGAACAGGACAAGAATAGCAAATCCTGTCCAGAACCATGGATGGGATGACAAGAACCAGGAAGAAACGAGCAAAGCAGTCATCCCGACGGGCAGTAGAGCGCGCCTCAGGTTATCCAGAATTTTCCATCGATTGATGATCGTCAGCGGGTTGGCTTGTTCTTTTGCAGGTGTGTTGCCAAACAGCCAGTCCACAATCTGCCAGTCCCCTCTCATCCAGCGGTGCTGGCGTTTTGCCCAGGTGGCATAATCGACTGGAAACTTTTCGAACAGGCTGATGTCGCTCGCAAAAGCTGTGCGCGCGTAACTGCCTTCGATCAGGTCGTGGCTAAGAAGGTGCTTTTCTGGAAACATCCCTGTCAGTAAACGGTGAAAGGCTTGGAGGTCATAGATGCCTTTTCCCTGATAAATGCCCTCATACGTGAGATCTTGATAAATTTCTGAAACAGCCTGCGAATAGGGATCGGTATTGGCGACATCGGAAAAGAGACGTGAAAACCAGGAAAGTCTGGTTTTGGCAAAGTCGGCATTAACTCTGGGCTGAATGATCGCATATCCCCGCAGCAGTTGACCTTCTGCATTAAAGCGGGGTGCGTTGAGAGGGTGGGCCAGCGTTGCGATCAGTTTTTTTGCAGCGTCTTTGGGAAGGAGCGTGTCGGCATCGAGAGTAAGGACATACCGAATGTTTGTCAGAGTCTCTTTTGTTCCTGCTTTCAAAGAGACGCAGGGTTCGGCGGGATCGATCAGGAAACGGTTCAGACATTCTAACTTGCCCCTTTTCCTTTCCCAGCCAATCCAAGAGCCTTCACTTGAGCACCAGATGCGTTCGCGATGGAACAGAAAAAACCTGTCGGGGCCATATTTCTGATCCAGAGCTTGAATTCCCTTGATGGCTTTCTCCAAAAGAGCCTGATCTTCGGGCATGTGCTCTTGTGGGGCATCTGTAAAGTCAAAAAAGAGCCCGAAAAGCAAAGAGCGATCGGGATTAGCCAGGTAGCGGATTTCCAGGTTGTGGATGTGTTCGTCAATCTCCTGAGGATTAGTCAGCAATACTGGCACGACGACAAGTGTTTTCGCCTCGTTAGGAATGCCCTCTTTGTAGGAAAACCTGGGCAACAGATGGGGAGGGAGAATTCTTGTAAGAATCAAATTCATCACTTGAAGGCTCAATTCGCTTGCTGGCAAAAGGGCGAGCAGACCAAAGAGTACCTGATGTTGCCAGTCTGCTCGCCAATAGCTCATCAGGGCGAAAAGGGCGCTTTCGATCAGTAAAGTGATGGCTGCCAAACCGCCTAAGTAGCTCAGGGACGCATGGTTGTGCAGACCGCGGCGCACCCTCTGCAGGAAAGTGAGACGGCAGTTGACTTGAGACTCCAGGATCGGACGGCCCGCGTCAATGAAGTAAAAACCCACGTGACGGGCAGCATCATCCCCTCCATTTTCGGCAAGCTGCAGCGCGACTTCTGCAACGCGACTTTCACTTTCATGAGAATGGCGGGCAATTGTTTCGACGGCATGGCGATAGCAGTCGCGAGTCGAAAAATCCTGCTCGGCATAGACAGGATCTTTGGCCAGCAGGGCATCGATCCGGCAAATGGATTCGAATATATCGGGCCATGAGAGATGTGTTAGCGAAATGAGGCTGACGATTGCGCTGGAAAATGCCACCTGTTCTGTCGAATGCTGCATCTGTTCGCGGTGCAGAATTTCGTTTGTTTCTGCGCCAAGCCGTTGCTCCAGCCAGGCTCGAACGGGTGGGAGAATCGTTTCATCGTCGAACAGGTGCTCGAGCAATTCCTCGGCAAAATGCGAAGAGGGGGTCGATTTCTCCAAGTCAAGAATATTGAGAAAATTCTGAAGCTGCTGAGGATCTCTCCTCGCCACATTGAGGAGCCGGTTACCCCAAAAGCCCGCCGATTCACTTTCGCAAAGGCGTCTGTCGATGTCGAGAGCCAGCCATTTAAGTCCTTCGATTAGCCTCAAGCGCAGCATGAGAGGCAGTGCCCAGAGTTCGCCGATTGTCAGGGGTTCTATAGCCTGAAAGCTGTTGAGATAGTCCACGATAGCTTCACGGCTTAGCCGATAGGCTGTGCAATCGATGATGTCCTGCGCAACAAGGGCGATGCGAGGAAGGCCCGCCCATTTTCCTTTCAGAATTTGGGGCAACTCCCGGTAAAACTTTTTGGGGAGGTTGCGGCGCACCTCTTCGATATTGCCTCCAATCACATGTGCATTGTCCAGCAGCCATTCTGCCGAAGAGGTGATCGTCTGTTCGACATGCTCAGCCTGGGCCACGTTTTGCCTGATTTCCGCAAGGGTCGCAGCGCTGTCATTGAGGGTTTTCAGTAAAGGATGGCCGCGTGTTTTCAAGAAACCGACATCTTCTGACGAAAGTCTCAGTGTTTCAGCAAGATGGCTGGCACGCGCATGCATCTGCTCAAGCGTGAGAGGCTCTTTGATGATATCATAGGGTTCAGCCAGTTCGATTGCAGGAGAGCGCAAAAGAAATGAGAGGGGATGGCCGCTTTCGACCTGACGAAGGATTCTGAGGGTAAAAGGGGCATCTTTAGGTTCAATCTGAACGACAACTAGCGTTTCGTCTGGTATGACCAGCCTTTCCAGCTGCTGGATCATGTCAGGTTCGATTTTACAATGGTCCAAGTCAATCAGCATTCTTGCTACAACAGCTGCCATGGTCAGCATCACCGCTGTGAGAATCAGGGAGAGATAGGCAGGCTGTGTCAGAAGAAGCAGGACAAAGGCGACACCAAGTCCCGCAAGTAAGGCCATGAGGATCGGAGAAAGTCGATATGTTTGCGTTTCGAGACGCCCCTCATGGTCTCGCTGGATGAGGGCGCAGCGCATCACTCCGTGCTTTTTGAGTTTGCGCAGGACAGTTTCGGCTGTCTGTGCATCTTGATAAAAGCCGAGGGCCATCTGCCATTTATGCATCAAAAACCAACCTTTTGCGTATATGCTCACCAACCTCTTCCCTTTCGTGGAAGGCTGCGACGGACACCCTGCCCAGCTTCTTTCGGTAGACCCTGACTACTGCCTTAGTTCCTCTGGAACCGTGCCAAAGCCTCGGGCTTGGAAGATCCGAAAAGGGGTCGTATTAGTTCAATACGATCCCTTTTCGGATCTTTCAAGCGCGAGAGCTTTCGCTGCGGTTCCAGAGGAACTAAGGCAGCAGTCAGGGTCTTAGCAATAGCGCTTCGGCTATTGCCTCCTCACGAATCTGGCCATTGCGTCCGCCTCGCTCTTCCAAGAAAGGGTGGAGGTTGGTGAACATCTACTTTCCATCTTCCGGTTTCTATCTCGAGAAGACATCTCCGTCAAGCTAAATTTTAATTACACATTCTACAAAAGAAAACAATAATAAATAGTTAACTAAAAGCAATAATCTAAACTATCTAAGTTAACGATGTAATAATTATTATACTTATAGTTAAATTATGTTAAACCCATTAGCTAAAACAGGCATGCGCGCTGTAGGCTTCTCAATTGAAAAAGAAGGAGCTGCCTTACTGGAAAAGTATCTGACTGGCCCAGCCACAAAACATCTGCAAAATGTGATGGAGCATCTCGCACCAGGTGCAAACAGGCTCAAGTGCCGCAAAAGTGGAGCTCAAAATCCGAAGCAGTATGCCACGATGGCGAAGCAGCATCCCCAATATGCAGAAGCCCAGCGTGCCAGCCAGGAAGCCATGAAACATTTTCAAAAAGGCTCTTCAGAAATGGGCAAGGGCTATGTGAAGATGAAGGCAAATGAAGCCAAGAAGGAAGTAAAAGATACCGTCATGGAAGAGCTGGAAGCCCATACCCGCGAAATCACGGCTCCAAAAAGAAAGGGCGAGTCGCGAACAAGGCAAGAATTCCATGGCGAAGAGAGGAGCTCCCTTCAAAAGCCGCCAGAGAGTCCATCTGCCGCGGCAGAGCTTGCTCACGAAGCAGAAGGACATCGAGAAACGTTGCCCCGTCAGACAGCTCCTGCACAGCAACGGACAGATAAGGAAGCCATGGAACCCGACGTTGGGACATTGCTCGCACAGCAAGCTGCGGAAGCATGTGTGAAGCCCCTTGATATGCATCTTCGAAACAGCATTCAGCCTAAACAAGAGCAGGGCGAATCGGCAGTTGCCAGTAAGTCATTGGAGAGACATAAAGTCGATGACATCTCTGTCTTAATGCCCGCCAAGTCTGTCCATGCTCAGCTTGAGTCGCTTAATCTTTTTTCGAAGTTAATATAGTGAGTTCGAGGAAAACACTGCTTTCCAAACTCCTCCAGCAAATAGGTTTTGCCCACCTGTCAGGCCCCTTTCAAGATCAAAGGTTTGCGCTTTTCTTTGTCTTTCCAGGTAATCAGCTCGTCGAATACATTTCTTTTCATAGCAAAAAGTGTCATAATTGACATTTTTTGTCTGCATTTTCCGTCGAATTTGACATTTTTGGATTATTATCATAAAAAACAGACGTCATGGAAAAACAAGTTCCAGCACGCTGGCTAGGGCATCTCGTAAATTTTATTGCTCTATCCACACCCTTACAAAATATTGACGCTCTCTTTCATCACTTCCTGCTGACGCTAGATCTAAAGATGCTTGTAGTCTAATTTCTTTAAATCTGGGATTCTCCGGAACGCCACACTGTATAGCACCATCTAATGTGCGATTTAAAGGGACTCTCATGCTAGATAGTTCAAACCAGTAAAATTTTAATTCTCCAGAGGGATTCGTAACAGCATGCTGAATTTTTCTTGCCAAATCGTTGAAATTAACTCTGATCACCTGAGTTGTGCTACTATCTGGGTCCCTCATAATGGAAAACACAGAATTGCTGTAGGCTGGATTAGTCGATAGTCCTGCGTTTCTATCTATTCCATGTTGGATCATTTGCTCGGGTGACATGTTGACGGATCGATAAAAAGGAATTGGTTCAAATGACATACTAAATCTCCTTGCTTAATAACTATTTTAATTATATTAATGACAATATTAAAAAAACAAGGACGCAGAATGGAATAATGATGCTTATGCCGGCGAGGTGAAGGAATTCTGTCGAGAAAACCAAAGGTTCGAGTTGTACGAAGGTTAGCCAAAGCCTATCATCTCTAGATTTTGTGAGCGATTTTCCGCAGGGCGCCGTTTTTGAAGCCACGCCGAATTGCTTGCGAGATGCGACTAGCTTTTGAGCTAAAGACGATTTCTGGCCACTCCTCTTTTTTTTTCATCACATCTCCCAGCAGTCCTATTTTGTCAAATTTTTGCAAATAAGGATGGGAAATGTCAAATTTTTTAGAATAAATATTTAGCTTGACGATCTAACGTAAATATGGGAAGGAGTAGCTAAATGAAGGAGGATAGAATGAAACCTGAAACTAAAATGCAGCTTCTTCGTTACGCTTTGATCGCGTTCGGCCTTTTTTTGATTTTAGGGATATATCCAGCGATGCAATTTTGGCCTTCTGGTTGGAGATGGGAGCCGAATCAGGTTCACTATGAACAGATGATCCTTGGCATTTATGCTACGCTGGGGGTCTTTTTGCTGCTGGCGAGCAGAGATCCTCTTGCCAATCGCAGCTTGATCTGGTTTACAGTCTGGTCGAGTCTAGTGCATGCGACGATCATGCTTTTTCAGGCTTTCCAAACCAAAGAATATGGCCACTTATATGCCGATATTCCCGCACTCTATTTGGTCGCAATCATTTTAGGTGGCTTGATGCCAGCAGCTCCCGCTGAAAAATCCTCTCGGAATAGCCCATCTCCGTGATCTTTTTTCGTCGCCCTGCTTCGACAACCCCTACGGGGTTGCCTGCATCGGTCGT